>DASXFH010000403.1:0-15239 GCA_036489655.1 Acidobacteriaceae bacterium | reverse complement strand
GGTCACCGGCAATTACTTTCAGACGCTGGGGGTCCGTCCCGCGGTGGGCCGCCTCTTCGTTGCCTCCGATGAAACCGCTCCCGGCGCCAATCCTGTCGCCGTTCTCAATTTCGACTACTGGCGCACGCATCTGGACGAAGCGCCCGTTACCGGCAAAACGCTGCTCGTCAACGGCACGCCCTTCACCATCCTGGGCGTCGCCGCGCCCGGCTTTCACAGCATGGTCTGGGGACGCCTGCCCGATCTGTACGTGCCCATCACCGAACAGAAGGTGATCATTCCCGACTGGTCATACCTCAGCGATCACCGGTCCTACTGGCTCACCGTCGCCGCCCGGCTGCGCCCCGGCATCACCGTCGCGCAGGCCACCGCCTCTGTCAATCCGCTCTTCCACGCGCTGCGCGCCGCGGAATTCACCACCCTGCCCGATCAGTCGGCCAATTCCCGCAAAGGATTCGTGGACGAAGCCCATCTGAATCTCGAACCCGGCGCGCAGGGCTTCTCGCCGACGCGCCAGGATGTGCGCCAGCCGCTCACCATCATCATGGGCATGGTGCTTCTGGTCATCGCCATGGCGGTCGTGAACGTGGCCAGCCTGCTGCTGGTGCGCGCTGCCACCCGCGTGCGCGAGTTTTCCGTCCGCTATGCGCTGGGCGCCACCGGCGGACAGGTCCTGCGCCAGCTGCTTGCCGAAGGCCTTTTGCTCGGCATAGCTGGAGCCGCGATTGGCCTCGCGCTCGCCCCCGAAGCCCTCCGCCTGCTCATCCACTGGATGTCCGCGGGAAATGGCGATGCGCCTCCCTATACCGCTGCCCTGGACGGACGCGTGCTCCTCTTCACTTTGGTCGCGACCTTGCTGGCCAGCCTGCTCTTCTCGCTGGCTCCGGCGGCGCAGTTCTGGAATCCCCGCCTGGTCGAATCGCTCAAGCAGCAATCCAACACAGGCCTTGGCAACTCCATCAAATTCCGCCGCACCTGCGTCGCGCTGCAGATCGGCTTCAGCCTGCTGCTGATCGTCGCCGCCGGCCTCTTCGTCCGCACCATCGGCAATCTGCGCAACGTGAATGTCGGCTTTGCCACCGATCACCTGCTGGCTTTCGATCTGGCTCCCGAGCTGGCCGGCTATACCGGGGCCGAAATTGCCCCGCTCGAGCAGCGCGTTCTCGACGCAGTTGCCGCCCTGCCCGGCGTTCGCTCTGCCGGCGCAACCGACGATACCGACCTCGCCGGCGACGGCAAAGATGGAGACGCCCTGGTGAGCGGCTACACGCCGCCGCCCAATGAAAACTTCAACGTCGAGCTGCCTGCCGTCAGCACCGGGTACCTGCAGACCCTGGGCGTTCCGCTGCTGGCCGGACGATACTTCAACGACGGCGATACCGCGACCTCCCAGCACGTTGCCATCGTGAACGAGATTTTCGCGAAGCACTTTTTCGGCAGCGTGCCGGCGGCCCTGGGCCACCATGTCGCCCGCCCGCATCGGCCGGCAACGGATGCCATCGTGATCGGCGTCGCCGCCAACGTGAAGCACACCAGCGTCCGCGACCCGGCGATGGCTACCTACTACATCCCCTTTACGCAGGCCGAACGGCCCTCCGGCATGACGTATTACATCCGCACCTGGCAGCCGCCCGACGCTACCGCCAACCAGATCCGCGCCGCGGTCGCCAACATCGATTCCAGGCTCATCGTCGGTAACCTGCGCACCATGAGCGACGACATCGATCAGACCATTCATAACGAGCGCACCATGGGCCTGCTGGCGGCGGTGTTTGGAATGCTCGCTGCACTGCTGGCCGGCATCGGGCTCTACGGCATCCTCGCCTGGTCCACCGCGCAGCGCACCCGGGAAATCGGCATTCGCATGGCCCTCGGCGCGCGCCGCGGCTCGGTGGTCGGCCTCATCCTGCGCGAGGTGCTGCTGCTCGCCGGGGGATCGATCCTTCTCACCCTCCCCCTGGCTGTGCTCTTCACGCGCGCGGTGCGCAGCCAGCTCTTCGGCGTGTCCATGATCGACCCGCGCATCTACGGCGCCGCCGTCCTCGTCATCGCCGGCGTCGCGGCCCTGGCCGCCTTCATCCCCGCCCGCCGTGCTGCAACGGTCGATCCCGCCCAGGCCCTGCGTACCGACTAATGCCCCGTTGCCAATTGCCGATTGCTGTTGCCGATTCCCGATTGCCTATTCCCTATTGCCTATTCCCTGTTCTTCTGTGGAAAACGTGTCAAGCCCCTCGCGCCCTGACGAAAGTAACAATCGCTGATACACAATGACTTCCACGCCAAAATACCCGCCGAAAACTGGCAGTAAACTCGCTCAAACTTGGTATTCTGAACTTATAGAGTAAAAAAAGAAAAAGCCCGCCTTGCGCGGGCTTTTTCCTTCGAGGTTCCAGCTCCATGCACAGAAGGGACAGTAAGGAGCCCCCTCTCAGGTCGTCTCTTTCACACACTTGCGGAAAGGGGGCTCCTCTGAATTTCCGCAACTCGCAGCATTTACAACACTTACGCAAAACTATGACGAAAAATCTTTCTCTTCTCTCTCCTGCGGCCCCGCGCGGCTGCCTGTCCAGCCTCTCGCGGCTCCCCGCTCGGCGCTCCCGGCTGTCTCCATTTGCTCCCTCCCCTTGCACCTCCATACAATCAATCTCGGACTGACTCCCTCTATGACCGATCAGGTAATCGAGAATCTACCGCCGGAGCCGGTTCCTCCGGCCTGGGCCAAAACGCAGCTGGCGCGTCACCCGCAGCGCCCCGATCCTCTCGCCTTTATGGAACGCATGTTCACCGATTTCAGCGAGATTCACGGCGATCGCGCCTTCGCCGACGATCCGGCAGTCACCTGCGGCATGGCCCGCTTTGAAGGCCAGGAAGTCATGGTGATCGCGAACCTCAAGGGCCGGACGACCAAAGAGAAGATCCACCGCCGCTTCGGCATGCCCGACCCCGAAGGCTATCGCAAAGCCCTGCGCGCCATGAAGCTGGCCGAGAAGTTCAATCGCCCGCTCATCACCCTCATCGATCTGATGGGCGCCAATCCCGGACTCGGCGCCGAAGAGCGCGGCCAGGCCGAAGCCATCGCCCGCAACCTCCGGGAAATGTCCCGCCTGCGCGTTCCCACCATCGCCGTCATCACCGGCGAAGGCGGATCGGGCGGCGCCCTCGGCCTTGCCGTCGCCGACCGCGTCCTCATGCTCGAGAAAGCAATCTACTCGGTGATCTCGCCCGAGGCCGGCGCTTCCATCATGTGGCGCGACGCTGCCCGGCGCGCGGACGCCGCCGTCGCCCTGAGAGCCACCGCCGATGACGCGCGCGGCTTCGGCTGCGTGGACGATGTAATCCCTGAGCCGGGAGAGGGCGCGCATGTCGATCCACCCAAAGCCGCCGAGCTTCTCGCCGAGAAGCTGCGCTGGCATCTGAACGAGCTGAAAACGCTGCCCCTCGACGAGCTCCTGCGTCGCCGTTACGAGAAATTCCGCAACATTGCCCAGTTCTACACGGTCTGAACTGGCAGGCACCTGGCAGGCATCGAACCATCCTGATGATTGTGATCGCCGTCGCACCGTCGATTCGTGGAGCCGCCGCGTGACCTTTGTCGAGCGACTCAGCGCGCTGGGCTGGTTTCTCATCGCCTCTGCCTGGTTTCTCTGCGCCGACCTCATCGCGGGCCGCGCCGCCGCTGGCCTGACCTCCGGCGACTTCCAGGATCCGCTCTACCGGGTGTTCCTGGTCTTTCTCCTCGGCCTCGGCTACTGGACGATGAGCCGGCTGGGCCAGCGAAAACTGGATCCCGCCCGCGCGATTGGTCTGGTGATTCGCCCCGGCTGGATTCGCGAGGTCGGCCTGGGCGCCGCGATTGCCTGGGCCGGCGTCATCGCCTGCGTGCTGCCTGCCGCCCTGATCGGCGGCCTGGTGATCAGCGCCTTCACCAATGTGCACCAGTTCTTCATCGCTTTCCTGGATCTGACAGCGATGGCCTTCGGCACGCTCGCCATCGAGATGGCTTTCCGGGGTTATCCCTTCCAGCGCCTGACCGAAGCGATGGGCTCCGGAATCGGCACGCTGTTCATGGCCGTGATCTTCGCCATCTGGCGCACGCACGGCGCCCAGACCACCACGGCTGCGGTGCTGGTCTCGTTCTTCCTGGGCTGGGTTCTGGCGCTGGGTGTCCTGCGCACGCGCGCGCTCTGGGTGAACTGGGGATTCCACTTCGCCTGGGTTGCCGTGATGGGCATTCTCTTCGGTCTGCCGATTGCCGGCTCTCTGAATGGCGACGCCTCGCCGGTCCTGATCACCAACGCCGTGGGTCCGGCCTGGATCAGCGGCGGCGGTCAGGGTCCGGAAGGCTCAGCGATTGCCGTCCTCGTTTCCTTCGTGCTGCTGTTCGTGATCGTCCGCTATACGGCCGATCTGAAGCACAGGTACGGCTATCCGGAGATCGTTGCCGGCGGCGTTCCGGTGGATATCGATGCCGGCGCCCGCCAGCAACATGAAGCGGCTATGGCGCAGCAGGCGCCGCCTCCGCAACCGGCTCTGGTGCAGATCGTGCCGGCGCAGCCGCCTGGCTCCGGTCAAGCTGCCGATGATGGAGAACCCGATCCTTCGCCCAGCGAGGCGCCGCCCACGGTCCATCCGCTGTGACGCTCGTCAGCGGATGCGGTAGCGCACACCGACGCTGACACTCACATTGGTCGAGGGACCATAGGTGAATCCCGGCCAGTACTGGTACTCGAAGTCCACCAGGCGAAGGCGGAAGCGGGAGTTCAGCCAGTAATCCAGACCGCCGCCGGGAGCCATGACAAAGTAGCTGCCGTGGGCGTAGCTGTAGGGGAAGTTGAATTCGCCGTCGCCCACCAGGAATTTCGCATAGGGCCGATAGCGGTAATTGCCGAGGGCATTCATCTGGTACCGCGGTCCCACCAGGTAGGTGCTCGCGTGGGTGTTCGAGAGCTGGTGCAGAACCGCCCAGTTGGCTTCGCCTTCAATCCCGAAACGCCAGTTGAGGTTGCCGTCGACGAAGACGCCTCCGCCTTCCACCCAGTGTTGTCCATACTGAAGGCGGGTCGCGCTGAAAGTGCCGCCCACCGAGAGGGTCGACCAGTCACCAGTGGCGGATTCGGGCGACTGCGCCCGCGCCGGGACTGCCGCGAAGAGGAGCCCGGCGAGCAGCAGAGAAAAGAGAAGTCCAGCGGATTTCTTCATGATGCCAGCTCCGCTCACTGCGTCACCTGAACGGTGAGATTGGCGACGTGGGTAACGCCGGTCTGGGTGCCGGTGGCCGTGATCTGGATAACGTAATTGCCAGGTTTGGCGCTGTTGAGGGAGAAGCCGCCGCAGCCCGTCATCAGGAAGGTTGTTCCCGCCAACATGGCGACAACCACCAGAGCTTTCAGGGCGCCGGCATTCCTGCGGAAGCGCCAGAAGGAGAAGCCAAAGAGGACCGCACCTGGGAAGAGGAAGGCAGACAGCATTCCACCGTTGCCCCCCGGCAATTCATTCTTCGATTGCTGGGAACTGCCGGCCAGCGGCGAGTTGGTATCGACCGTCAGCTGGACGGAGGCTGTTCCGTTGGCGTTCAGGTTGACGTCGTTGCCGGCGAAGCTGCAGGTGACCGAGAAGGGCAGCGAATCGCAGCCCAGCGCCATTTTGTCGGTGAACCCATTCTCCGAGGCCAGATCGATCGTGATCTGCTTCGACTGCGAGCTCGGAATCGAGACTGAGGTCGGATTCAGCGCAATCGTAAATTCCGTGGCCTGGCTCACATTGACGGTCACCACGTTGGAGACAGAGGGCGCGTTGATCGCGTCGCCGCCGTAATGGGCGGTGATGGTGTAGGTTCCGCTCGTTGGATTGATGGTCAGGGTCGCTGTGCCATTGGCGCCGACAGCGGCGGTGCCGATCGAAGCGGTTCCATTCATGAAGGTAATGGTGCCGGTCACGGCGCCGCCGTTGGTGGAAACTGTTGTGGTGAGCAGGGTCAACTGCTGGTCGGTGGTGAGGCTGGTGGCCGAAGTGGCGAGGTTAGTCTGGGTGCCGTAGGCGGTCACCGTTTCCACCAAAACCGCTGAGGTGACGGCGCCGTCTTTCGCGTCGCCGGAATAGGCAGCGGTGATGTTATGGGTTCCCACCACGAGCGACGATGTGGTGAGCGCGGCCACTCCGCTTCCGTTGAGGGCCATCGATCCCAGAGTGGCGGAGCCATCCAGGAAGGTGACGGTTCCTGTGGGAATGGCGCCGTTTCCGGTGACCGTGGCGGTAAAGGTCACGGGATTGGTGACCACAACCGAAGGCCGGTTCGAGACCAGCTTCACCGCTGTCGTTGCCTCGACCACGGTGAGGGTGAGAGCTGCCGAGGTGCTGGCGGAATCATTGGCAGTCCCCTGGTAAGCGGCCGTGATGGAGTAAGTGCCGACCGCAAGGGTGGCCGTCGAGTAGGTGGCCACGCCGGCGCCATTCAGCGTTCCGGTGCCCAGCAAGGTCGCGCCACTGTAGAACCGGACCGTTCCCGCGGCGACTCCGCTGTTGGCTATGACAGTGGCGGTGAAGGTCACGGACTTGCCGGCAATCGCGGGATTGGCGCTGAAGGCCAGAGTGGTGGAAGTCGAAGCGATGTTCACGGTCTGGACCAACCCCGCGGAGGTGCTGCTGAAGTTGTCCGGGTCGCCTCCATAGGAGGCGCTGATGGTATGGGTTCCCGCGGAGAGTGCGGCGGTCCGGAAACTGGCGGTCGCCGTCGCGGTTCCGCCGGCGACGAGAGGGCCGGTGCCGATCCGCGTGGCGCCGTCGAAGAAGGTGACGGTTCCGGTGGGCGCTATGGAGCCGCTGGCCACAACAGTCGCCGTAAACGTCACCGGCGAACCGAAGAGAGAAGGATTCAGGCTGGAAACCAGAGAGGTGGCGGTTCCCTGCCTGACGATCTGGATTAAAGGCGAGGAAGTGCCGGTCACGTTATTGGTATCGGTATACGTGGCCGTAATCGAGTTGCTGCCCACCGGCAGGGAGGCGGTGCTGAAGGTGGCCACGCCGCTTCCGTTGAGCGATCCGCTGCCCAGATAGGTCGCACCGTTGTAGAAGGAGACTGCCCCCGCGGGATTAATGCCACCGGAGACCGTGACGTCCGCGGTAAAAAGCACATTCGTACCGAAGGTGGACGTATCGTTCGGGCTGGAGCTGGAGAGGGCGACCATCACCTGCTCCTGAACGACCTGGGACAGGGGGTTCGACGCAGAGGAGCTGTAGAAGGTACTGCCGCTGTAGTTGGCGGTGATGACATGAGAGCCCACCGCCAGGTTGGAGATCTGCAGACTGGCATTGCCGTTCGCGTCGAGTGTCTGCGTGGTTCCCAGCGGACTGGTCACGCCGCCGAAAGTATCGGTAAAGGTGACGGTGCCTGTGGGGATGCCTTTGGTGGAATTAGGATCCTGCCGCACCGAAACGTTGAAGGTGATGGTCTGCCCGTAGACCGCCGGATTCTGATTCGAGCTGAGGGTCACAATTGCGCCGTTCAGGCCCAGGGACTGTCCCACGACAGCGATGTTGAGAGGCGAGTCGGCGGGATTTCCGCTAACGGCCACGTTCCCGACCAGGGGATTGGGAGGATTGGCGTCGGTCGGCGCGAATTCAACGGCGAGCTTGCATTGCGCATCCACGGCGACGCTGACGGAGCAGGTGGAGGTGCCGGCGTTCACCGCGGCATTGGCATCGGGGGTAACCGTCGGCAGCAGCATCGGCTGATTGCCGTCGTTTTCGATGAACTGGTTCTGTGCGGCGCTGACCTGGTTCTGCCACAGTTCGCCATTGAAGAACATGGTGGCGGAATTCGCGTAAACCTCGCGGATGATGTGATCGAAATATTCGGCGACCAGGAGGTTGCCGGCCGAGTCGATGGCGATACCGTAAGGCGCGTAAATGCCGGCGCCGGTGGCGATGCCGTTCCCGCTGTAGTTGTCGCCCGGCTGCCCGTTGCCGTAGGTGAAGGGGGTCTTGCCGTCGCCGTAGATGCTGTTGGCGTTGCTGCCGGCCACCGTGGTGATAACGCCGGAAGAGGCGTTCACCTTGCGCACGACATAGTTGCGGGCGTCGGCGATGTACAGGTTCCCCGCTGGATCGCAGGCCACACCGAGGGGGGAATAGAGCTCGGCTGCGGCAGCCTGCCCACCATCACCCAGAAAGCCGGAATTCGCGCTGCCCGCATAAGTGCTGATGTAGCCGGTGGTGCTCACCTTACGCACGCGGTTATTGCCGGAGTCGGCGACATAAAGATTTGTGGCGGGATCGAACCCGAGACCGTAGGGCGCATCGAGTTTCGCCGCCGTCGCCAGTCCGCCGTCGCCCGCGAAACCCGAGGCGCCTGTGGGATCGCCGGCGATGGTGGTGATAATTCCGGTTGAAACATTCACTTTGCGGACTACGTTGTTTCCGGTATCGGCGATGATGAGATTGCCGACTGCACCGACAGCGACGCCCTGGGGCGAGTTCAGCTCGGCGGAAGTCGCCGCGCCGGTGTCGCCGGTATAACCCGGCGTGCTGGTGCCGGCCACCGTACGAATGCTGCCTGTGGTGAGGTTCACTTCGCGGATGACGTTGTTGTTGGTGTCCGCAATATAGAGATTGCCCGCGCCATCGATAGCCACGGCGCCCGGCACATTTAACGATGTAGCGGTGGCGACGGTAGCGGTGCCGTCGTAACCGGCGTTGCCATCCCCGGCTACAGTCACAATCTGGCCGGCGTTCGCACCGGACGCGTAGACCTCCCGAACGCGGTTGTGATGGGAGTCTGCAATGAAAATGTCGCCCATGCCATCGACGGCGACGCCCGTGGGCAGGTAGAGATCCGCCTGGGTGGCGGGATGGCCGTCATTGAGGGTGGTCCATTCGCCGTTTTGGCCGGCTGCGATGCCGATGGAGGCTGGGGTCATGACGGCGAGAGAACCCTGGCCGACGCCGCTGAGATATTCAGTGCCAAGGATGTTGTTGCCGGCGTCCAGCAGAACCACGGCTCCGTTGCGGGTTCCGGGAAACATCGGGGCAAAGGCTACGGTGACGGAGCAACTGCCGGAGCTGATACCGGCACAGCTGTCGGTTCCGGACTCGGTAAAGTCCAGGTTGGGGAAGCCCATGGTCCGCACTGCCACCTTGCTGACCGTTCCGGAAACCTGCAGGCTCACGGTGACGGATTGCGTGGCCGGCGTCGTGGTTCCCACCGGAGTGGCGGGAAAGGAGGTGAAATTCTGAGCGTGGAGCAGGGATCCGCCGAGCAGCGAGGCCGCCGCCAGAAATGCGCCCAATACCGATATTTTCGAGAGACGCGGGAGAGAGCGAGGAAGAGACAGGCAGGAAGACGGATCAGTCATAAACGGGTCCTCGAAGGAGTTCTCTGCGGTCCATACCGGGGAACTCGCGTTGTCGGAAGGCCTCGGGGCGAACGGCTGTCCCGCGTTCCCGTGGCAGCGCTTGCCGGGTTCGTCTGGGCCAGTTCCCTGTGCCGATATGGAGCAACAGTAGCAGGGCTGGTAACCGAGGTGAATTACCCAAGTAAGTCATCGCTGGTACTTTCGTGGTATGTACCGGGGGGCGAAGTGCCGGAAAGGAACGAAGAAACCCGACCAGAGTACTTTGGGTCCTTTTTCCGCAGGGAGGGGGGCTTCCGCTGGACGATTGAAGGGTACCTGAGCGGGAAGAGAATGAGGCGGAGGCGGGGATGGGGACCAGGACCGGGGACATCGAAAGACCACAAGCCGCTACTGTGGCCTTTCGATGCCGGAGCGTCCGGTTACTTTTCCAGGGTACGCATATACGCGACAACTTCTTTGATCTGAGCGTCGGCGAGCTTTCCCTTGTAGGCAGGCATTTTGCCCTTGCCGTTCGTGGTATCGGCGACCATCTCCGACTCAGTCAACTTTTTGAAATCCGGAGACTTGACGGAGGGTATGTTCATCGACTTTGCCATCGAGCTGGTGGCCTGGCCATCGGCTCCGTGACACATCGCGCATCTCGATTTGAACGTGGATTCGCCGCTTTGGGCAAACACCGGGACGGCGATCGCAGTGACCAGCAGGGCCACCATGCAGAGTCTTGCCTCTCGTATCAGCATTGTCCTCTCTCTCCTTTTTGGCAGCGCAGCCGTGGCGTTCCTGCTCGAAGGCTGATGCGATCCCGGGCCCGGCAGAACCGCCCGACCTTGCGGCGCCCGGGAACGTAAGCATCATACATGGCGGCGCGGGGAGGCTTCAGCCTTCTACAGATGAATCCAGCCTTTGAGGATCAGCAGCAGTGAGGCGGTGCCGACGACGATCCACAGCAGAACACCCTGCAGCAGGGGGCGCGCGCCGACTTTTTTGAGGCTCTCGCGGGAGATGCTGGTGCCGATGAGGAAAAGCGTCACGCCCAGGCCCAGGCGTCCGAGGCGGGCGAGCTGCACGTACTCCGGATGGAACCACTGCACAATGCTGTTGGCTACCGCGGCCAGGCAGAAGAAAAGGATGAACCAGGGAAGATGGATTTTGGTTCGGCTGCGGCGCACCAGTGCGGTGCCCACCGAGATGGGGACGATCCAGAGCGCGCGGGCCAGCTTGACGGTGGTGGCAATGGCGAGGGCAACCGATCCATACCGAGCCGCGGCTCCGACCACGGAGCTGGTGTCGTGGATGGCGAGCGCGGACCACAGTCCAAACTGCGTTTGCGAGAGATGGAGCGTGTGTCCGATGGCGGGGAAAATGAACAGTGCAATGGAATTCAGGACGAAGACCGTGCCCATGGAGACGGCCATGGCCTCGTCGCTGGCCTGGGTCACCGGAGCCAGCGCGGCGATGGCGCTGCCGCCGCAGATGGCAGTTCCGGCGGAGATGAGGAAGCCCTGGGTCTTGCCGACGCGCAGCAGATACGCGAGGCCGATGCCGAGGAGCATGGCGAAGGTGATGCCGACGGCGGTGTAGAGGAATCCGGAGCGTCCGACGCGGATGACCTCGCCGAGGTTCATGCCGAATCCCAGGCAAACGACGGAGGCCTGGAGGAGGAATTTCGAGAGGCGGCGGGCGTCGACGTGATATTCGTGCGCTGTCAGCAATCCATAGGCAAGGCCCGCGGCGAGCGCGAAGGGCGGCGAGAGCACGCCGCTGGCTGCCAGGATGATGCCCAGGAAGAAGAAGTTCTTCACCATAGGGGTAGAGTGACGGCTGGCCGGCGATGGGTCCAGACGGAAGATCGGAAGGGTGATAAGCCAGGCTTATCGAGCTTTGCGAGCGTCCTGCGCCTGCACGAGGGCGAAGCGCTCGAAGGCGCCGGCCGGTCCGTCGGGGACGGGGCCCGAGCGGCGGATCAGGCTGATGTCGCGGCGGATGTCGAGGCCCTCCACGGGAACGACCCGCACGGTGCCGAGGCGCAGTTCCTTGCGGATGGCCCACTCGGAGACGAAGCCGGCGCCCAGTCCGGCCTCGACGGCGGAAATGATGGCGACGATGGAATCGAGATTGAGAGTGATGTGGAGGTCTTTGAGGCGCAGGCCGGCGCGACGCAGCGCCAGTTCCACCACGCGAAGCGAACCGGAGCCGCGCTCGCGCATCAGGAGCGGAACCTGAGCCAGAGCGTGCAGTGGAACGGGGGACCTGGAGGGCCATGGGTATTGGCGGCCGACGATCAGCACCAGGCGATCCTCGAGGAGGGTCCGGCGGAAGACTTCGCGGCTGGATGCGGGGCCTTCGATGATGCCGAGATCGATGTCGTTGCGGGCCAGTGAGGCCAGGATGTTCTCAGTATTGCCGCTGGTGACAGCCAGGCTGACGCGCGGGTGCTGCTCGCGAAAGGCCCCCAGCATGCGGGGGAGGATATATTGCGCGACGGTGAGGGAGGCGCCGATGCGCAGCGTGCCGGCCGTTTTGCCGCGCGTAGCTTCCAGAGCCGCCACCGCCTGCTCGGCCAGGCGCGCCCCCTTGTGGGCGAAGTCGAGGAGAACCCCGCCGGCTTCGGTGAGGCGGACGCGGCCCTTGCCGCGGTCGAACAGCGTGGCGCCCAGCTCTTCTTCCAGAGCCTGAATCTGCTGGCTCACGGCGGGCTGGCTCAGATGCAGCCGTTCCGCGGCACGACGAAAGCTGGATTCGTCGGCAACGGTTCGAAAAACCTTCAGCCGGAAATTCTCCATGAGCGTGCGCTCTTACTGTACCTGGTTCCTGGGCTGTGATGCATCGATAGTGGCAGAGTGCATTTGTTTTGCCGCCCCCTATAATCGGGCTTTGGACACCCAATCCACCCAGCAGAAACCGAAGAACCCAGGATCGAGAAGTCACGCCGCGGCCGTGGCGGCGGGGATTTTGCTGAGCCGTCTGGTGGGGCTGGTGCGCGACCGGGTCTTTGCGCACTACTTCGGCGCCTCCGACGCGGCGGATGCCTTTCGCGCAGCCTTTCGCATTCCAAATATCCTGCAGAACCTCTTCGGTGAAGGGGTGCTCTCTGCCTCGTTTATCCCGGTCTATGCCAGGCTGAACGCGGAAGACCGGCACGAGGAGGCCTCGCAGCTGGCCGAGGCAGTCTTTGCCCTGTTGCTCCTCGTGACCACCGTACTGGTGGCCGCCGGCGTCTTTGCCACGCCGTGGCTGATCGACGCCATCGCGCCCGGGTTCCATGGGGCGAAGCGCCAGTTGACCATCCGGCTGGTGCAGATTCTCTTTCCAGGTGCGGCCATCCTGGTGTTTTCGGCATGGTGTCTCGGAATCCTGAATAGCCACCGGAAATTCTTCCTGTCGTATGCGGCGCCCGTTGTGTGGAACATCGCCATGATCACCACGCTGGTCTGGGGCGGCCGTCATCACGGAGAGATGCGGCTGGCGATTCTGCTGGCGATTGGATCGGTGATTGGCAGCGCTCTGCAGTTCGCGGTGCAGTTGCCCACCGTGCTGCGCTTCCTGTGGCCCCTGCGCATGCATATGGGCATCGGCAGCGAGCACGTGCGCACCGTGGTGCGGAATTTCTTTCCCGTCTTCGTGAGCCGGGGCGTGGTGCAGATCAGCGCCTATGTGGATTCGTGGCTGGGCAGCTTTCTGGGCACCGGCGCGGTGGCCGCGCTGGCCTACGCGCAAACGCTCTATACGCTGCCGGTAAGTTTGTTTGGCATGGCGGTCTCGGCCGCCGAGCTGCCGGCGATGTCCAGCGCGCTGGGAACCACGGAGGAGATCGCCAGCGATCTGCGCCGGCGTTTGCAGTTCGGCCTGCAGCAGATTGCGTTTTTTGTGATCCCCTCGGCGGTGGCGTTTGTGGTGCTTGGTGACGTGGTGGTGGCGACCATCTACCGGTCGGGACACTTCCAGCACAAGGACGTCATTTTCGTGTGGGCGGTGCTGGCCGGCGCGTCGGTGGGCCTGCTGGCATCCACGTCGGGGCGGCTCTATTCATCGGCGTTTTATGCGCTGCGGGACACGCGAACGCCGCTGAAGTTTGCCGTGATCCGCGTGACACTGACCTTTGGGCTGGGCTACCTGTGCGCGCTGCCGCTGCCGCGGATGCTGGGACTGGACCAGCGATGGGGGACGGCGGGGCTGACGTCTTCCGCCGGGCTGGCCGGATGGCTGGAATACACGCTGCTGCGGCGCTCCATGAACCGGCGCGTCGGTACGGTGCCTTTGGGTGGATCGCGCATTGCAAAACAGTGGGCGGTGGCGCTGCTGGCGGCTGCGGTGGGCGTTGGCATTAAGCGGGTGCTTCCGTTCCACCGTCCACTGCTGGTGGGCCCTTGCGTGCTGATTCCGTATGCGGCGGTCTATTTGGCGCTGACGCAGTGGCTGGGCATTGCCAGCATGGGAGCGATCCAGCGGGCGCTGCGCCGAGGACGCTAGTCCTGGAACGCCCGGTACAGCAAACAGGCTCCGGGTCTCGTCGATGCATGAGAAACCTCGGAGCCTGATCGTTGTGGGTGAAGCTTAGACCTGCGCAACCACAGGCTGGGCCGCGTTGCTGGAGGCCTTCGATTCGGAAGCCTTCTCGTTCGCGCCCGGCTTGCGGATGTCGATGCCGCCCTTGAAGAAGGCGCCGTCCTCAATGGAGATGCGCTGGGCAGTGACGTCACCGGTCAGCGAGCCTTCGCTGCGGATATCCACGCGATCGCTGGCCGTGACGTTGCCACGCACCTTGCCGAGCACCACAATCTCGCGCGCGGTGATGTTGGCCGCGACCTGGCCGTTGCGGCCCACGGTGACGCGGTTGCCGGGCAGGCTGATCGCGCCCTCGACCTTTCCGTCGATGTAGAGCGATTCCGAGCCGGAAACTTCACCTTTAATGACGAGGCTCTTGCCAATGGTGGCCTGCTCGCCGGTGGCCGCGTTCTGCGCCGCCGGGGCGGGCGCCGGACGCGATGTGGCCTCAAAGCTGGGGCTGGTGGGTGTGGCCGGACGCGCGGGTTCAGGAGTTTGGGGTCCGGGGCCGCCGGGCTGATTGGGTTTCCACATGGTTCAAAAGTCCTTCCTTCTTCGGAATTGTTCGTGAATGGCCGCCCTGCAACTGGCCTGCCGGGTCTCGCCCGGGCCCATGCAGAACTGCTGCAGCGCCGACCCTCTTGCCTCTGGAGATTACGTTCTCCCTCCGCGCAATCGCCGCCGTTACCTGCATCTTAAACACCTTCGGGAGAAATTGGCATCCCTTATGGGGCTATGGGAGTCCCCTTTTTGTGGAATCCGGGACGAAAATCGATTTCCACCCCATCCGCGCGGCTCTCTTCGGCATCTTCAGTGAGGCAGCCCAATTTTCTCAACAATCCACAACGTAACAGGAGGAGAAGGCGATGGTGAAGTACGCGCTGTATGGCACGCTGAAGGCAAAACCCGGCAAAGAAGCCGACCTGGAAGCTTTCCTGAAGCAGGGAGCCGAGATGGCGAAGAAGGAAGCGGGCACCGTGACCTGGTACGCCATTAAGGAAGACGATGGTCGTTATGGCATCTTCGACACATTTAACGACGAGGCCGGCCGCGACGCACACCTGAACGGCGAGATCGCGAAGGCTCTGATGGCCAAAGCAGGGGAGCTGCTCAGCGAGCCTCCGCAAATCCATAAGATCGCGGTCCTGGCGACGAAGTAACTTCCCCCCAGCGTTGAGTCTCCATGGGCAGAGGCGCACGCAGTGCCTCGCGTACCATCCAGGCAGAGATGAATGACCGCGAGTTACTGCGCCACATCGAGCGTCTGCCCGGGGGGCGCGCCGGATATAAGCAACTGGTGCGCGAACTGGGTCTGGGCGGGGGCCAGGAGCGGCGCGAGCTGCG
>DASXFH010000399.1:0-8959 GCA_036489655.1 Acidobacteriaceae bacterium | reverse complement strand
CTTCCCCATGCGGTGACCGGGTGGAAGGCGGTTCTGCTGAAACCGCTGGCGCCGTTTTTCCGACATAAGCGCGCGGGAGCAGTGGTGCCGGTGGCAGTAACGGGGACGGCACAGCAGCCAAAGATCGGGGCGGATTTACTCCACGACAAGTGAGCGGGACCCCTGTGGCGCGCGTCCTTCTGCAACAGAGACACAGGGGTGAGGCGGCGAGACAGGGGCGGGGCGGCTGGCGGTCTGAGACCTGTACGTTGATGAAGGCGCCTGTCCAAATCCGAACGCCGCGATGCAAAACCGGCCACTTCTCACCCTTCACATTGCCACAAAGTCCGCTTTTGCAATAATTTGCTGCTTGAGACCCTAGGTCTGTACGTGCTTCCTTGTTGTGCGGGGAGCGGTCTTTTCCTAAAGAAAGAAAGGGAACGCCTATGCAGACTCTGCTGCAGAACCTGCGTTTCAGCCTGCGCACCCTGGGACGGAGTCCTGGCCTGACAATCACAGTGCTGCTGACGCTGGCGCTGGGGATCGGTGCGAACACAGCGATCTTCACCGTGGATTATGCGACGCTGCTGGCGCCGCTGCCCTATCCGCAACCGGATCAGCTGGTGATGGTGTGGTCGAAGATCCAGGGGTTCCGCAATGGGGTCTCGGCGGGGGACTACCTGGACTGGAAGCGGCAGGCCACGGTCTTTCAGGATCTGAATGCATGGACCGGGGCGAGCTTTAACGTCGCGACGAAGGAGCAGCCGGAATTCATCCAGGCGACCCAGACAACGGTGGGCTGGCTGCGGATGGAAGGCGATCCGCTGCTTCTGGGGCGGTATTTCCTGCCCGAGGAGGGAGTAGCGGGGCGGGACCATGTGGTGATCCTGACGCACAAGCTGTGGGAGAAGCTGGGCGGGAATCGCAAGATCATTGGAACGACGATGCGGCTGAACGGAGAACCGTACACGGTGGTGGGGGTGCAGCGGGCGGGAAGCTACGATCGCGGTCAGTTCCAGATGGTTGTGCCGCTGGTGTTCAAGCCGGACCAGATCAACCACGATTTTCACTGGCTGCTGGTGATCGGGCGTCTGAAGCCGGGCGTAACACTTGAGCAGGCAAGGCAGAACATGGACGCGGTGACGACGCACATCGCCGAGCAGTATCCGAAGAGCAATAAGGGCTGGGGCGCAAAGGTTGAGCCGCTGAAGGACGACTTTCTGCCGCCGGAACGGATCCAGATGCTGTGGCTGCTGCTGGGGGCGGTGGGCTTCGTGCTGCTGATTGCCTGCGCGAATGTGGCGAATCTGCTGCTGGCGCGGGGCATGTCGCGGCAGAAGGAGCTGGCGGTGCGGAGCGCGGTAGGCGCGGGGCGGAAGCGGATCTTCGGGCAACTGATTACCGAGAGCATCGTGCTGGCGCTGGCCGGCGGAGCGCTCGGCGTCGGCGTGGGCTACGGCATGCTGCAGGGGCTGATCGCGGTGATGCCGCGGAATACGCTGCCGGATGAAGCGAACCTGAGCCTGAATGTGCCGATTCTGCTGTTCACTCTGGGAGCGACGATGCTGGCCGGGGTTCTGGCCGGGTGCGCGCCGGCGTGGTACGCGTCGCGCGTGGATCCGGGCGAGACGCTGAAGGAAGGCGGGCGGACGGGGACTGGTGTGGGAAAGCATCGGCTGCGGCGCGTGCTGGTGGTCGTGGAGTTCGCGCTGGCGCTGGCGTTGCTGGCTGGTGCGGGGCTGGCCATTCACAGCTTCTGGAATCTGACGAAGGTGGATCTGGGGATTCGGACGGATCACATCCTGACGTTCTTTCTGCCCGTGCCGGATGAGCGGTCGAAGGATCCGGCGCATATCGCGAGCTACTACCGCGACATTCTGGCGCACATCGATGCAGTGCCGGGGGTGGAGCATACGACCGCGATGACCGGGATGCCGCTGTATGGAGCGGGCTTCGGGATGCCGTTCACGATTGTGGGCGGCGCGACGTATGCCGATCCGTCGCAGCGACCGACGGCGGGGTTCGGGATGGTGACGCCGGATTATTTTTCCACGTTCGGCATTCGCGTGGAGAGGGGACGGGTCTTCAGCGAGCAGGACACAGCGACCAGCCCAAAGGTGGCGATGGTGAGCGAGTCGTTTGTGAAGCAATTTTTCAAGGACAAGGATCCGCTGCGGCAGCAGGTCTCCGTCGAGCAGCTGATCCCTGGAGTGACGAAGCTGGGGCCTCCCGCCGAATGGCAGATCGTGGGGGTGTACCACGACGTTCACGCGGCGGACACGCGGAATATCCGGCCTGAGATCCTGATCCCGTTCTGGCAGATTCCGTGGCCGCAGGCGGGCTTTGCAGTACGGACGGCGGAGAAGCCCTTGTCGATGGTGCAGAGCATTGGAGCGGCGGTGCACGCGGTGGATCCCGATGTGGCGCTGGCGCAGCCGGAGACGATGGACCAGATCCGCGAGGAGACGATGTCGGACCAGCGCTTCACGCTGGTACTGTTTGGGAGTTTCGCCGTGGTGGCGTTGTTTCTGGCGGCGCTGGGGATTTACGGGGTGATGGCCTTCTCGGTGGCGCAGCGATCGCACGAGATCGCGCTGCGGATGGCGCTGGGAGCAACGCGGAGCGGCGTGGTGGCGTTGGTGGTACGGGAGGGCGCCATTCTCGCTGGCATTGGTCTGGTCGTGGGGTTGGTGGGCGCGTACTTCGTGGGGAGGGCCATGCAGAGTATGCTGTTCGGCGTACGCGCGCTGGATGTGACAGCCTTCGGATCGGTGGGCGTGATTCTGCTGACGGCGGCGCTGCTGGCGTGCTTTCTGCCGGCGCGACGGGCGGCTTCGACCGAGCCGATGCGGGTGTTACGAATGGACTGACCGGCCTGGCAGTTGCAAGTGACAGGGAACCGGGTTCCGGCCACCAGGGAGTGGTCGTTGGGAGAGGCGAACGGGGATTCGGATTTTCCGTGTGGCCTTCGCTCGGACGGCTACACTGGTGCGTTCGCCAGGCGCTCGTTGTATGCTCCGTTGGCGGCAGAACCGATAAAGGACAGGAGCACACTTATGCCGAAATTTGTGATCGAGAGAGAGTTGCCGGGAGCAGGGCAGCTGACGCCGGAGCAACTGCGGGCCGTGTCACAGAAGTCATGCGGGGTGTTGCGGGAGATGGGACCCCGGATTCAGTGGGTGCAGAGCTTCGTGACCGACGACAAGATCTACTGCATCTACATTGCGCCGAATAAGCAGATGGTGCTGGAGCACGCCCATCAGGGCGGCTTTCCGGCCAACAGCGTTGCGCAGGTTCGGGCGGTGATCGATCCGACAACGGGGGATTAAGCCCGCCGGCTTGAGCAGCCGGCAGCCTGTGGTGAGCGAATCCAGCGTGGCGCACAGCAACCTGGTGATGCACGTTTGCGTATCCTGATTGGACAGACAGCTACAGGCTGTAATCGACGAACTGCCGGAGAGGGCAGTCGCAGGAGTGGTGTGAGATGAGAGGGCCAACCTTGCGGGGGCGCACGGGGCGGTTTTGGCTGCGCGTTACCGAAGGAGTTCAACTTAATGAGCTTTGGCGGCAGTTTCGCGCGGATGCGCGAACCAGCTACCGACTCTATTCGCAGGAAGTAGACGCACAGCGCGGCGCGGGCGAGCCGCGCGGCCGGCATTTTTTGGCCATGGCGAGGCAGTTTTTCTGGGCCTTCCTGGAGAAGCTGACGCCGGCACGCCGGGTGCTGTTGTTGCTGGCCGTGGTGCTGCTGTTCTTTCCGGGGAATGAGCTGCGGTGGAAGATCGGTTCGGCAGAGGTGGGCGGGTATGCGCCGGACTTGCGGCTGTATGGGTCAATCCTGCTGCTGGTACTGCTGCTGATGGAAGTGGGCGATCGCGTGGTGATGAAGCGCGATCTGCAGATTGCGAAAGAGATTCAGGCCTGGCTGCTGCCGGCGCAGCCGCCCGCGGTACCGGGGCTGGAGATTGCCTTTGCGACGCGGCCCGCGAACACGGTGGCAGGGGACTACTACGACGTGTTTCCGCGGCCTGGCGGGAGCACCTTCCTGATGGCAGTGGCGGACGTAGCCGGGAAGAGTGTGCCGGCGGCGATGCTGATGGCGACGTTCCAGGCCAGTCTGAAGACGCTGAGCGATACGCCGGGGCCGCTTACAGAGCTGGTGGCGCACATCAATCGCTATGCGTGCAGCAACAGTCAAAATGGGCGACGGTTTACGACGGCGTTCATTGCGGATTTCGATCCTGCAACACGCATGCTGACGTACGTGAACGCGGGACACAACAATCCCATCGTGGTGCGGAGGTCCGGCGCGGCGGAGCAACTGGGTGTGGGTGGAATGCCGCTGGGCATCCTGGAAGCGGCGCCTTACGAGTCGGCAACCGTGACCCTGGAGCCTGGGGACTGGCTGCTTGCGTTCACCGACGGCGTGGTGGAAGCGGAGAATCCCGCGCAGCAGCAGTATGGCGAGGAGCGGCTGATGACCATGGCGCGGTGGGGCGTGAATCTGGCGCCGAGTGCGCTGCTGACGTATCTCTTTGCGGATATCGACCGGTTTGTAGCGAACGCGGCGCAGCACGACGATATTACGTGCATGCTCTTAAAGACAGGCAACAGGCAATAGGGACGAGGCTGCGTGGCTTGCCCATGTCTGCCAACTGCAGGCAGACATGGGCATCGGTAGCTGTTTCTAGGCGAAGGCCAGGTTGATGTTGTCGATGGCTTCGTCGACCTCGGCGTTGTTCTTGTATCCGACGGTGACGGCGTCGATTTTGGCGGTGCGGAAGGCGAAGCGCATGGCCTTCTGCCGGTCTTCGCGATTGAAGACACCCTCGCCAATGAGCTTCATACTGAGAACGCCCATGCCGGCCGCACGCGCCTGGTGGATGCGCTCTACGACTTCGGGGACGTTGCCGATGCCGCCGGAGTCGGCAACGGGGGTATCCATGCGGGTGCCTCTGTGGTTGCAGCGGATCATGGCCACCTGGAGCCATTTGAAAGTGGGGACCTGGGCGAGGGCGGGCAGGCCATGAACGGAGGCGCCGCGACTTTTGACCACGCCCCGATGCTGGGCTTCTTCGATGGCATCCTGCCAGCCGGTGGATTCGTGCGGCCACTGGGTTCCGCGCTGCCAGTGCAGAAGCATGACGTCGAAGTAGTCGGTGCGGGCCTGGCGACGGAGCTCGTCGATGTGCTGCTGCGGATTGGTGCCGTCGAAGGTGGTCACCTTGGTGAGGAGGGTATAGCTGTCGCGCGGGATGCCTTTAAGGGCAATGCCGAGCATGGTGTGCATTTCGGCGTAGGAGTCGGCGGTTTCAAAAAAGCGTATACCGCGGTCGTAGGCGTGGCGGACCAGGCGGTTGAAGGCCTGCTGGCCGAGGTCGCGCTGGACCTGGCCGCTGAAGCTTCCGGTTCCGAAAGCAAGGCGGGTGACTTTCACGCCGGAAGGGCCGAAGGGCACCCAGTCGGTGGCTTTGGGGGTTTCGGCGGTGAGCGGGAGATCTCCCAGGGTGGCGATGGCGCCAGCGGCAGCGGTGGCCTTAAGAAAATCGCGGCGGGAGTAGCGGGACATGGCGGCCCTCCGGGTTCAGCGTACAGGGTACAGCGAACAGGGCACAGTCCGGAAGAACCTTCGACAACTTTGTGCAGCAGGCGTTAAAAGACCATGAACGGCGGGGGGCAGCGCCCGTACGCGGAGCTCATGAGATCTCGAAGATGTTCTCGACTTTGGCGGTCTGCTCCTGGGCGCGCTCCGCGAGCTGTCGAGCGATTGCGTAGAACGCCGCGGCGCTCGGCGAGTCGGGTCCTGCGAGGGCGACAGGCATACCGGTGTCGCCGCCCTGGCGAATCTCTGTGGTCAATTCGACCGAGCCGAGGAACGGAATGTTGAACTGCTTTGCGGTGCGCTCGGCGCCGCCACGGGAGAAGATGTCGATTTCCTGATGGCAGTGCGGACAGGTGAAGTGGGACATGTTCTCAACGATGCCAAGGACTTCGACATTCACCTGGTGGAACATCTCGAGGGCTTTGCGAGCATCCTGGAGAGAGACGTCGGAGGGGGTGGAGACAACAACGGCCCCGGTGAGGGGCACCGTCTGCACGAGCGAGATGACGACATCGCCGGTACCGGGCGGCAGGTCGATGAGGAGGATGTCGAGCTCGCCCCACTCCACCTGCTGCAGGAACTGGCGGATGATCTGATGGAGCATGGGCCCGCGCATGACGAGGGGCTTGTCACCGGGAGAGATGAAGCCGACGGAGATAACTTTGATGCCGTGCGCCAGGTTGGGCTCAATCTGGTTATTCGGCAGCACGGTGGGCTGGCGCGTGGTGCCCAGCATCAGGGGAACGTTGGGACCATAGATGTCCGCGTCAATCAGGCCGGTGCGATGGCCGAGCTTTGCCAGAGCAATGGCGAGGTTGACCGCCAGCGTGGTTTTGCCGACGCCGCCTTTGCCGGATCCGATGGCGACGATGGACTTAACTCCGGGGAGAGCGGTGGGCGGCGGCGGTGTGGGTGCGTGAGCCATAGATTCAGGGTACAGCTCTCAGCGTTCAGAACGCGGGTCAGCGGCTAGATTTTAGAGGGCTCGAATTTGGGGATGTGGCGGCGGCGGGCTTCGGCTTCGCGAATCTCGCGGCGCTTGCCGCCCTCGTCATAGCGACGTTTTTCATCGTCGGTTTCAGCCTGGAGAGGCGGAACGGGGACGCGGCGACCCTGGGGATCGATGGCGACAAAGGTGAGATAAGCGGAAGCGACGTGGTGGTGGACACCGGCGAGGGCGTTTTCAACCCAGACTTTGACGCCAACTTCCATGGAGGTTTTGAAGGCGCGATTGACCGAGGACTTGAGAATGAGCAGGTCTCCGACGTGGACGGGTGCGATGAAGTCGATGTGCTCCATGGAAGCAGTGACGACATGGCTGCGGGCGTGGCGATAGGCGGCCATGGCGCCGACGAGGTCGATGAAGTTCATCAGGCGTCCGCCGAGGAGGTTGCCCAGGGTGTTGGTGTCGTTGGGCAGAATCAACTCGGTCATTTCGGACTGCGACTGGGCCACAGTGCGCGCAGGCAGCGCGGGGCCGTTGAGGTCCATGGAAAGTTCTCCTTCTTTCTGTCTTCTATAGATTACAGGGCTGCGGCGGTAGCGCGGTCCAGCGGCGCCTGAGCGGTTTTGCCACGGAGCGCCGCACCAGGGAATGATGGGAAGGAGAGGAAGCGGGGAGATTGATGGACAAGGTGGCAAGTCTAAAAGAAATTCTGGGACAAGATCCGACGAATGCGTTTGCACGCTATGGCCTGGCGATGGAGTACGCCGGGAGTGGCGAGACGGCAGCGGCGCTGGCAGAGTTCGATCGGCTGCTGGGGGATCATCCGGAGTACACGGCCGGATATTTTATGGCGGCGCAGACGCTGGCAAAGGCCGGACGGGAGGCGGATGCCAAACAGCGGCTGGTCGATGGAATTGCCTGCGCACGGCGGTCCGGCAACCAGCACGCGCAGCGGGAGATGCAGGCAATGCTGGACGAGATGGAGATTCCGGAATGAAAGGGGGGGGGAACCTGGAACGGCAACCGCGGCGGGAATGCTGCATCCGGGAAAAGAACCGCGCGTGATCCGCAAACGGTCTGAGGCGCGCATAATGGCACAATCATGAAGATTCCCCTCTTCCCCCTCGAGACCGTGTTGTTCCCCGGAACGGCGCTGCCGCTGCACATTTTTGAAGAGCGCTATCGGGAGATGGTGGCGGAGTGCCTGCGCGAAGAGAAGGAGTTCGGGGTAGTGCGGGCAGAGGGGGAGCAGATGGCCCTGGTGGGCTGCACAGCCAGGATTTTGCGGGTGGTGGAAAAGTACGCGGACGGGAAGATGGACATCCTGTGCGAGGGAGAGCGGCGGTTCGAGATTGAGGGGCTGGACGATTCGCGGAGTTTCCTGCAGGCGGAAGTCTCCTTCTTTGAGGACGAGGGAGCGGGATCGACGCGAGAAGAACGTCAGGATTGCGCGGCTCTGCACTTTGCCACGCTGCATCTGGCGGGAATCACGAATCCTTCGACGCACCTGGATCTGAACGCGCCGGTTGCATTCCAACTGGCGGATGCCTTGCCCTCGGACCTGGGGTTCAAGCAATTCCTTCTGGCAAGCCGATCCGACGCCGAACGGACAACGCGCCTCCTGGACTTCTACAATGAGGTGCTGCCGCGACTGCGGGAAGAAACCCAGAGCGGCGCGGCGGGGCCACTGCCTTCGTGAAACGGTGAGGGCGGCGGAAGCGTCCAATGGAGAAGTGCCGGGACAGGAGCGAAGCCGGCGCCAACGAAACGCGGACAACGGATTCAGGGGAGTTGGCATGGGCACACGACAGACTGCATCGGCGTCGCACCGCAGCGCGGGAAATCCGACAACCCATTTGCCGCAGACGCTTGGTGAGCTGCGCGCCAGCCGGGAGTACAGCGAAACGCGCCTGCGCACGCGCACGGTGAAGGACGAGATGCGGGAGAACCTGATCGGCCGGCTGCAGGGGCGGGAGACGATTTTCCCGGGGATCATTGGCTATGAAGATTCGGTGGTGCCTCAGATTGTGAACGCGGTGCTGTCGCGACAGAATTTTATTCTGCTGGGGCTGCGCGGGCAGGCCAAGAGCCGTATTCTGCGCGCGCTGACGGCGCTGCTGGACGAGCATCTGCCTGTTATCGCGGGGTGCGAGATCCGGGACAATCCTTATTTGCCGCTATGCCGGCGCTGCCGGGACCTTGTGATGGAGCAGGGCGATGCAACACCGCTGGGGTGGATTTCGCGTGAAGAGCGGTATGTGGAGAAGCTGGCGACGCCGGATGTAACAGTTGCGGATCTGATCGGGGATCTGGATCCCATCAAGGCGGCGCGTGGCGGGCACGATCTGGCCAGCGAAATGACGATGCATTATGGGCTGCTGCCGCGGGCGAACCGCGGGATCTTTGCAGTGAACGAGCTGCCGGATCTGGCG
>DASXFH010000356.1:0-1521 GCA_036489655.1 Acidobacteriaceae bacterium | reverse complement strand
ATGAGCGAGCATCTCCCGAATGTCTGAATTCCCTTCCAATCCGAAGCCCTCTGATAACCGTACATCGAACAGCAAAACGGAAATCGGATCCGTCGACGATACGGCACTCTTGACGCGCATAGGGCACCACGATGAGAAGGCTATGGAAGACATTTTCCGGCGCTATAGCGGACCCGTCTATTCGGTAGCGCTGCGCGTCCTGCATGACACCGGGCAGGCCGAGGATGTGCTGCAGGAGGTCTTCCTCCAGCTCTGGCGGAATCCGGATGCCTTCGTTCAGAATCGCGGCTCCCTGGGTGCGTGGCTGGTCGTCGTCGCCCGCAACCGGTCGATCGATCTGCTGCGCCGGCGCAAACCGTCCGATTCCGTCGAAGACGTAATCCTCGCCTCACCCGTCAATGTAGCCAGTGAGGCGGAGCGCAACATCATGATGGAGAAGGTGCGCCGGGTCATCGCCGGTCTGCCTGCGGAGCAGAGGAAGAGTCTCGAGCTTGCATACTTTGAAGGATTGAGCCATAGCGAGATCGCCCTCCGCACCGGCGATCCGCTGGGCACGGTGAAAACGAGGATTCGACAGGCATTGATTGCTCTGCGAAAGGCATTCGAAGCATGAACGAGAGCGGCTCCAACCCGGTTCCTGTTTCGCCCGAGGACCTCGCGCTCTACGCGATGCAGGCCCTCCCGGCGGAAGAGATGGCTGCCGTGGCCGCAGCTCTGCGGGATAACCCCCAGGCGCAGCAGGAGCTCGCCCGCCTCCAGGGCGATCTTGCGCTGCTCGCCCTCTCCGCCGACCAGCAGCCTGCCCCGGCCGGCTCCTTCGAGCGCCTGCAGACGCGGATACGCGCAGACGGCCCAGCCGCGAAAGACTTCGCAACCTCGGCAGCTGCATCGAGTCCAATGGACATGATTGAAGCGACCGAGGCGCCGCGCGAAATCGCGTCCGCCCCATTCCCTCGCCGCAGCAAATGGGCAACCTTCACCCCCTGGGTCATCGCCGCCTGCCTTGCCATCGCCTGCAGCATCCTCGGCTACCGTGTCGCCTCACTCAACGACGCGCTGGACGGCGAATCCGCCCTGGTCTCGAACCTGGCCGCGAAGGCCTCCCATGCCCAGCAGGTGCTCGAAGTCCTGAACTCGCCCGAGGCGCAGCGCGTCACCCTCACCGCTACCAAGACTTCGCCCGCTCCCACCGCCCACACCGTCTACCTGGCGGACCGCGGCGCCCTGGTGATGGAAGCAAACAATCTCAAACCGGTGCCCTCCGGCAAGACCTATGAGCTCTGGGTCATCCCCGCCAGCGGCGCGGCGCCTCTCCCCGCCGGCACCTTCACGCCCAACGCGGAGGGCTACGCCTCGGTCGTGCTGCCCAAACTGCCCAGCGGCGTCCCGGCGAAGGCCTTCGGCATCACCATAGAAAACGCCGGCGGCTCCAATACCCCGACCGCACCGATCATCCTCTCCGGCGAATAGCCTCTCAAAGCCGCTGCACCCGCATGAAGCCGTGATCTCCGGGCGGGGAAT
>DASXFH010000330.1:0-15407 GCA_036489655.1 Acidobacteriaceae bacterium | reverse complement strand
CCCCCGCAACCCAGCGTCGCTTTCCTGCCGAATCCATGCCTGGGCTCACCGCCGGCCTGGAGATCCCCCTCGATTCGCCCGTTTCTCTGCGAGTCGCAATGCTTCCTCGATGGCCTTCTGTGTCCTCTTCTGGCGAGCCTCCGGGCTTTGGGAATAGAAGATGCCCAGCAGTTGTCCCCTCCGCTGCGTCGGGGTCATCGCCTGCCAGGCATCCCGCGCCTTCGGGCTGCGCTGAAAGGCAGCCTGCAGAATCGGAGGCGTCTCCCGCTCGCCTTCCATCGCCAGCATCATCCACTCGGCCATCTGCTCGGCCCGTTTCACACGAACCGCCGGGCTCTTCGCTTCCGTCACCCGGTCCGCAATCGCCTTGCGATACGAATCGCTCAGCGCAGCGTGCCATCGCCGCAGCGCGCGATCCTGGCGCAGGACTTTCTCCAGCTCCGGCGGCAGCGCCACCGTCCGTTCGTCCGTGTCCGGCTCCAGGGTTACGTCCGCCACGCTCCCCAAACTCAGACCTCCGCCCTTCTGCATTCTTTTATTGACCAGGAGGATGAAATGCCCCTGACGCGCGCGGAACAGCGATGTTTGGAATGCGAAACCGTTGATGGTTCCTTTTACCCGCAGCCGTTGTCGCTGCGGCCACACCCTGGTGGGATCAAACGGAACGCGAACAATGGTCCAGCCCAGGCCGGTCCCATCGCGCTCAAGAACCGCTTTGAATCTCTGTGGCGCCTTCATGCCTGCCAGCATAATGGCTTCGGTCCTCCAGCTCAGAACTCTGTTGGGAACCTCGCGCCGCCGGGGTTCCCTGTGCCATCATCATTTGCGGGGATATATCTTCATGACGACTCTGACCGCGCTCCGCTTCCTCGACGATTTGTGGGACGAAAACCTCGCCGCCGGCCTCGACGAACCGGAACTTCTTCGCTATCGCTCCAATCTTTTTGGCGCCGACCTGCGCATCACCAACTTCGGCGGCGGCAACACCAGCTCCAAAGTCGTCGAGACCGATCCGCTCACGGGCCAGCCCACTGAAGTCCTCTGGGTAAAAGGCAGCGGCGGCGACCTGGGCAGCATTCAGCGCCGCGGCTTCGCCACCCTCTATCTCGACAAGCTTCTCGCCCTCGAGTCGCGTTACCGCGGTGTCTCTGAAGAAGACGCCATGGTCGATCTCTATCCCCTCTGCACCTTCGGACTGAACCCCGTCGCCGCCTCCATTGACACGCCCCTGCATGGATTCCTGCCCTTCCGCCACGTCGACCATCTCCACCCCGACTGGGCCATTGCCATGGCCGCTGCCGCCAACGGCAAAGAGAAGATGGAACAGTTCAACCGCGAATTCGGCCACAGGCTTGTCTGGCTCCCGTGGCAGCGGCCCGGCTTTGAACTCGGCCTGATGCTCCGCGCAGCGGCCCGCGAGAACCCCGGCTGCGACGGTATCGTCCTCGGCGGACACGGCCTCTTCACATGGGGCGATACCCAGCGCGAGTCCTACGTGAACACCATCACCATGATCGACCATCTGGGCCAGTTCATTCACGCCCACCTGGAGCGGAAGGGAAGCGCCCTGTTCGGCGGCGCTGTCACCCAGAGCCGTGATAAACGCCGCGATCTGGCCACCGATCTCCTCCCCTTTCTCCGCGGCCGCGTCTCGCAGCAGAAGCGCCTCATTGCCAGCTACTGCGATCTGCCCGAAGTCCTCGGTTTCGTGAACTCCAAAGACGCCTCAACGCTCGCCCATCTTGGCACCAGCTGCCCCGACCACTTCATCCGCACCAAGATCCGTCCCCTCTTCGTCCCGGCCGAAAGCACCGACGACCTTCCCGCGCTGCAGAAAAAGGTCGACGCCGCCCTTGTCCACTACCGCACCGAATATGCCGCTTACTACCAGCAGCACGTCGAGCCCACTTCGCCCGCCATGCGCGACCCCACTCCGGCGGTCCTGCTCATTCCCGGACTCGGCATGTTTTCCTTCGGCAAGAGCAAAACCGAGGCCCGTATCGTCGGCGAGTTCTACACCAACGCCATCCACGTGATGGAAGGCGCCACCGCCCTCGCCGGCGAAAGGCCGGTTACGGACTACCCCCAGGCCGGACCCGCTGCGCCTTGTTCCGCCTTCCAGTCCCACGCCAACTACGTTGCTCTGCCTGCCCGCGAAGCCTTCCGCATCGAATACTGGCTCCTTGAGGAAGCGAAGCTCCGTCGCCAGCCTCCGGAAAAGGAGCTCAGCCGCCGCATCGCCCTCATTGTTGGCGGAGCCAGCGGCATTGGTCGTGCCGCCGCTCTCCTGGCCGCCGAGCGCGGCGCCCACATGGTCGTCGCCGATCGCGATCTCTCCGGAGCCGAAGCCGTTGCTCAGGAACTTCGTCCCATTGCCGGCAAAGAAGCCGTCTCCGCCACTGCCATCGATATTCGCAGCCGCGACAGCATCCTCGCCGCCCTGCGGGCCACTGCCGCCCTCTACGGCGGCGTCGACATCCTCATCAACACGGCGGCCATCTTCCCCACATCGCCCACCGGCACCATCGGCGATGCCGCCTGGTCCACGACTCTCGACCTCAACGTCACCGCGAACTACATCCTCGCGGACGAAGCCGCCAAAATCTTCGCGGTTCAGGATCTCGACGGCTCCATTGTCCTCACCAGCTCCGCCAACGCCGTCGTGCCCAAGCGCGGCAGTGAAGCCTACGACGTCAGTAAGGCCGCCCTCAGCCACCTTGTCCGGGAACTCGCCGTCTCGCTCGCGCCCCGGGTGCGCGTCAACGGCATTAGCCCGGCCACGGTCGTCAAAGGATCCACCATGTTTCCGCGCGATCGCGTCATCGCCTCGCTCACCAAATACAACCTTGCCTTCGATCCCGCCGCTTCCGACGACGACCTCCGCAACCAGCTCGCCGCTTTTTACGCGCAGCGCACCCTGACCCATCAGCCCATCGATCCCACTGACTGTGCCCAGGCCATCCTCTTCCTCGCCAGCCCACATACCCGCTGCACCACCGGCCACCTCATCCCCGTTGATGGCGGGCTTCCCGAGGCCTTCCTCCGGTGACGCGCCCGGCTCTGGTCGCCATCGATCTCGGCGCCGAGAGCTGCCGTGTCTCTCTCCTCCGCTGGATCGACGGCGACCCAGATACGCCGGCCGTCACCATGGTCCACCGCTTCACCAACGCCCCCTGGTCGCCCGACGAGTCGGCGCCCGCCCGGCCATCCTCCGGCTTCCACTGGAATCTCGACCGCATTTGCCAGGAGCTCGACCGCGGCCTGCACGCCTGCGCCGAAATGGCTCTCGAAGGCATCGCCTCCATCGGCGTTACCGGATGGGCCGTCGACTACGTCCGCCTCGACCCAGCCGGCCGCCCGCTCGCCCCGCCCTTCTGCTATCGCGATCCCCGCACCAACGCCGCGCTCGAAGCCGTCCACCGCATCATCCCCGCCGATCAGCTTTACGCTCGCACCGGCGTCCAGATTCAGCCCATCAATACGATTTATCAGCTCTTCGCAGACAAGCTCGCCGGCGTCCCTGCCGCGGCGCCCTGGATCAACCTCCCCGAGTCCATCCTCCACTGGCTCGGCGCCCCGCGCGTCGCCGAGATGACCAACGCCACTCACACCGCGCTTATCGATCCCGCCACGCGCGCCTGGTCCGACGATCTCTTCGCCGCCCTCGGCCTCGATCGCTCAGCCGCATCCCCCCTCGTCGTCCCTGGAACCGCCCTCGGCCCGGTTCGCCCCGACCTCCGCAGTCTTCCCGCCTTCGCGCTAACGCAGCTCATCGCGCCTGCCTGCCACGACACCGCCTCTGCCATCGCCGGTGTCTCCGTCTCCGGTCCCGCGCCGTGGGCCTACATCAGCTCCGGCACCTGGTCCCTTATCGGCATGGTCCTGCCCGAAGCCTGCCGCACCCCGGAAGCGTATGCCGCCGGCTTCACCAATCTTGGAGCTGCTGACGGCGGCATCCTCTTCCATCGCGGACTCGCCGGCATGTGGCTCCTCCGCCAGTGCCTTACGTTCTGGGAAGACCATCGCGGCTGGTCTCTGCCTGAACTGATCGCCGAGACCCGCTGCCTGCCTCCGCCCGACGCCCTGCTCGATCTCGACGACCCCGCATTTCTCCCGCCCGGCGACATGCCCGCCCGCATCAACGCGCAGCGCCGCCGCCACGGTCTGCGGCCGCTCTCTGACGGCTGCGACGCCGCGCCCGACTACGCCAACCTCATCTTCCACTCGCTGGCGCATCGCTATGCGTCCCTGCTCGACGACATCGCCCGCATCACGGGACACCGCGCCGAACGCATCTGCATCGTTGGCGGTGGCAGCCGCAACGACTATCTGAATGAACTCACCGCTCAGGCTGCCGGGGTTCCCGTCGAGCGCCACGCCGTCGAAAGCTCCACCCTCGGCAACTTCGCCGTCCAGCTCGCCCGCCTGAATTCGGTGAGTCAGCCGCAGTCAACCGATGGCGTCTCCGCTGACTCCATCGCCGAGCAGGCTCACCGCCTCGCGCACGCGCCCATGCTCAGCTAGTTTTTCTTTGCGCCCTGCCTTACTTCAGCGGCTTCCGGGCAAAGTAGTACAGAGATCCCGCCAGCAGCACAAACATCAGCACCGACACCCAGTCGTTATAGATGAACGTCTGCGGCAGCTGGATCGGGTTCGTCCGCGCGCTCACGCTCTCCCACAGCTTCATCCCCACGCCCATCAGCCCCACAATGCCGCCCGCCGCAATCAACCCGCTGGCATAGAGCGACCCTGGGCTGATTTCGCTCTCCGTTTCCCCGCCCGCGCCGGACTTTTCCATCGCGCGATCCACCATCCACCGCACCACGCCGCCCGCAAAAATCGCCAGCGTCGTCGCAATCGATAAATACGACCCCACCGCGAACGTCAGCGATCGCACCCCCATCAGCTCAATCGCAATCACCAGAAAAACGCCCAGCAGCACCAACCCCCACGGCAGCTGCTGTCGCAGGATTCCGTTGATCACCGTCGCCATCAGCCGCGCCTGTGGAGCCGCCGCTTTTTCGCTCCCGATTCCCTCGATCCACTGCACGGCAATCGTCTTCGTCTGCGGGTCGTAAAGATACTTTCCATCGGCCACCTCATGCGATCCCAGCGCGTTCAGCAGAATGTAATGATCCCCCTCAAGCGTTGCCACCGTCTTTTGCTGTCCGTTGCTCAGTGCCGTCACGCGGAATTCCCTGCGTGTGAACACGCCCTGGTTCTGCACCCCATCGTGCGGCGCGCTAATGTCCCACACCTTGTTCATGGTGTGGAACTCCTCGAAGCCGCGATTCATCGCGTTCAGGGTCACGCCTACCGCAAACGTCGACACACAAACGCCGATCATCAGCGCCAGTTGCTGCTTCCACGGAGTCGCCCCCACCAGAAAGCCCGTCTTCAGATCCTGTGAGGTATCCCCGGCGTTCGCCGACGCGATGCACACCACCCCACCCACCGTAATCGCCAGCGCCCCAAATGCCGGAGCCGTCCAGCCCTTCACCAGAAACACCGCCGCCGTCGCCATCAGCGTTGCAATCGTCATCCCGCTGATCGGATTCGCGGAGCTCCCGATCAGCCCCACAATTCGCGACGACACCGTTACAAATAGAAAGCCGAACACCACGATCAGCAGCGACGCCGCCAGATTCGCCAGCATCCCCGTCTGCGCTCCCGGCACCGGCTTCACCGTCAGGAACACCCACATCAGCACCACCAGCAGTACGCTCCCGCCCAGGACGACGGACATGGGCATATCGCGATCGGTCCGCTCGCTGCTGGCCGCCGCGCCTTTGCCCTTGCGCAGATTCCCCATCCCGGCCTTCAGCGCGTTCACGATGGTCGGCAGCGTCTTGAACAGCGTAATCAGCCCCGATGCAGCCACCGCCCCCGCCCCCATCGGACGCACATAGGCCGACCACATCTCCCCCGGCGACATCTGCGCCACCGGCTTCACTGCCGGATACAGCGGCCCGGTCAGATGCGACCCGAAGAAGTAAATGGCCGGCATCAGCACCAGCCAGCTAAAGACGCCGCCGGCAAACATCGTCCCCGCCACGCGCGCGCCAATGATGTAGCCAACGCCCAGGTACTCCGGCACCGCATCCACGCGCAGCGACGCGCCCTTCATAATGTGCTGCTTCCCGAAGTCCGGCTGATAGTCCGGCTGATCCGGCCACGCCCCCAGCAGATCGCTGTTCTGGAAGAGCGCGTACAGCGCGCCGAGCCCCAGCCCCAGAAACACCCGGCTGGCGAACGATCCGCCCCGCTCTCCGGCCAGCAGCACGTCCGCGCAGGCCGTGCCCTCGGGATACGTCAGGTTCCCGTGCTCCTCCACAATCAGCTGCCGCCGCAGCGGGATCATGAACAGCAGCCCCAGCCACCCGCCCAGCATCGCCAGCACAAAAATGCGGAAGTATTCGAGGTCGAATCCCAGGAAGATCAGCGCCGGCAGCGTGAAGATCACGCCTGCCGCAATTGACTGTCCCGCGTTCCCGGTCGTCTGGACAATATTGTTTTCGAGGATCGACGACCGCCCCAGCGCCCGCAGCACGCTGATCGACAGCACCGCAATCGGAATCGACGCAGCCACCGTCAGCCCGGCTTCGATCCCGACGTAGACGGTGACTCCGCCGAAGATCAGCCCGAAGATGCACCCCAGCAAAATCGCGCGAAACGTCAGCTCCGGCCGCGTCTCGGTTGCCGGAACATACGGCTGAAAACCTGCCCCACTCGATGGCTTGAGACCTTCCGTCGTCGACAAAGGAAACCTCCGGACGCTTTCGGGGAAGCCTGAGTGTATCAGCGAAACCCGCCTCGCCGCGAGATAACCAATCGGGCCCCTCTGTGTGCTCTGTGGTGGGCTTTCGCGACCGGCTGAGGCCGCTCCTAACCTCGCGCTCCCGCACCCTGTACCCTGACTCAATGCGCAAGCTCCTCGCCTACGGAGCCATCTACATTCTCTGGGGCGGCACATTTCTCGCCATTCGCGAGATCGTTCTCGTCAGCGCCGTTCCGCCGTTCTTCGCCGCCGGATGCCGCTTCCTCCTGGCCGGCCTCATCCTTCTCGTCTGGGCGCGCCTTCTCACGCCCCTCCACATCGCTCGCCGCGAGCTTCTCTCCGTCCTCCTGCTCGGCCTCATCATGTTCACCGCCGATTACGCCAGCCTCTTCTGGGCAGAGATCCGCATCACCTCCGGCCTCGCCGCCGTCATCTGCGCCCTGATCCCGGTCTGGATCTTCGCCGGCGAGTTCCTCATCCTCCGCACCCAGCGCGCTACCGTCCTCTCTGCGGCCGGACTCGCCCTCGGCTTTGTTGGAGTCGTCGTGCTTTCGCTGCGTTCCTCCGGCCCGGGACACACCTCCACCCTCGCGGTCCTCGTCATGGTCGGTGGAACGCTGTGCTGGTCCATCGGAACCCTCTGGTCCCGGCACCTGCCCCTGCCCCGCCCGCAGCACGCCAACGCCGGCCTGCAGATGCTGATCGGCGGTTTCTTCCTGATTGTTCTGTCCGCGGCCGCGGGCGAGTTTCGTCGCCTGCCCCCCGGCACCATCCTGTTCAGTACCCGCATGCTGGTCAGCTTCACCTATCTCGTCGTGGCCGGCTCCTTGTGCGGCTTCTCCGCCTACCTCTGGCTGCTCACGCACGACTCGCCTTCGCGCGTGGCCAGCTACGCCTATGTCAATCCTGTCTTCGCGCTGCTCCTGGGAGCCACCTTCGCCGGTGAACGCCTCACCCCGCGCGAACTCGCCGGAGCTATCCTGGTGATCGCCGGCGTCATCGCAACCCTGATAGGCAAACAAAAGGCTGCGACGAAAACGCCGCAGCCCACGCTATTTGCTAAACGCTGAAAGCTATCCGCTTTTCCTGTTCCCTACTCCCTGTTCCCTGCCTTCACGCGTAGATCCCCCGCTGCTTGATCGTGAACGCCACCCGGTCGATGGCCAGCATGTACGCCGCGATCCGGTTGTTCACCGCATGCGCCTCGGCATACCGCGTCACGTCGTCGAAGCTCTCCACCAGGATCGCTTCCATCCGCTCGTTCACTTCGGACTCTTTCCAGAAGTAGCCCTGCCGATCCTGTACCCATTCGAAGTACGACGCCGTCACGCCGCCGGAATTCGCCAGGATGTCCGGGATGATGAACACCTTCTTGTCGGCCAGAATCTCGTCGGCCACCGCCGTCGTCGGTCCGTTGGCGCCTTCGCACACAATGCGCGCCCTGATCCGCTCCGCATTACGGCTGGTGATCACGTTCTCCGTCGCCGCCGGAATCAGGATCTCGCACTCCGTCGTCAGCAGATCGGCCGTCGGCATCGGTTCCGCCCCGCGGAAGCCCAGAACCGTCCCCTGGCGCAGCTTGTGCTCGATCAGGCTGTCGACCTCGATCCCGTTCGGGTTATACAGCCCACCGTCCCATTCTCCGATCCCGATGATTTTGTAGCCGCGCTCCTGCATCAGCCGTGCCGCATTCGATCCCACATTGCCGAAGCCCTGGATCACCACCCGGCATCCTTCGTGCTGCAGCCCGATGTACTTCATGGCCTCGTCGCATACCAGCGCAATTCCGCGTCCGGTCGCCTCCCTCCGGCCCCGCGATCCGCCAATGGTCAGCGGTTTCCCGGTCACAATCGAGGTCACGGTCTGCCGCATGTGCATCGAGTAGGTGTCCATGATCCACGCCATGGTCTGCTCGTTGGTGTTCACATCCGGCGCGGGCACATCCTTCTCCGGCCCGATAAACTCGATGATCTCGGAGGTGTAGCGCCGCGTCATCCGCTCCAGCTCGCCCTGCGACATCTTCTTCGGATCGCAGATCACGCCGCCCTTCGCGCCGCCAAAGGGAATATTCACCACCGCGCACTTCCACGTCATCCAGCTGGCCAGCGCCCGCACCTCGTCCAGCGTCACATCCGGCGAGTAGCGGATGCCTCCCTTGCCCGGCCCCCGGGCCTGCGAGTGCAGGACGCGATAGCCCGTGAACATCTCGATCCGCCCATCGTCCATCGCCACCGGGAAATGCACGATGATCTCCCGCGACGGATAGCGCAGCACGCGCCATAAACCCTCATCCAGGTTCAGCTTGCGTGCCGCAAAGTCAAATCTGGCTGCCTGGGCTTCCCATGGATTAATTTCCTGTTCAAGCGTGATGGTTGCCATACAAAGGGTTCTCCACTGCCTTCCTGCCTGTCCGGCGCCGTTCCCTTCGGGCACAACCCGCATCCAGGCCAAACGGTCCGAGTATAGGCCTGGCCCGGCGAACCCCGCAACCCTCTACGGCCTCTCCGGGGTAACCGTTGTGGGGCATTGTCTTCCGATGCATAAGACGGGGCCGCCTCAGGACCCCTCATAAAGATGCAGCCTCTCCCCGGCAGGCTTTCCGGCGGTCCGGCTAGTTGCCGCAGCTACCAACAGCAGTACTCTGTGCCGCGGAACCTGCAGCCTGTACCCTGTAGCCTGAATCCTGCCTCTCGCCATGCCGCCCAAGACCTCTGCCGGACTCCTGCTCTACCGCCGCGCCGCTTCCGGACTGGAAGTGTTCCTCATCCACCCCGGCGGCCCTTTCTGGGCGAAGAAGGACTCCTGGTCGATCCCCAAGGGCGAATACCACGAGGGCGAACCGCCCCTCGACGCGGCCCGCCGCGAGTTCCAGGAAGAAACCGGCTCGGCCCTCGCCCTCAGCCGCCCCGTCACTGACTTTCTCCCCCTCGGCCAGGTCCGCCAGCCGTCCGGCAAAGAAGTCACGGCCTGGGCGCTGGAAGCCGATTTCGATCCCGCCACCCTCGTCTCCAACACCTGCCTGGTCGAATGGCCGCCGCGCTCCCGCCGCCAGATCGAGATCCCCGAAGCCGACCGCGGCGCCTGGTTCGACGTGAAGACCGCCCGCAAAAAGATCTTCCGCGGCCAGGACAAGCTGATCGACCGGCTGGAAGCAACCTTGGATCAGGCAGATTCGAAATAGACCTTCCTGGTAAGGATTGGAACCTCCATTTTAGAGATCTCCTATGCGCAACGGCCCATCGCTTCTGCCGGTCCTTCAGTCCGGAACTGCCATCATCCAGACGACGCACCGCGCAGGCTCATAGCGTTGTGCGCATGTTCTCCCGCTCTGCCCTGCATCCACGCAAACTGCTGTTCGCACTTTATGTCGCCGCTCGATAGGATGCGGCCTTCACTCCGCTGGCGGAACCCCGGCACTTCATCCACGCCCGAGAAGCTCCCCGTGTTAGCCTTGCCTTTCCCCCCGAAACCAGCTGCAAAAGAAGCGTATCCCTTTCACGGAGGATCAGCCATGGCGGAGCTTGCAATCGCCCCCATTGCCTACATGCAGGGCGAAGGAGAAATCTTCTGGTCGTTTGGCGGGCTGGTGACCGTCAAGGCTACCGCTGAGACAACCGGTGGCAGAGTCGCCGTCACTGAGACCCTGGCTCCGAAAGGCGCGGGATCTCCCCTCCACGTCCATCATCGCGAAGACGAATGGTTCTACGTCCTCGAGGGCGAGCTGACCTTCTGGGTGGGCGGCCGTACGATTCACGCGCCCGCCGGTTCGTTTGTCTTTGGCCCGCGTGACATTCCTCACACATTCCTGGTCGCATCGGACCTCGCGCGGTTCCTGCTGGTAGCCGAGCCAGGCGGTTTCGAGAGCTTCATGCGCGAGCTCTCTCAGCCTGCGCTGACGATGACGCCTCCGCCTCCGCCCACTCAGCCGCCCGACATGGATTTGATTGTCAGCACCGCCGCCCGCTACGGCATCGAGATTCTCGGACCTCCCGGCATTCCCGGAGACAACGCATGAAGCGTCCTCTGAACGCAGTTGCTATTGCAGGCCTGATGCTGGGCGGCGTCTTCGGCATGGCCGGCACGTTTGTCGCCGATCCGCGACTACGCACCGTCTTCTGGGGGATCGATGGCCTTGGGTTGATCGTCGCCACCGCCATCCTCTCCCTGAAAAATTTCCGTTCCGGCAACGACTCGGTGGCGGCCGGCTTTCTGATCTTCTGCATCGGCGAGAGCGTCATGCTCGCCGGGACGCCCCAGTCGCTCGAGGCGATGATTCCATCGTTCGCAGCCGGGTGCGCCCTGTGGGCCGCCGCCCTGCTCATGACAGGCATACCGCCGACGTTCGCCATCTGGGCGCGGATCGCCAGCGTGATTGGCGCAAGCGTCTTCCTCATCACGTTTGCCGGGATCCTGTGGGGGGTGCGCATCCTGCCCACGGCCTTCCCGCTGCCCGGGCTCGGCTTCCCCTTCCTGGTGCTGGCGTTCTGTGGCTGGATTTGGGCCCTCGTGCGAGAAAACTGAGAGCGGTACTACGCGACCTGCGCCGGCGCCACGCAGGCTGCGAGTTCCATAGGATTGCGCACCGCCGGCAATTGCCCCGAACCCTCCTCTTTTCCGGCTAGAAAGAGCTCGAACAGATTTGCATAGAGTCCCCGCCGTCCGGCGAGCCGTACCCGCCGCTCCCGCAAGAATCCAAACCGAAAGGGCGACCAGGCCTCCGCCTCCCGCAGAAACTCTGGCGAGAAGTACAGGTGCGACTCGGCCACCGCCATCAGGATCAGCGACCGCCAGCTCATCCGCAGCAGGTCCTGGAGCATCGGATTGCGGTGTGGGAGTGTTTCCATCTGCGCCCCGACGCGCTCGGCAAACTGCAATAGCTGGATGACCAGCCCGTCGAGGCACTCCCCGCGATGGGCCGCCGTTGAAAACAGCGTGGCCGACCCCCGCCGCACATCGTCCTCAATGTCCTGCAGATCGTCGCCCAGCTGCAGCAGCACGCCCCATGCAAAGCCGAAGCGGCTCTCGGCCTCGGTCAGCTCCGGCTGCGCCAGGCACGCATCCGCCAGGACTGACGTGCCGCCCTTGGTGCAGCTCAGCCGCAGCAACTCCGTGCCCGAGCAGTCGGCTCGCAGCTGCCGCAGGCTCTGCTCCTGCGCGCGATGGATCGCCAGCAGGCAATCGAAAACCTGCGGGTAGAGCGCCCGCGGATACTGCCCCTCGACGAGGCCGACCAGCTCCCAGACCGCTCGTTCCCAGGCATTTGCCGCCGCCATGCTGTCTCCCTGCAGGCGTTCGCGGAAGCGCCGGCTGCCGGCTAGCTTCTCCTCCGCCGGCAGATCGACCCGGTCCAGCTGGTTATCGCTGTAGGGATACAGGAGGCTGTAGCCCAGAATCGCCGGCGTCAGACGGATGCGCTCACCCAGCAGAGGCTGCAGACCGCAGGCCGTCCACGCATTGCGGCAGGCCTGGACGATCCCTTCCATCGGCAAGTCAGGATCGAAGGCTCGCGCCCAGCGTGCCAGCTGGGTGCCGACGGGAAGGAAATCGTCGGTCAGCAGGCCGACCGCGTCCTCGCCCAGCCCCAGCGCCTCGGCGGAAAACCGGGCGAAGGCCGCTGTGATTCGCTCCTGGGCCCCATCCTGTGCTCGCGCTCCGAATCGAGCCCGGCGCCGTACCCGCTTCGCCTCTTTCTCCACGTCGTTCAGCGCCCGGTCGTAGGCCCGCTCCCGCTCCCGGTGTTCCCGGGCCGAGTAGCGCCGCGCCTCCGGGGCCCGTGCCGCCGCGCAAGCCTCCCACTCGGCGGCCGTCCGCTCCACCTCGGCCTCGACCCACTCCCACCCGTAGCCCGCCATACCCAGACTTACGCGAACGATCCTGCTCTGGTTCCCACCGGTGCCTGGCGGGGCGGCGCGAAAAATCAATCGAATTTCACAGGGGGTCATAAAGATGGGGCGTTGATTCTACAGGGCCACTTTGGTAACGTCTCCGCCTTCGATCCCCCTCTGCGGTTCAGTGGGCGGGGCTCGGAGGGCGGCACTGGCGACACGTTGAACGCTCCTCAAAAAGAAGTGGGCGCAAGCAGAAAAGGCTGCCGGACGGGCAGCCTTCGCGAGGGGAGAATTGTTTTTACCCCCTATTTTTAGAATACCAAGTCCGGAGGGATTCCCTGCCAGTTTTGGGCCGGTATTTTGGCGTGGAAGTCGTTTTGTATCAAGGACTGTGACTTTCGTCATGTCGCCGAGGCCTTGACACGTTTCCACGGATGGGCGGCTTAGGGGTTACAGGCTACCGAACAACGGCTTTCGGGAGCCGCGAGGGCGGTGGGATCGGGGCCTGTATCCCAAAAGGCTTGACCTGAACCCTGTAACCGGACTTACGCCCGGCTCAGGTACGCGCCTTCGGCGGTGTCCACGCGGATCTTTTCCCCTTCATTGATGAAGGGTGGAACCTGGACGATGAGGCCGGTTTCGGTTTTTGCGGGCTTGGTGACCGAGGAAGCGGTGGCGGATTTGAGGCCGGGCTCGGTTTCGACGACCGTGAGTTCGACGGTCTGGGGCAGCTCGATGCCGACCGGCTTGCCGTCGTGGAACGAGACCTTGATCTGCTGATTGGCGGTGAGATATTCGACCGCGTCCCCCAGCGTGTCGCGCTTCAGGTGGGTCTGCTCGAAGTTCTCGGTGTTCATAAAGTAGAAGTCGTCGCCATCGTTGTAGAGGAATTCCATGGGGATCTCGTCCACGATCACGCGTTCAATGGGGTCGGGCGAGCGGAAGCGCTCCACGAACATGGCGCCGGTCCGGACGTTCCGCAGCTTGGCCTGGATGAAGGCACGCAGGTTGCCGGGGGTGCGGTGCTCCACGGAGAAGACAAGGTGGAGATCGTTGTTGTGCTTGATGATCATGCCCGGACGCATTTGGGTGGCGGGAATCGCCATGGGTAAGGCTCCTTGCAAATATGGATGCGGAGAGATTGCGAGATCCCACCCTGTCGCGACGCCGGCGGCAAGGATGGGGCACCCGGTGGCGGGCCGCGAAGGGTCCGCGCAGGAACAGACTCCGGCCTTTCGATTTTATCCCAGGCGGAGGGAGGGGCGGACTCAGCGGCTGGCCGCCCTGTCCGGGGGCTATCGGAAGTGGCGAGCCCAGGCGGCGATGAGGCTGTGAAGATTACGGCATGGAGGTCGACAACTCGGGGCTCCGGCGGAGCCTCATGCAGGAATCGGGAACGTCGCGCGCGCTCCAGTTTGCGCGTGAATGCCACGTTGAGCGGGGTTTCCCCACTGCAGATACGGTCGCCACGATCCACTCTCCTCGATGGGTCAGACATTCTCAGGATCATCGACGCGGGTTGGTTCGAGGGGGAGACAGCCGGGAACGGGGCGCGAGAGAGAGCGGCTGGGGATCGCGCACAGGAGAGGATTTGGCTGTCGATAACTTCCGCGAGGATGTTGGTGCAGGGCCGATTCGGATGAGTAGAGACACTGCAGGCAACGGTAGGATGGCTGTCAATATGCTGCGGCCGGGCGCACCGGGCCGGTTGCCGCGACCTGCGCGGAGCCTGCTTACCCGCCGAAGAGCCGCTTGAAGAAGTGGCCGATGTGTCCGAAGAAGCCAGGCTGGTGCGGTTTGGCCGGAGGCGGCTCGACTGCGACGGGCTTCGGCGACGCGGGGTGGTTGCCGGAGGTGGGCGGGATGGAGAGCTCGGGCAGGAGCGGCTGCGCGCTGTTAAAGGTCAGAGGCGCGCTGACCTGGGCGTGGGCTTCGCCGGCGGGAACGATGGGCGTTGTGGGCGAGGCGGGCGGCGATTTCAACCCTTCGCTCTCGGCCAGGGGAAAGGGGTTGTCGGCCTCGGCCTTATTCTTCGCGACGGTTTCGCCCGGCTGGGCGGGGGTTTTGCCGTGAACGCCCGCGCTCGCGATGGAAACAGGATGATCCGGAGGGCAGCCGCAGGGCTCCGGCTCGTTGTCGACGACTTCATGCAGGCTGCCATGTTCAAAGAGCACGCGCTGATTGGGCTGCACGCGATAGGCGCCTCCCTCAAAGAGGCTGCTGGCCAGAACGTAGGGGGCATTCGCGCCGTGATTGTCGAGGCAGGTGTCGCCCTGGTTGTTGACGCGCAGGCTGATGTCGGCCCGGCCCGGCGGCGAAATCAGGATACGCAGGTCGGGCGTGAGCAGCACGTCGGAATACTGCCCCGGCGTGTAATGCGCCTCGATGGCGCCGCGGTCGATGGCGATCATGAGCGCTCCACCAGGCGTGGTGTTGTCGGTGGAGAGATGGATTTTGGTCGAGGCGCAGACGTTCAGGCTGCCGCCGCGGGTGAGCGACACGCTGGCCGTCTTGTCGCCGGCGGTGATGGTGCCGTTGTTGCCGATGGTCGCTCGTCCGTTCTCGACGGACAGCGACCCGGACAAAGCGACGCCCTCGACCGGCACCGTAGCGATGGATTCGACGTGGGCGGGCGCGGAATCCTGCTGTGCGGCGGCGAGGCAGCAGGCAAGCGGCACGAGAGCAGCGAGGCTGGCGGTGCGGTGGACAGTCATTGCAACTGGAGAAAGTTCCGGATCAGCGTCTTGCCATCTTCGGTGAGCACGCTTTCCGGATGGAACTGCACGCCCTCGACGGGGAAC
>DASXFH010000310.1:0-19606 GCA_036489655.1 Acidobacteriaceae bacterium | reverse complement strand
AAAGCGCTGTTCGCTGATGGCTCCCGGCATCTGGTGCGCGTCAAGATACGCTGTCATATTCGTGCCGACGACGTTGAACCAGCTGCGCACGTAGGGGCTGATGTTGGAGGAGATGGGATCGCTGAAGGGTGGAATCCAGATACGGGCGGGGAAAGGCGCCGTTTGGTGCTGGCAGTAAAAGATTTCTGGCGCCCAGTCGATTTCAGCGTTCGCCACGACCTGGGACTCTTTCATATTGAGCATGTAGCCGTCGCGGTTATTGTCGTGCCCGACGTATTCCTGGAAAAGCCAGGGCATGGGGCTGACTTCGAAACGCGTGCCCAGGTTCTTCCGATACCAGGACACCACCATGTCCTGGCCGTCGGGATTGAGGGTTGGCCAGAGCATCAGGATGACGTTGTCGAGGATAGTGTCAATCTCCGGATCGTTCTGCGTGGAGACCAGCTTGTACGCCAGGGCAATGGAGTGCTGCGGGCCGGCCACTTCGTCGGCGTGCAGACCGCCATCGATGTGCACGATCACCTTCGACGTGTGCGCCAGTTCCCTTGCCTGGGCGTCTTCGAGGTTCTGGTCTGTGGCCAGGCGCACGTTCGCTGCTTTGTAGTCGTCGACCCTGGCAAGATTCTGCGGAGAGGAGATCAGAGCGACCTCGATATCGCGGCCTTCCGACGACTTGCCGACGGTGATCATGCGGATGCGATCGGAGTGAGCGGCCAATTCGTGGAAGTAGTGAATCTCCTCCTCGTAATTGGCCAGGTAGTAATCGTCGCCTGGCGCATGGCCCAGCACTGAGGCAGGCGCAGGCGCCTGGGCGTGCACCGCGAATGCAGTAAGGATTGCAGCGAAGGGAGCCAGCAGGCAGCGCTTGCGCATCGGTGTTCTGCTTCCTTTCCGGATCCAGCACAAGAAAAAGCGCCGGAGACGTGGATCCCCGGCGCTTCGGCTCAGGCCATGGCTAGAAGTCGAACCGCAGGGCAAACTGCATGCGACGCGGCGTGGTCAGCAGAGTGCTGGCATATCCCAAACTGCTGCTGGTGAGCTGGGAACCGATGGAGAACGGATCGAAGCGCACGGTGTTCGTCACGTTGTAGGTCTCCCAATCGAACTTGAGCGCACCGTACTCGCGGATCTTCCAGGTTTTGTTGAGGCCGGCATCGATATCGAAGTAGCCGTCGCCGCGGAAGTTGTTGCGTTCGCCCGTTTCGCCAGGGTAGGGCAGACGAACTGGAGAGCCGGTGAGCGTACCACTGTTGATAGCGTTCGGATTGTCGAAGTAGAGAGGGTTGCCGGAGGAATCGAAATGGCGGTGCGTCTTCAGCTTCCCGGTCACGATGCCAAAACCTTCCTGCTGCCAGTCGGTCGTCCAGCCCGGCTCAAACAAAGAGAATGGCAGGCCGCTGGTGGTGCGGCTCAAACCGGTGAGTTGCCATCCGCCGACGAGGATGTCGGCGGCCCGGTTCATGTTCGCACCGAACTCGCGTCCCCGGCCGAACGGCAGTTCATAGTAGCTATTCACGGTGAGCAGATGAGTGGCATCGAAGTCGGACACGCCGCGATTGAGCTCCGGCTTCCAGGTGTTGATGATGCTGCTCAGCGCGGTGCTGGTGCTGTTCTCGGTGCTGCGTTCTGCGTCCGACCCTTCGTCGATGGAGCGCGAATAAGTGTAGCTGAGATCCAACTCCAGCCCGTGGCTGACGGGATGGTGGAGGCTGACCTGAAGGGCATTGTAGTAGCTCATGCCCATGGTTGAGAGCGCGTAGAGAGAGGAGAACTGTTTCTGCCAGAAGTGCGGCTGCCAGTTCGCCGGTGCGGGATAGAACCCGTATCCGGTCGAGCCCGGGCCGTAGAAATCGAGGTCGGCCAGGGCGCTGGTGGCACCCAGGTTGGAACGATAGGGAGCCCATTCGTTATTAAAGATGGCCTGGGTCGCACTCTCCCCGGCATAGTCGTAACCGGCCATCCATGGGAAGACGTGTTCGAAGTATTGAATCGGCTGAATGTTTTGCGTGTTCCCAATCACATAGCCATTGGAATCGTAGACGCAGTTACAGCTGCCGGCGTTTTGATCCACAAGTTTCGAGAGCTGGCTTCCGGCATGGTAGTAATCTCCGCCGCCAGCAGGATCGACATAGTCGACGGGCTCAGTCAGGTCGAGGCTCTGGATCAGATGGCGTCCCAGGGTGCCGACGTAATCCGTTTCGAGGGTAAAGCCCTTGGGGAACTGATGCTGGATCGAGAAGTTAAATGACTCCGTGTAGGGAGTCTTCATCCGGCTGTCGAGTCCCCAGGTAATCGCAAAACCCTGGACAACGTCGGAGGGCGGCGTATAGGGGTAGGGCTGTGGGGAGACGCCGGCGCCATTCGTGAAGGGAAGGCTCCGGCGGCCGGTAAACCGCGGCGAGTCTTCAAATCCATAGGTATCCGCAGCATCTGTGACGGCACCGCTCAGCCCGAAGGATCCATTCTGGTCAAAGATATTGACGAGCGCTTCGCCGAAGTGATCATAGTAAAGGCCAGCGCCCATCCGGATGGTGGTATTGGGGGTTGGCGCATATGCAATGGCGAATCGCGGCGCAATATTATCTTTTGACATTGGATAGAAGCCGGACTTGCCGTAGTAGTTTCCGGCCGGAGCAAAAGTCAGCAGCGGCTCGTAGATTTGTCCCTGCAGAGCCGCGTTCTCGCGCTGCTTGTACCAGGCATGCGTATCGATCGTGGGCGTAACTTCCTGCCCGGTGGTTTCATACGGCGTCTGCAGCAGGGTATGGCGAATGCCGAAGGTGATCGTGAGGTCCGGTCTGGGCTTCCACGCATCCTGCAGGTAGTACTCAAACTCATTCGCTTTGAAGTGACGAGTCAGCGGCGTGCCGTCGGCAAGGAGGGTTCCGGAGGTGGCACTGGTTAACTGATAGTTGTATTGGTTGGTGATGGAAGGGACGGTGCCGATGAGGTTCGCATAAGCGATAACAAAGGAGTTTCCGAAGCCGCTGTCTACCGGGGGCAAGCCGAGGATCGCATTGGGATCGGGCGGATCGCCACCCAGCCAGTAGGGATTGGAACTGCCACTGTTGTAGGAGACGGCATCGGAAGTCCGGTTCTGTTCAACCAACCGCCAGTTGGCACCGAACTGGAAGTCGTGCTCGCCATGGTTCCAGTTGAAGTTATCGATAACATTGTTGACGGGCACATCGGCCACGGTGGTGCGGGTCTCCGCTGTGGCGGTATCCATGAAGCGGAAATCGACATAGTCGCCTGTGCCGACACCTCGATTGCTGTTTCCCTGGCGAATAAACCCGTAACGCAGGTCATTTATGACATTGGGCGTAATGGACCACGTGTCCCCGGCCACGATGCCTTTCGTGTTGTCCTCAAAAACGTAGCTCGGACCCTGTCCGGGAAACTGCTCAATCCCATCAGTCTTATCTTTTTGCAGACCCCCGCGCACGAAGATCCGGTGCTTATTGCTGGGGGTCCAGTCGAGACGGAGAATGCTGGTGTTTTCGCTGAGAGGATTGGGCGAAGAGAAGGCAAACGAGCCGGTGTTGTAACCGTCGCCTTCGAGGATGCCGTTCGCCGCCGGGATGGAGGCGAAATAGGCCAGCGCGTTTGAATTGGGGCCAGGACCGGCAGCGTATTGACTGTTGTTGCAGCCGCCAGCAGATACGCAGCCTGCATCAAGGGATGTAACCTGAGCAGGCGACAAAGTCACCGGCACGATATTCCCGGAGTTGTCGTCCCCCAGATAGGTCAATTTGCCCGCCAAATACGAGGAAGTAGCAACGGTGCGGATAACCTCCGCATCCTCGGCCTGGCGAGTTCCTTCATAGTTGGCAAAGAAGAACAACCTGTCTTTCAGGATGGGGCCACCCAGATCCGCGCCGAAGATATTGCGAATCAGTTTGGGTGCGACGTTGGCCTGTCCGCTGGCCAGTTCCGACTGCTTATTGAAGTAGTTATTGGAAACGGTCATGGTGGGGCGGTTGTACTCATAGGCCGCACCATGAAACTTGTTCGTGCCGGACTTCGTGATCAGACTCACCTGCGCGCCGGCGGAACGACCCTCGTCGGCATTGGTATTCGATGTGGCCACGCGGAATTCTTCGACGGAATCCTGGGTTTCGCGCAGCACGCCGGTAAACGCATACCCGTAAATCTGATCGTTGTCGTCAACGCCATCAACGGTGACGTTGCCCTGGTCGGAGCGCACGCCGTTCACTGCGCCGCTGCGGCTGTCACCCATGGGGTTCAGCTCAGAGGCGGCTCCGTCGCCATTGGAGCCGGCCGGTATGTACAGGACGCCCGGCTGGAGCGAGAGCAGATCCGGCACGTTACGGGTCTCGCTGGGGAGGGCCTGGATGAGGGCGTTGCCCGCAGAATTGCCCAGTGAGGCATCGGTGGTATTGAGCGTCTGGGCCTCGGCGCTGACGTTCACCACCTGAGAAAGCGCCTGCAGCGTCATGGTGAAATCAATGGTTGCCGGCTGGTTGACCAGCAGCTCGGCAACTTTGGTCTGATCGCCAAAGCCCTGGGCAGTAGCCTTGATGGTATATCGGGCCGGCGGGATCTGAGAGAACGTATATACCCCTGCCGCATCCGAGGTTACTTTTTCCGTCTGACCTGTTGCCGGGTTGGACAGTGTGATCGTGGCTCCCGGAACGAGGGCTCCCGTTGGGTCTTTGACAATACCGCGGAGCGAGGTGGTGGCGACCTGCCCGATAGCTGAGATGGCAACAAACAGGGAAAGCACGAACGCAGAAACTGCGAAACGAAACTGGGTCACATTTCCTCCGAAAAGATCGAGGCTTACGCCGGCATCCGTTCCCGGCTTCTTTTGTGGTTTCTGTGGGGATCCTGAGCCCGAATCTACTGGGTAAGCTATTTTGAACCACCAGAGGGGCAACTGCAAGAGGTTTCGACCCCGAACAAAACGAAACATTCTGCAAAACACGGGCCTAATAAGGAAAATTTGTGCGGTCCATCAGGAATCGGTACGGGCGAGGCCGCCGCATGGACAGGCAAGTGGCTATGGCGATCCCGCTCTGTCAGTGCTCACTGGCCGGTTCAGAGGACGGACAGTGGTTTACTCCATAACCGCGGCGGGGATATAGTGGGCGTTCAGCACCTGAATGGGGCCGCCGCTGGCACTGCAGAGGCGGCAGGGAGCAGCACTCATGGCGGATCAAGAAACAGCACCTCCTACTTCGCCGAAGCATCCGGCCGACTCCAACCGCGCGGGGATTACTCGCCGTGGGTTTCTGAAGGGCGCGGGCCTCACGGCGGCGGGCACAGCGCTGCTGGAAGGTGTCCAGGGCTTCGCTTCGGAAGCAAAGGCCGCAGAGATTTCCGGCGTGACTGAACTCGGTCCGGGAGCGGTAGCCGTGCATCTGCATGTCAACGGCAAAGAACATACCGTCGAGATCGAGCCGCGCACCACGCTGGCCGAAGCCCTGCGGATCCACCTTGGCATGACCGGCACAAAGATCGGGTGCGACCGCGGTGTGTGTTCCGGCTGCACGGTATGGCTGGACAAGATGCCCGTGAACAGCTGCATGACACTGGCCATCGACGCCGTGGGTCACAGCATCACCACGATCGAAGGCATTGCCTCCGGAGGCGAGTTGCATCCGCTGCAGGCGGCCTTCGTGAAGCACGATGCCATGCAGTGCGGATTTTGCACGCCGGGCATGGTGATGAGTTGTGCCGCTCTGCTCGAGCGTAATCCCAATCCTTCGGAAGCCGAGATTCGACACGCCGTCTCCGGCAATCTGTGCCGCTGCGGCACCTATCCTAAAATCTTCGCCGCCACCCTTGATGCGGCCGCGAACCGCCAGGCCTGAGGGGAAGAAGCTTATGAAGACATCCATCCAGGAAGACAAACCGACCCAGGCCGCGGGCTCTGCAGAGAAGTCCGTCGAGATGCCGGTTGGCGTGCCGGGCTACACTCTGACGACCGAGACACGCCAGGTACCAGCGAGCGAGCCGCCGGTTTGGCCGGTCAACAAGGACCTGAAGTATGTCGGACAATCGGTGCCACGCTACGACGGAGCGGCCAAGGCATCAGGCAGCGCCCGGTACACGTCCGATGTGCAGCTCCCCGGCATGCTGTACGCGAAGTTTGTCAACGCAACCGTGCCTCACGCCAGAGTTCTCTCGGTCGATACATCAGCCGCGGAAAAGGTCCCGGGCGTAAAGGGCGTGCACGTCATTCAGCATGTGCTGGGCAATGCGGAACTGCGCAATCCTGCGCTGGAGCAGGTGAAATATCCGGTCGTCCGTTACGCGGGGCAGCCCATTGCCGCTGTAGCCGCGACCACCCCGGCCGCCGCGGAAGAGGCCGCCGCCCTGGTGAAAGTTCAGTACGACGCCATGCCCTTTGTCGTCGATGATGTAAAAGCGCGGAGCACCGACTCGCCGATGGTCTTCCCCGGCCCGGCCGATGAGGCCGGGAGCGCGGGCGGCGGCGGCGGACCGAGCGACGTGCCGCAGACCGGCAACGTCCACGGTCCCTCCATTCACCGCAAGGGCAAGATCGAGCAGGGATTCAGGGATGCGGATGTGGTCGTGGAGGGCCACTACACCACACAGGTCCAGACGCATTCCGCGCTGGAAACGCATGGGGTGGTTGCCGACTGGAAACCGGACATGCTGACGGTGTGGGCTTCAACGCAGGGCACGTCCAGCGTTCGCGAGGAACTCGCCGGTTATTTCAAGCTTCCCCTTCCGAAAGTGCGGGTGATCACGGAATACATGGGCGGCGGCTTCGGCGCTAAGTTTGGGGCCGGCAATCCCGGAGTGGTGGCGGCCGCTCTTTCAAGGAAGACGGGAGCGCCGGTCCGGCTGATGCTGGATCGTGAGGAGGAGCATCTGTCGGTCGGCAATCGGCCCAGCTCCGACCAGGTACTGCGCATCGGCGCAAAGAAGGACGGTACGATCACGGCGATTCATCTGGTGGCGTACGGTACGGCGGGATGCGGCACCGGCGCCGGATGCTCGGGTCCGGCAGCGAATCTCTACCAGTCAGCGTCCCTGCATACCGAAGAGAACGACGTCTTCATCAATGCAGGGCCGGCCTCCGCCATGCGCGCCCCCGGCCACCCGCAGGGCGCTTTTGCACTGGAACAGACGATCGATGAGCTGGCCGCGAAGCTCAGCATGGATCCCATCGATCTGCGCGACAAGACGGACCTGCATCCTGTACGGCGAGTCGAGCGCGAGATCGTCCGCAGCAGCGAACTCTGGAAGTCGCGCAACCCGATGGCGGCCGCCGATTCAGGCCCTGTGAAGCGAGGGGTGGGGCTGGGCCAGTCCGTCTGGTACCGATTTGTCAGCATGGGATCGAACGCCGAGGTGCGGGTTCACAAAGACGGCTCGCTGGAGGTCCTCTCTGCTGTCCAGGACATCGGCTCCGGAATCCGAACCGTAATGGCGCAGATTCTGGCGGAGCAGTTCGGCGTGCCGCCTGCGCAGGTTTCCGTGAAGGTCGGCGACACCCACTATCCGCAGGGTCCCGACTCCGGGGGCAGCGTCACGACGCTGTCACTGACGCCGGCAGTGCGCGATGCGGCCTGGCAGGCCTCACAGGCATTTCTGGCGAATATCGCGCCGGCACTGGGCAGCTCGGCGCAGGACCTGGTTCTGGTGGATGGCGATGTCCGCAGCAAATCAGGCAAATTCCAGCCGCTTCCCTTCCGCCGCGCTGCCGCAAAGATGTCGATTGCGCAGATCACCGCGCAGGCCAAGCGCACTCCCGACTATGACCCGAAGAAGTACCTCACGTATGGCGGGGTGGATGTTGCGGAGGTGGAAGTGGACACCGAGCTGGGCCGAATTCACGTCCGGCGCGTGTTGTCGGTCCATGACTGCGGACGCCCGATGAACCCGGAACAGACGATCAGCCAGATTAATGGCGGCATCATTCAGGGCATCTCTTACACGCTGCTGGAAAATCGTCTGCTGGATCCCAACTACGGCCTGATGGTGAATGCCGATCTGGAGCAGTACAAGATCATCGGCGCGCGGGAGATTCCGCAGATCGATGTTCGGCTGGTGGAGGCCTATATCGGGCAGAGTTCCACGGATGCCTCCGGTATCGGCGAAGCTGCGGGCGTTGTCTCCATTGGAGCCGCCATAGGCAACGCTGTTTACAACGCCATAGGCGTTCGCATCCGGCAAACGCCCATGACACCCTCTGTCGTTCTTGCGGCGCTGCGCGCTTCCGCGCAGGGAAAGGAGCAGGCATGAACCGCTTCTCTATCGCCGACTGCACCTCGGTCGAAGCGGCGCTGTCGCAGCTCAAAGACGGCGCTGTTGTCAAAGCCGGCGGCGTCGATCTGCTCGACCGGATGAAAGATGGTATCCAGGAACCGACGCGTCTGGTCAATATCCGGAACGTTGCTTCACTGCGCGGTATTCGCGAGACGGATCAGGGCCTCACCATCGGCCCACTCAACACGCTTGCGGAAATCAGCGATCACCCGGTCATTCGCGCACACTATCAAATTCTCTCCGACGCCTGCGGACATGCCGCCACCCCGCACATCCGCAACATGGCCACCGTCGGAGGCAACCTGCTGCAGCACGTGCAGTGCTGGTATTACCGCTCGGCGGAGTTCCAGTGCATCCGCAAGGGGAAGGAATTCTGCTTCGCCTTCGAAGGGCTGAACCAGTACCACGCCATTATGGAATACGAGAGCTGCCCGTCGGTGGCGCCTTCGTCCGCGGCGGTGGCGCTACTCGGCCTGGGCGCAACGGTCGAGCTGACTTCAACGAAACGCGACAAGCGTACCGTCGGGATCCGCGACCTCTACGTCGTGCCAGAGGCGAACCCGACGAAGTTCAACATTCTCGAACCTGACGAACTGATCACGGCGATCTATGTTCCCAAACCCGCTCTCGGCACGCGCTCCGCATATCAAAAGTATGGCGAGAAGGAGAGCTTCGACTGGGCCATCGCGGACGCCGGCGTCGTCCTTGAGATGGATGGAGACACCTGTCGCCGGGCGGTCATCACCATGAGCGCCGCCTCCCCGGTGATTCGCCGCGCGGCGAAGGCGGAAGCCGCTCTGACGGGCAAGCAGATCACAGAAGAAACCGCCCGCGCCGCCGGCCGCGCTTCCGTCGACGGTGCGCAACCGCTTTCCGCGAATGCATACAAACTCGATCTCTTCCCGGTGGCCGTCTATCGCACGATTCTGCTGGCTGCCGGCAAAATGGATCGCGATCCCAGCGCGGCTGGATAAGGGTCAGGAGGTTCACCATGAGCACCACGAATGCCACGCAGCCTTGCCAGTGCCTCCGCACCAAAAATCCTTACGGATTTACGCCGCAGAATGCCGATTCCTGGATCCCGGGGATTCACGCGGCCTCCAGCTACTGGTGCCTGCGCACGATGAGCCCGGCCGGCCCCGACGAGCACTATGTGCACCTGGCGCGGTGTAAGCCCGGCCGCGGCTGTTACGAGGAGCCGGAAAAGTAATCCCGATGGTTACGCAAGGCAGGAGATGATCTGCTGACCGAGCTTCAGGGCCTGGTCCAGCACGGTCAGAACCTTGCTCATGTCGCCCATTTCGGTCGTAAGGGCGCTCACCTGTTTGTTGACCGTCGTGAGTTGCGTACAGAGTGCTGTCAATGCCGCATCGTCGGCCTCCAGTAACTGATCGGCGCACTCCTCATAGGCGTTCTGCGCAGCCGAATAGCGCGCGCTCAGCGCATCGCGATCCGCCTGGGTGGGACACGCCGCCAGCAGCAGGTTGTACTGACCATCGAGATTGAGAAACGTCGCCTGTACGTTGGCGAGTGCGTTGGCCATGCTATTTTGCCTTTCCGCTGCCGGATTTCGCTGAGCTTGTACTCGCGCCCGAGGCCGGTTGCAGCGTGTTGGCCACGCCGTTCACCTGCGTGACCCACTGCTGCACGGTTGCGAGCGAGAGCGGCGACCGGCGCTCTGTCATAGGCTTGCCTTCCGCGAGGTTTTGAATCCGCTGGGCCATCTGAGCCAGCGCTTTGGCCATGGCTTCGGTCGCGTTCCGGTAAGAATCATCCATGGCGGTTTTCCTGGTCGCGATCTGCTGCTTCGCCACGGGCGCGAGCTTCTCGTTCATCTCGCCTATCGAGGCGCTTCGGACCAATCCGAACGGTGTGAGCGCTACATTGAGCACCGCGCTGTTGTCGGTCACGTTCGCATCCACCAGATTTGTCGCCAGATTCGCCGCAATCTGGGAATAGACCTCTTCGGTCGAGTTCCAAACGTCCGTCTCCTTCGCAAACAGATCGCTGAGCGACTGGACCGCGCTTTGCATCGCCTTGGCTGCTTCCCGCTCCTTGTGCTCCTGGATAGCCGTCGCCAGCGGTTGCACGGCCACCTTGAGCACATCCTGCTCAGTCGAAGACGCCTTCAGCGGCGCGAGTTTCTCGACGTCCGACTCCACCTGCGACGCGGCAGATGCGGCATTCGAAGGCACAGATGATCCGCTCAGCGCGCCGAAGCTTTCCGACAGAGATGACAGATCGCCTGCCAGCCTTGCCCGCTTCTCAAGCTCCGCTTCGTTATTTTTCAGCAGGTGCTGATTCTCGGCGGTGTAGGGCTTTGCATATAGCTGCTCATTCAGCTGGTAAAGCTCGTCCGTTTCCCCAAACGTGGTCTGGAGCGCCTTGTAGTAGCTGGACAGCTGCTGCGAGGTTGCCGCCATCTGGCTGGTGGCGGCCGCTGCATCGGCGGATGTTTTGCAGCCGGCCAGAACGACGACCGACAGCATCACAGCACTGGATACGACGCGCACCCTGCCAGGCCTACATTTCATTGGTCGCCGAGGCCTTTCCTGACTGCTGCTGGAACGAAGTCCATTGTGCGTGCTCCTGGGAAACCAGGGATTCCACGCGCTCCGCCAGCAGGGCATGGGGATCGGCAACTCCGGTGTAGGGCCCGGCGTGCCCCAGATAAGTGTACTTCTCGTGTTTCAGCGATTCGCAGGTCGAGCGGTAAGTGTTCCAGAGCTGCTGATACTGGTTCAGGTGCAGAATGCCCTCCAGGATCGTAATCAGGACGCCCAGGCCCGCGGTCACCAGCTTGTCATGGGAGAAAGAGACTGCGGCAAGGAACGGGATCATCGCGGCGCAGAGAATCTCAACGATTTTGATTCGCTTGAAAAGATGCTGCGCACTGCGACTTTTGCGGTCGTACCAGTCGATCTGATCTTCCAGCCGCGCAAAGATCGGATCGTTGCCGGCCAGAGATTCGGTTGCTGCGGCCATATCGGGGTCTCCTTGCGGTCGTACGCTTCTAAGCGGCCCGTGTGTTGCACCCGCGAACGCACAGATTCACACGCTCTCGGTACCTGCCTGCTCCTGATTAAACAGCGCTGTTTCCGCCTGACGGCGGCGCAGCAGGCCCGCGACAAATGCTCCGCCCGCGCGATCCCACAGAGCGAACTGCGCCGCGGCCGACGCAAAGTCTCCCGCGTTCAGCAGACGCAGGAGGGTGGAGCGCTCAAAGGATCCGACGCCCAGGTTGAAGACAAAATCCACCAGGGCGTCGAACTCTTCCTGGGTGATCTGCACCTGCACAATTTTGTTTACGAATGCGGCCGCATTGCTCACGTCCCTGGCCAGCAGGGCCTGCGCGTCCTCGCTGGTGATCGTCATCGCGGCGCACACCTCGGGGCCGGTATGGCCATAACCGATCGTCCACACGCCGACCTGGTCCTGGTAGGCGGTCAGACGGCAGCCCTCAAACTGCTCGGTGAGAGCAAGACCCTTGCCGCTGTAGGTGAACTGATTCACACCCATAACCCGAATCCTCCGCGCCCTGACGGCTGGCGATGTGCTTTGTCGTGTGCCAGCCATCTTGTCACCGGGCCAGTCTCCCGGTCAACGCCCGAGGCACCGGATGGGAGGGCGCTTATGAGGTCCAGCGCGCCAGGCGAAGGTGCGCGAGACACGTTCAGCTCAGCCCCGCGCTGCGGCAGGTTCTAAGGAATTTCAACCGATCCGCATCCGTGGGAATTTCCCGCGCCACGCATTCGCAAAGCTCCGGGACCGTCTTCGTCCGTTGCGCCATGCGCCTGACCACCACGTCGGCAATCGGCCCGATGGAAACGGCCAAAGCGCGGCTGATCTGCGCAATCGCCTCGGGCGGCAGCGTAGAAGCCGTACCCAGGGGCAGGGTCCGGGTCGGCTCGGCCGCAGCCTCTCGTCGAGCCGGATCGGCCGCTGCGCCCGCGTCCTCCATCCAGGGTCGCAGCGCATGCACAAGCACCTGAACGTCCGATTTCCAGCGGGCATGGGTCAGCTCCACCGCGTTCCGGTAGGCGAGATCTTTCAGATCGTCCGGCAGATGCTCCACCAGCGGCATCTTCGCCCCACGGACCAGGACCGGGACCACCGGAATATCCCGTCGCAGCGCAGAGGCCAGCTCCAGGCGCACAAAGTCGTGCGTATCCTCAAGGCGGCGATTTCCCGTCGCGTCCCTGGTCGACAGCCATTCCTGCCCGATCATGGCCAGCAGCACGGTGCACGAGGCCACGCTCTCATCAATGGCCTTGCGAAAATCCTTTCCGGGCTCAATCGCCGCCACATCCATGAAGACACTGTTCTGGCTGAATCGCGCCGTTAGTTCATCGAAAAGACGGCCGGCTTCGCCCTCCGAATCATTTCTCCGATAGTTGATAAAGATCGATCGCAGTGTCTTTCTCCTGGAGAGACCGGCTGGCCCGAAAACAGGGCCTCCGAGATGCCGGGCCCGCCGCAACGCGAGTGGAATCCGAAGAGGCTCCGAGTCTACTCCGCCCCACTCTCGAGTCTCAATGACCCAAAAGGCTGTGCCGGATCTTCGCTCGATCATCATGGCACATGGCGGAGGCGCCGCTGTCGCCCAGGTGCCCACCTGGTCATCGGTGCCGATGAAGGTACGCGATGCGCCTGCTACTCTGAATTTATGGATTCCTTCCCCGCCGCAGCGCCGGTCACGATCTATCCGCGCGGCATTCTTTTCGACATGGACGGCGTTCTCGTCAGCTCTATCGGATCGGTCGAGCGGACCTGGGAAAAGTGGGCACTGGCCCGCGGTATCGACCCCGAAGCTGCGATCCGCATGGCGCATGGACGCCGGGCGATAGAAACCGTCCGACAGCTCCGCCCCGATCTTAACGACGTGGAAGAGCTGCAGTGGCTGGAAGAGATGGAGGTAGCAGACAAGCTCGACGTTTCTATCCTGGACGGCGTTCGGCCGATCCTTGAGTCTCTGCCCGCAGAGTACTGGACCGTCGTCACCTCCGCCACGGATCGCCTTGCCCGCAGCCGGATGCAGTACGGCGGCATCCGCGTGCCGGTGCGCATTGTTTCTGCCGATGACGTGCAGCTGGGCAAGCCGCACCCCGAGCCCTACCGCATGGGCGCAGAAATCCTGGGTCTGGCGCCGGAAGACTGCCTCGTGATTGAAGATTCCGCATCCGGAGCGGAGGCCGGCCATGCCGCAGGATGCACGGTCCTGGCCACTCTTTTCTCGCACTCAGTCGAGAGCCTGATCTATGCGGATCACATTGTGCGCTCCCTTGAGGACGTGTACATCCGTGTTCCGGAGGAGACGGGGGCGCCTCTTGCCGTGCGTTTCACGCCCATCGCACGCGACCTGCAGGAAGCAGTCCGATGAAGACCAACCCTTATAATCGCTGCGACTATGGCCATTCCTGTTCGCGTTGAATACGCTCACCAGCGCAAAATGCGCACCCGCAACACCCGACGTTATCGAGCGGCGCACTGGCCCATCTGGATCTGGGTTTTCTTTCTCGCTCCGGGGCCGCTCACCTTCGATCTGTTTGCGCGCGGGGGCAGCATGGGTAATCTGCTCTGGCTGGGAACGGTCCTGGCCTGCACCGGTGTCGCCGCTCTCTTCGGAAAGCTTCCGGGCGCAGAACCTGCACCGTACATTCTCCGTTTCACCGAAGATCGCCCCAACCCGCTCTATCGCCGCGTCTGCTACACCTTTGCCTGGAACGCGCTCCTGAATTTCGCCCTGCTGAACCTGGCGGGACTGATCGGCGCAGTTGCCACCGGCCGCTGGCAGCTGAAGCAGATTTACGCTGCCGGGTATACGCCCCTGCTCATCGCCATCGTTCTGCTGAGCGTCCTGGGCGTACTGCCGCGCGTGCGCCGCTCCACGCAGGGCGAAGGATGGGAGCGCAGATATTTTTATGGAGCGGTGTGGTCGGTAACGGCCGCGCAGTCGATTCTGCTGCTTCTCTGGAAGACGCTGCCGAAGAATCACGCCACGGACATTGCCAAGCTGGCGGTGTACTGCGGGGTTCTGCTGCTGATGGGCACTCTGGCCGCTTACGGCATGCTGCCGCGCACCCGGCCCATTCTGCCTGGTGAACTGATGGTGGCCGATTAGCGCCGTACCGCTTACGGAAAACTTATAGAGTCCTTGTGCGACCCTTGCGTCGTTCGCTCTGGAATAAAGCCAGAGGAATTTGCATGGTCTCTCTCAGGGAGCTTCCCCTCTTGGCGCTGGGTGTCGTGGTCTCGGTCGGAGTGGGATTCCTCTTCTGGATGCTTTTCCACCTGAACGGGGAAGCGCACGCCAAACGAACCCGGCGCAGCCGGTAATAAGCCTGGCTTCCTTCCGCTTGTGGCCTGCTAGAGGTTGCCGCGCGCGGCCTGCTCACGTTCGATCGCTTCAAAGAGCGCCTTGAAGTTGCCCTTCCCGAAGCTGCGGCTGCCCTTCCGCTGGATGATCTCGAAGAACAGTGTCGGCCGATCTTCCACCGGCTTGGTGAAGATCTGCAGCATGTAGCCTTCGTCGTCGCGATCGACCAGGATGCCGAGCTTCTCGAGGTCTGCGATCGGTTCGTCAATCTTCCCAATGCGGCCTTCGAGTTCCGTGTAGTAAGTGTGCGGGACGGTCAGAAACGGCACGCCCTGCGCCTGCAGCTTTTCCACTGTGGACAGAATGTCGTTCGTCGCCAGCGCAATGTGCTGCACGCCAGGCCCATGGTAGAACTCCAGGTACTCCTCGATCTGCGACTTCCTCCGACCCTCCGCCGGTTCATTGATCGGGAATTTCACTCGCCCATTGCCGTTGGCCATCACCTTCGACATCAGGGCTGAATATTCCGTCGAAATGTCCTTGTCGTCGAAGTGCTGGTAGAGCGAAAAGCCCATGGTATTGGCGTAAAAATCCACCCAGCGGTTCATCTCATTCCAGCCTACGTTGCCCACCATGTGGTCGATGTGCTGCAGCCCGGTCGGGCGCGCCAGTGGATCGCTCTCCACAGCGCGATAGCCCGGCAGGAAGGGGCCCTTGTATTCGCTGCGTTCCACAAAGGTATGGAGGGTGTCACCGTAGGCGGCAATTGAGGCCATCCGCACCAGGCCCTGGTCATCCTTCATGTCGAAGGGCTCGCGCACGCTGCGAGCGCCACGCTTTGTCGTTTCTTTCCACGCCTGTCGCGCGTCGTCCACCCAGAGGGCGACATCACGCACGCCGTCGCCGTGAACGCGGACGTGTTCGGCAATCTCGCCATCGGGGCGCAGCGGCGTGGTCAGTACAAACCGGATTTTGCCCTGCTCCAGCACATAGGAGGCGCGGTCGCGCACGCCGGTTTCCGGCCCGGCATAGGCCACCAGCTTCATGCCAAAAGCCAGCCTGTAAAAGTAGGAGGCCTGGCGGGCATTGCCCACGTAAAACTCGACGTGATCGGTCCCGTTCAGCGGGAGAAAATCCTTTTCAGTTGCGACTTCCGGATGCAGCACAGTGGACATAGCAAAACCACTCCTGGGGTGAACTGAGCCCGCTCGCCCGAACCCTCCGGAGCGCACGGCGACCATTTACCATATACCTGCCCGGCAAGGGTTGACCAGACGGGAAGTCCATAAATTTACAGGGACGAAATCCCACCAACGGGTGAGCTTACAGAGCTTAGACGCATCCCCTCTTTTAGATGCTCATCCGGTCCTGCCGGTGTAAGCTGTACGCGCCTGGTTGACAAATCCCGGCGACACAATGAAGGACCTTCTCCGCCATCTGGCCCCGCTGGCCGGCGCATTCCACTCGCTGATTGCGCTGGCGGCCGGTGCGGCTGCGGTTGTCTTCCGCAACTGGTGGCAACGTATGCGGGAAAACCGTGCCATCATGTGGCCCAGCGCACAGGGCGAGGTTCAGGCCGCCACGGTGAAGAAATCTCAGCAGGGCTGCTGGGTGCAGGTTTCCTATCGCTATTACGCGCGTGGTGAATACCGTTATGGCAAATATCGCCGGCACTTCCGCCGGCAGGCAGCCGCTCAGGCCTTCGCGAAAGCGATCCGCGGCCGCAGCATCCAGGTGCGCTTCGAGGAAGCCAAGCCGGGCGAGTCCGTTCTGCTGGAGCAGGATTTGCAGATGACCGGGATGCTGGAGATGGGCTAAAGTCCAGGGCAGCCTTGTACCGCTCGCCGGAATCCGATTTCACAGATGCCAAAATCCGCAGCCCAATCAGCCACGAAGAGCACCGCCAGGAAAAAGGCGATGCGGTCCGCATCCGGAAAGCGCTCCCGGAACGCATCGCCGTCCGAGGCGGTGGACCAGCAACTCGCCCGCTATCGCGCCATGCGTGATTTCGCGATGACCGCTGAGCCGAGCGGCTCATCCAGCGCAGAACAGAAATCCGGCGAAGGGTTGCCCTTCGTCGTGCAGAAGCACGCGGCCACACGCCTCCATTACGACTTCCGCCTCGGCTGGCGGGGCGTGCTGAAGAGCTGGGCTGTGACCAAAGGCCCCAGTTACGTGGTGAACGACAAGCGCCTGGCCGTCGAAGTCGAAGATCACCCCATCGAGTATGGCGGCTTTGAAGGGACTATTCCCAAAGGCCAGTATGGGGGCGGCACGGTCATGGTCTGGGATCAGGGAACGTGGGAACCGGTGACCTCGGTCGATGAGGGGCTGGCGAACGGGCACATCAAGTTCATCCTTTATGGAAAGAAGCTCAAGGGCCACTGGGCCCTGATCCGCATGAAGGGCGACCGCTTCGGTGAGAAGGGGAAAAATAACTGGCTCCTCATCAAGGAACATGACGAGTACGAACGCGCCGACAGCGATCCCGCCATTACGGAAGAGGCGCCGAACAGCGCCGTCACCGGCCGCAGCATCGAGCAGATCGCCGCCGCCGAAGACCACGTCTGGAATTCCAAAAAGCCTGAAAAGCAGCCGGCGAACCGCTCGCGTCTGACCCGAAAAGACAGGTTGCCGAAGGCGCAGACGGCGGCACGGCAGGAATCGCTGGCCCCGGATCGATCTTCGGGTCTGCGTGAGGCGCCCAAAGAAAAGCTCCCCAGCTTCATTTCTCCGGAACTGGCCACGTCCATCGAAGCTCCTCCCGAAGGCGAAGAGTGGCTCCACGAGTTGAAGCTCGATGGCTACCGCATCCAGATCCACGTTGACGAGCACGCCGGCAAACGCCGCGCGCGTCTCCTTACCCGCAAGGGTCTCGACTGGACCCATCGCATGCCCGATGTCGCCGTTGCCGCCGCTGCCCTGCCTCTGCACGCTGCCATCATCGACGGTGAGGTGGTCGTTCTCGACGCCAAGGGACACAGCAGTTTTGCTGACCTCCAGTCCGCCTTCGACGAAAATGCTCCGCACCCGCTCACGTACTTCGCCTTCGACCTTCTCCACCTCGATGGCCACAACGTGCGCGTTCTGCCCCTGGATCGACGCAAGGTTATCCTCGAAGGCGTTTTGCAGGAACGCAGCCCGGATTCCGATCCCGATCAGACGATCCGCTACAGCAGCCACATCCGGGCAAACGGGGGCGCCATGTTTCGCAAAGCCTGCGAGGTGGGTGCGGAAGGCATCGTCTCCAAGCGGGCCGGTGCTCCGTATCAGGGGGGCCGGTCCCACGTCTGGCTGAAATCAAAGTGCGTGCTGCAGCAGGAATTCGTAGTCGGCGGGTTCACGGCGCTCTCCAATGGCGGGCACGGTGTCGGCTCGCTGCTCCTCGGCTACCACGATCATGGCAACCTGATCTATGCGGGGCGCTCTGGCACGGGCTTCACACGCAAGACCCACAAGATCCTGCGCGATCGCCTCGACGCGCTGCGCCAGGCAAAGACGCCGTTTGCGGACCCGCCCGCCGAGGCGAAGAAGGACGCACTCTGGGTCAAGCCCACGACGGTGGTCGAAGTCCGCTTTGCCAGCTGGACCAGCGACAATCTCGTTCGCCAGGCGACGTTCCTGGGCCTGCGCGAAGACAAGGCCGCAAAGGAGGTCTTGCGCGAATCCGCGGGTCCGATCCCGAAGAACAGGTGGCGTGAAACCCGGGACCAGAAACAGCCAGGAAAGCGCGAGCCAGGAGCTCATCCCCAGAAAACTAAATCCACGCATCACGCTGCCGGGGCATCCACCGCAGCCCGAGTCACCACCCGCAGCCCCGGCTCCGGTTCCGGCAAAGACCGCGCCGAGGTAGCCGGTGTCTCCATCAGCCATCCCGACAAGGTTCTCGATGAGCAGAGCGGCATTACCAAGCTTCAGCTGGCCGAGTACTATGCCGCTGTCGCCGACCACATTCTGCCGCACATCGCCCATCGGCCGCTCAGCATCGTGCGCTGTCCGGAAGGCAGCGGCAAGCCCTGCTTCTTCCAGAAGCACGTCGGCATGGGCGTATCCAAAAGCATCGGCAGCGTCCCCATCGTCTCAAAGAACGGCGGCGCGCCTGAGCAGTATCTGACTCTCTCCACAGCGGAGGGGCTTATCGGCCTCGCGCAGATGGGCGTCCTCGAAATCCATCCCTGGGGCTCACGAAACGAAACGCTGGAGAGGCCGGACCGGCTCATCATCGATCTCGACCCGGACGAGAAACTCTCGCACGATCGCCTTGTGGCGAGCGCGATCGAGGTTCGCGACCTGATGAAGCAGCTCGGCCTCGAGAGCTTCGTCAAAACCACAGGCGGCAAAGGCATTCACGTCGTTGCCCCTGTCGAGCCCAACCATGAGTGGCCCGAGTTCAAGGGGTTCGCCCACAATTTTGTGCTGATGATGGAGCGTGCCAACCCGAAGCTCTACCTCACGAAGATGACGAAGTCAGCGCGTACCGGGCGCATCTTTCTCGACTACCTGCGCAACGAGCGCGGCGCCACGGCGGTCGCGCCCTGGTCTCCACGCGCCCGGGTCGGAGTTCGCGTGGCTGTCCCGCTCACGTGGGCCGAACTGAAAGGCACCGACCCAAAGCAATTCTCAGTCTCCACGTTTTCCGAATGGAAGTCCCGGCTGCGGCGCGACCCCTGGAGCAACATGGGGCAGGTTCGCCAGAAGCTGACGGAGCGAGCCATCGCAGCGGTCGCCGGCATGGCCGCGGGCCGATCAGCCTAAGCGCCGCAAGGCCATGCGCGCTGCATGATAGCCGCACATGCCGTGCACCCCGCCTCCCGGAGGTGTAGAGGCGGAGCAGAGATACAGATTTTTCGTTCCGGTGTAGTAGCCGCCCAGCGCCGGGCGAAAGGCGAACTGGCGAATCGACATCTCGCCTCCCATCACGTCGCCCCCGACCAGGTTCGCATCCATCCGTTCCAACAGCGCCGGCGACGAAACATGCCGCTCCATGATGCAATCCCGGAAGCCCGGCGCGAAGCGCTCCAGCTG
>DASXFH010000303.1:0-2082 GCA_036489655.1 Acidobacteriaceae bacterium | reverse complement strand
CACCCGCAGGGTCCTCCAGTCCAGATCGGCATTCCAGTTAAAGGCGGCATCCCGGACCGAGAGGTCTTCGCCGTCGGGTCCATGGATCGCTTCCAGCACGGCGGCGCAATCCTCCACCGCGCGGCAGATGGGTCCGAGCTTGTCCATCGTCCAGCTCAGCGCCATGGCGCCAGTGCGCGGAACAAAACCAAAAGTAGGGCGCAAGCCGCTGCAGCCGCAGCGCGTCGAAGGCGAGGAGATGGAGCCCAGGGTTTCCGACCCTACCGAGAACGCGACGCAACCGGCCGCCGTGGCTGAAGCCGGACCTGCGGACGAGCCGCTGGAACCCTGCTTCGGATTCCAGGGATTCCGGGTACGCCCGCCGAACCACCAGTCGCCCATGGCCAGCGCCCCCAGCGTCAGCTTCGCCACAAGGACTGCCCCGGAGGCGTCGAGCCGCTTCACGACTGTGGCGTCTTCGTCGAACAGCTGATGTTCGAATCCGCCCGCTCCCCAGGTCGTGGGGTAGCCTTTCACGGCGAGCAAATCCTTCGCACCCCAGGGTAGCCCGTGCAGCGGTCCGCGATCATGGCCGCGGGCGATCTCGCCATCAGCCTCGCGAGCCTGCGTCAGGGCGCGCTCTTCCGTCAGGGTGATTACGAAGTGAAGCAGCGGATCGTAGCGCTTCAACCGTGTCAGATACATCTCCGTCAGGTTGACCGAGGAGATTTTGCGTCGGCGGAGCAGGTCGCCCAGCTGCATCGCCGAGGCAAAGGCCAGATCTTCGAGATTGGCGGGCGCGGTCAGAGTCGCTGGAGCGTGGCTGTAAATCGCCGGCTTGCGGGCGCTGTCCACAGTCACGCCTGGGGGCAGCGGATCGAAGATAAAGGCTGGAGCGACACTATTGGGCAGGTGCAGCTTGCGAATCTCGGCATAGCCAGATCGATTGTCGTTCAGGCCGTCGAGCATGGTCTGGCGATCCTCGGCGGGAATGCTGATCCCGGCGAGAGCCGCGGCCTGGTCGATCATCTCCAGTGTGATTTTTGGAGGTTCGGGAGGGGCGCCAGATCCGGACGGCCCGTCGGTCTGCGCGCGGGCCTGCGCGGCTAGTGTGTAGAGGGCGCCGGGGAACAAGGTAGAAGCGAGGCCGAAGCGGCCGCTGATGGCGAGGAACTCGCGACGATCCAGGGACATGCACGACAGAGTACTGCGCAGGGCGCCGAGGAGCCAACTTCCTGCGTTTCCCGACAGCCGGGAGGGTACCGGTTGTCGCTCGGATTGGCTCCCTATTTAAGGTAGATTGTCCATTTCCGAGGCATGCTCCCCTACCACCTAAGTTCCACATGCGGTCCAGGGGCAGGGAGTACAATTCAGGATACGCGTTCGGCTCGCCTCCGGGACCCGGAACAGATTCGGTCAGGGATTCCGGCTAACAATTGGCTGACTCCGCGGGCCGCTTTGCGGCGTCTAATTCTATGGGAGAGCTGGAGCCGGATTGGTGCGGACGACCCATCCGGGATGAGTGGAGAGGCGTGTCTGAGAAGAGAGAGGTTTTTCCCAGGTGAATTCAACCGTTAAGCAAATCCTGTTCTGGGTGCTCATTATTGCGTGCCTGCTGGTTCTGTGGCAGCTGTTCCAGAAGAACGGTGCCATGGGAGGCCATGAGCAGGAGATCGCGTTCTCCCAGTTTCTCGGGGATGTGGAATCCAATCAGGTCGCCGACGTGACGGTCACCGGTCCCGAAGTTCGCGGTCATTTCCGCGCCGACAAGAGCGCGTTCCACGTGACCGTCCCGGCCAACTACCCGCACCTGTTCGATATCCTCGACCAGAACAAGGTCAGCGTCACGGTAAAGAACGACAATGGCAACAGTTGGTGGGGCTGGCTGCTGCAGTTCTCCCCGCTGATCCTCATTGCGCTGCTCTGGTTCTTCATGATCCGCCAGATGCAAAGTGGTGGAAACAAAGCACTTTCCTTTGGAAAGAGTCGTGCCCGCCTGCTGTCGATGCAGCAAAAGAAGGTCACCTTTAAGGATGTGGCCGGCGTTGACGAAGCCAAGGAAGAGCTGAAGGAGATCATCGAGTTCCTGCGCGAGGCGCAGAA
>DASXFH010000300.1:0-9588 GCA_036489655.1 Acidobacteriaceae bacterium | reverse complement strand
CGTGTGCGGTTCTGCGGGCGTGGGTCCGGCGATGGTGCGAGGCGGTGTGCGTGGCATGATGCAGGGCGGCGTACACCGGTCCTGCGAAGGCCAGGCTGAGGGCGAGGATGCACAACTGACGAAAACGCATTCTGTACCGCGGGTGATCGATGAGCGAATTCAGAGTAAACGATACCGGCCGTGTGGGAGAAGTGCCCAATCAGGTGACCACGGGCTGCCATTGCAATCAAAGGGGATAATGCCGCGGCTGGCCACAGCGGCGACTCTCGATTTTGGCTTCGGTTCGAAGTCGACGGGAGTACAATTCCGGAAAATCGCGAACTCATGCGTGCGTGCACGTTCCGGAGGATTTCTAATGCCCGAAGCCGCCACTCAACCCGAAGCATCGGCCGCGCCGCTCGGCCAGATCCAGCGCGTGGCAGACACGTTTCTGGCGCCGTCCAAAGCCTTTGCGGACGTTCGCCGCAGCGCCAGCTGGTGGCTGCCCTGGTTGATCGGTGTCATCGTCACACTGATTTTCGGTCTGGCGGTCCAGCAGAAGATCGGATGGGACAAGGCGTACGAAAACATCCTGCGCCAAACCCCCGCCCAGCAGCAGCGAATCGAATCTCTGCCCGCTGACCAGCAGGCCCACGCCAAGCAGATGGGCGCGAATATCACGAAGTACATCTTCTGGGCGACTCCCTTTCTGGGGCTGATTTTCGCCGTTGTGGCGGCGGCGGTTCTGCTGGCGACCATTAACTTTGGATTCGGCGGCACTGCGAAATTCGGTCAGATGTTCGCAGTCTGGATGTACGGGGTCCTCCCCTGGTCGATCCAGGGCATTCTCGGGATTGTGACCGTGTATCTCGGGGTCGACCCCGATTCGTTCAATCTGAGGAATTTTGTCGGCACGAATATCGGCTACTACCTGCCTCAGGACATTTCGAAGCCCATCATGGCGCTGGCGGCGTCCATCGACATCTTCACCATCTGGGCGCTGATTCTGCTTACCATTGGCTGCGCCATCATCGGCAACGTGAAGAAGGGCAAGGCGGCGACCGCCATTTTTGGCTGGTGGATTGTAATCATCGCGGCAAGAATGATCGGTGCGATGTTCTCCTGATCGCGCCTGCTGAAGAACAAGGCCCGCCGATTCGGCGGGTCTTGTTGTTTGTGAGACACAGCACTCAGGATCGCGTACCGAAGGTGTTTACCCCTCCGGTCAGGAGTCCTCTTCTTCGTCACCCGCCGGTTTCTTCGCGTTGGCCACGATTTTCTCCGCGATCGGCTGCGGCACCACGTCGTAGTGGTCCATCTCCATGTGGAAGCTGCCCCGCCCCTGGGTCATCGCGGTCAGGGTCTGGCCGTAGGTCAGCATTTCGGCCATCGGCACCTCGGCGCGGATCAGCGTCGTGGGCCCACGGCTTTCCATGCCCTGCACGCGGCCGCGGCGCTGGTTCAGATCGCCCATGAGCGCGCCCGCGAACTCCTGCGGGCCCTCAATCTCCACACGCATAATCGGTTCGAGCAGCGCGGGCCTGGCCTGCTCCATGCATTTGCGGAAGGCAATGCGTCCCGCCATTTTGAACGACAGCTCGTTCGAGTCCACGTCGTGGTAGCTGCCGTCGTACAGGATCACTTTGAAGTCGACCACCGGATAGCCCGCCAGGAAGCCGCGCGCTGCCGACTCCTGGATGCCTTTTTCCACGGCGGGAATGAAGTTCCGCGGGATGGATCCGCCAAACACGTCGTTCTCGAATTCAAAGCCGCCTCCGCGCGCCAGGGGCTCCATTTTGATCTTGCAGTCGCCATACTGCCCGTGGCCGCCAGTCTGTTTCTTGTGGCGACCCTGGGCGTCGGCTCGCCCGCGGATGGTCTCGCGATAGGGCACGCGCGGCGCTTTCAGGGTCACCTCGGTGTGGTAGCGCTTGCGCAACTTGCTTACCAGCGATTCGATGTGCGGCTGCCCGGCGGCGGCGATCAGAAATTCGTTGGTTTGGCCGTCGCGGAAGAACCTTACCATCAGGTCCTCCTCCATCAGCTTGTGCACGGCAGGGGCCAGCTTGTCCTCGTCGGCGCGCGACTTCGGTTCGATGGCCCAGGTCATGGCGGGCTCCGGCATGGTCACCGGTTCGTAGAAGATCTCCGCGCTCTTGTCACCCAGCGTATCGCCGGTCAGCGTTTCTTTCAGCTTGGCTACCGCGCCCAGATCGCCTGCGTGCAGTTCGTTGACGGCCACCGCGGTCCGCCCCTGCATGATCGACAGGTGCGAGAACTTCTCCGTCGTCCGCCGCGAGTAATTCTGCGCGGAGCCGTCATTTTTCAGCACGCCCGAGAACACCTTAAAGAAGCTGATCCGCCCGGCAAAGGGATCGGTCATGGTCTTGAAGACGTACAGCGAGAGCGGCTCGGCGTCGTCCACCTTGCGCATCACGATTTCCGGAGACTGGCCTTCGGCTGTACCCGCGGCTCCGTTGCCGCCCCCATTCGCAGCAGCCGCGACCGTTGCGAGCACCGCGCGCGCCGCTACCGGCTCGCGTTCGATGGGCGCCGGGGCATAGACCTTCAGGAAGTCGAGCAGGTGATCGGTGGCAATGTTGCCCAGGCCGCTCGCGTAGAGAACCGGGAAGATGCGGTCTTCGCGAATCGCCTCATGCAGCGCGGTGATCAGGTGCTGCTCCGGAATGGTCCCCTCGCGGAAGTATTCCTCCATCAGATCGTCTTTGCCCTCGGCCACCAGTTCCACCAGCGTCTCGTGCGCGCGCTGCGCGGGCTCCTTCAGGTTCTCGGGAATCTCGCCGATCTTGCCGCGCCCATCGCCGCCCATCGAGTAGAAGAAGGCCTCCATGGTCACCAGGTCGACCACGCCCTCAAAGCCTTTGCCGCTGGTGATGGGCAACTGTACGGGGATCGCCTGGCGTCCGAAGCGCTCGCTCAGCTTCGTCAGGGTGGCGTCGGCGGATTCGGCCGCACGCGGATGGTCCATCTGGTTGATGACGATGGCGCGAGGCAGGTTGAACTCCTCGGCATACTTCCACACGCGCTCGGTCATCGCCTCCACACCATTCACAGCGTGGACCGTCACCAAAGCTGCCTCCACCGGCAGCATGGCGGCGCGCGCCTCGTGCACGAACATATGAAAACCGGGGGTATCGATGAAATTCACCTTCACGCCGTTCCACTCGGCGAAGGCGACAGCATTCTGCATGGTGGTGGCGCGGGCCACATCTTCTTCGTCATAGGCGGTCACGGCCGAGCCGTCTTCCACGCGGCCGAGGGTCGGGGTCATTTTGGCGGCATGCAGCAGTGCGGAGACCAGAGTGGTCTTGCCGCTGTGCGCATGCCCCACTACAGCTACGTTGCGGATCTCACTTCCTGGATAGCTTTTCATTGGGAGCTCCTTGTTGTGGTGCCGGGTTGGGCGCTCATTGGAAAGAATGCGTGCGGACCCTGGCGAGGACCCGTGTTGCGTCCCACGCCGGGCAAAGGCTCAAACGAAAACAGACAAGTAGAAATCAGGGGAGGGAAGCGGTCCTGTGACAGCGGGCACAGGGATGTCGGGGAGGCGTCGTGCGGGCGTCTGAAACGGAGGCGGATTAAGCTCCGGCGCGCGGTGGCAGCGTGCCGGACATCGTCCGGCATAAACAACTCGGGCGGGGCAGAGTTGCGGATGGTTCCGCTCCCGCACCCGCAGAAACTCGGAGAATAGCACAGCGAGGGCCGGGCAGGGGACTGCGCCCTGGCCAGCCCCCGACCTTGATGCTGCAGACTACCGTGGGACGACCGTAACGAATCGGCGGCGCAGGAACTTACTCGACTTCAGATGGGTGGCTTCATACCCTGTCATCGCGAAGGGCGCAAGGCTATAGGGATGGGGCACCCAGTGAGTGTGCGGTGGGTCACAGGTTGGGGTGACCTTCGTCACGGATGGCGCGAGGTGGCGTGGCGTAGGTTCAGGACAAGCCCGGTAGGGAAGGGGGGCTTTCGCTTATGCCAGCTTCCAGTGGGCATCATTCGCATTCACAGACAACGGTTCTGCGCGGGGCGCAGCGGTTTCCGTTCCGGACGATTGTGGCGGCGACCGATTTTTCAGAGGAGTCGTCGGCTGCGCTTGCGTGCGCGCAGGCACTGGCGCAGGCACAACATGCGCGATTGCTTCTGATCCACGTGATCGACCCGGTAGGGTACGCGTTTCCCGAAGGGGCGCCGGCGGCGGTGAAGCGTGACAAGGCGGCGCGCGAGGAACTGGCGCGGATTGAGGCGGAGGTGCGCGAGCACGGGATCCCGGTGCACTCGCGGGTGGAGACGGGGATTGTGTGCGAGCGGATCCTGCTGTCGCTGCGGGATCACAAGGCGGCGCTGCTGGTGCTGGGCACGAGGGCAGTGACGAGCGCGGGAAGGGCGGCGCTGGGGCGGGTGATGCGGCAGCTGCTGACCGAAGCGCCATGCCCGATTCTGACGGTGGCGCCGGACGACTCTGCCAGTCCGCGGAATTTTGGGCACTGGCACAATGTGCTGGCGGCAACGGATTTCTCGCTGGCGTCGCTGAGCGCGCTGCATTATGCGCAGAGGATTGCCGGGCGGCACCTGATCCTGATGCACACGGCGCGGTGCGGCCGGCATGAGGACTGTCCTAACTGCCTGGAGCGGCTGCGGTTTCTGGCGCCGTTTAACGAATCGCACACGATCCCGGTGGACCATGTGGTGACGGGCGGCGAGCCGGCGGAAGAGATTGTGAAGGCTGCTCAGCGGCTGGGGCCGGATCTGATTGTGCTGGGGGCGCCTTCGCCGGAGCATCAGGAGCACGATCTGGAGCAGAGCACGGTGGCGCAGGTGGTGGCGGCGGTGCGGTGTCCGGTGCTGATTGTCCCGGAAAGCCGGGAGAAGTACTCGGATGAGCTGATTGAGGACGTGCAGGAGCAGCCGGTAGTCGGTAGCCGGTAGCCGGTAGCCGGGAGCCGGGAGCCGGGAGCGACGGATGCGAGTTTAGAGTTGGAGTTTAGGAAATCCCATGTCTCCGGGGGAGACATGGGATTTTTGTTTCAGCGGAGAGTTTGACCGGGGGTGGTGTGGATCACCTCTACGCCGGTGCCGGAGAGTTCTTTTTCGAGTGCAGCGGGGGTGCCGGTGAGGGCAGGGAAGGTTCCGAAGTGGATGGGCAGGACGGTCTTTACGCCGAGGAATCTTGCGGCAACGGCGGCAGCTCTGGGACCCATGGTGTAGTGGTCGCCAATAGGGAGCATGGCGAGTTCCGGGTGATGGAGTTCGCGGATGAGCTGCATATCGGAGAAGACGCCCGTGTCGCCGGCATGGTAGAGGACGGGGCCGTTGTCGATGGCGATGACGAAGCCGGCGGGATTCCCTCCATAGACGATTTGGTCACCGTCGCTGATGCCAGAAGAGTGGCGAGCCTCGGTGAGGGTGAGGGTCACGTCGTTGTGTTTGTGGGAGCCGCCAATGTTCATGCCGATGGCGCGGTCGCCGGCGACCCCTTTCGTCTGAAGCCAGTCGGTGAGCTCGACCATGCCGATGACGGAGGGGCCGTGCTTTTGGGCGACGGGGACCGCGTCGGCAATGTGGTCCATGTGGCCATGGGTGAGGAGGAGGAGGTCGATCTTGTCGGGGAGCTTGTAGCCCCTGGGGAATTTGGGGTTGTGCTCGAGGAAGGGGTCGATGAGGATCGTGGTGCCCTTCGCGGTTTGGATGAGGACGGTGGCGTGTCCAAGCCAGGTGATGGCGGCGCCTTTAAAGTCGGGCATCAATAAAAAACCTCCACTGGGTAGGTTACAGGGTGCAGGTTTCAGGTTGCTGCGGCCTCCCCACCCAGGCCGAAAGAGGGCTTGAATGGGGCACTCGGTTCTTTCTTGACGGGGACAGCCGGGTGGGCGTAGCTTCTCCGCATGGGCGAACAAAAGGCGAATCTTGCGAAGAAACCCGTGGCGTCCAGTCTGGATTGCGTCGATGTGGCGGCTGCGGGACGGGGCGAAGCGGCGACATTGTTCCCGATTGTGGGGCAGCGGCCGGTGGGGATTGCTCGGCTGGCGGCTGAAGGGGAGAGCGCGGGGGAGCGAAAGCTGGTGGTGTTTCGCACGATGGCGCCACGGTCGCTGCTCAACCGGACGGACTCGAAGCGGATGCCATGGATGACATGGACGATCAATCCTTACCGTGGGTGTGAGTTCGGGTGCCGGTACTGCTATGCGCGGTACACGCACGAGTTCATTCATCCGCAGCCGGGAGCTGGAAGGCAGGAGCCAGGAGGGATCCTGGAGACTGAGGCCGACGCTAATGAGTTGTTCGAGCGGGAGATTTTCATCAAGCAGCATGCGGCGTGGCTGCTGCGGCAGGAGGTGGGGCAGGTGCGGCCGGGGGAGTACGTCGGGCTGGGGACGGCGACCGATCCATACCAGCCGGTGGAGCGGACGGCGAAGGTGACGCGGAGTTTGCTGGAGGTGCTGGCGGAGCGGAAGGGGCTGACGCTGGGGATTGTGACCAAGTCCACGCTGATCGAGCGGGATGTGGATTTGCTGGTGCGGATCGGGGAGCGCAACAAGCTGAGCGTGTGCCTGACGATCACGACGCCGGATGCGAAGCTGGCGCGGATTCTGGAGCCGCGGGCGCCGCGTCCGGATCTGCGGTTTCAGACGGTGGAGCGGCTGCGGGCGGCGGGGCTGCGGGTGGGAATTTTGTGCTCGCCGCTGATGCCGGGGATCACGGACACGCCGCGGGCTCTGGAGGCGATGGCGCGGCGGACGAAAAAGGCGGGGGCGAGCTTCTTTGCGTCACAGCCGCTGTTTCTGAAGCCGTGTTCGAAGGGAGTATTTATGCGGTTTGTGCGGGAGCACTTTCCGGCGCTGGAGCCAATGTATGCGGCGCGGTACGGGGATCGCGCGTTTGTGTCGAAGGCGTATCGGGAGCGGGTGGCGGCGTTGGTGAAGGCGGTGGTGCGGAAGTATGGGCTGGAGTCGCGGTTTGAGGAGGGGGCGGCGCAGGTGGCGGGGCCGGAGCAGGGGACGTTAGAGTTTGGAGTTTAGAGTTTGCCGAACGCTTCACCACAGAATACGGAGAACCGAGAGATCAGGGGTGCGGGGTACACATGTGGGCACCCGGGCCTCCCACCCTGTCCGCCAAATACGGGCGGACAAGGATGGGGCACCCATGTTCTGTTCCTTTTGCTGTTCCCTAACTACTGCGCCTGCGGGGCGGTTTGTTGCGGGGCGGCGTCGGGGAAGAGGTTCCTGATGGGGGCGTTTTCCTGCTCGCGGAGCTCAGGGTGAGGCAGGGGTTTGCGGGGCATCATCTGGTCGCGCATGGCGGCGTTGTAGACGAAGATGGCCTCGACTACGGCCATTTGCTTCAGGTCTTCGGGCTGTAGCTCTTCGTAAACGTCCATGTTGGAGTGGTGGGTGCGGGTTTCATAGTCGAGCGGGTCCTGGATGAACTGGAAACCCGGGATGCCGACGGCGTCGAAGGAGAGGTGATCGGTGCCGCCGGTGTTGCGCATGGTGATGGTGGTGACGCCGAGGTCCTTCAGAGGCTTGATCCACTGAGCGAAGATGGGCGCGACGGCGGCGTTGCCCTGGGTGTAGATGCCGCGTATCCTGCCCGATCCGTTATCGACGTTGAAATAGGCGGAGATGAGGCGCTGCTCGGGTTTGAGCTGAAGCGGGCCAACGGGCCGGCGGATGAACTCGGGCAGGGCGAGCTGATCGGGCGCAGTGGAGAGAGCCGCGGAGCCGAAGTGCTCTTTGGTATAGCCGACGGAGCCCAGGAGGCCTTGTTCTTCGCCGGTCCAGAGAGCGATGCGGATGGTGCGACGGGGCTGGACGTGAAGGGCGGTGAGGATGCGCATGACCTCCATGGCGACCAGGGTGCCTGCGCCGTTGTCGGTAGCGCCGGTGCCGGCGATCCAGCTGTCGAGGTGGCCGCCGACCATGACGATCTGATCTTTGAGGGTGGGATCGGTGCCGGGGATTTCGGCGATGGTGTCGTAGCCATGCTGGTCGTCGCCGGTGAATTTGGTCTCGACATCCATCTGCACAGAGACGGGCACGTGTGCCTCAAGGAGACGGACCATGCGGCCGTAGTTCTCAATGGCCGTAACGACCATAGGGACCTTCATTTTGTGATCGGGCATGTAAGCCGTGAAGGTCGGGCCGTCGTCGAAGAGGGTGCCGCCGGAGCCGCCGCCGTCGCCTCCGTCGCGGCTGGGCACAATGATGGCGGCGACTTTTTCGCCGGCGAGGAACTGGGAGATCTTGCCGACCATGGCCATGCGCTCAAGGAACGCGTGGATGCGCGCCGGGGTAATGCCCTCACGGTCCTCCATGGGGAACTGGGCGAGATCCTTGAGTTCCTGGTCGGTGTAGCGGGTGAAGAGGGACTTATCGACGGGGGGAACGGGGCGCATTTTGCCGAGGAGGACGATCTTGCCTTCGAGCTTGCCGCGGTATTGGTCGAAGTCCTTTTCGTCCTGGATGTTGACGTAGACGACGTCGCCGGTGACGGGGCCGGCGGTGGCGGGTGACCACGGAGCTGCCTGGGCGATGAAGACCGCCGTGTCGGGCGAGGTCATGCGGACCCAGGTGTTGAGCTGCTGCCAGCCCATGCCGAAGTTGCCCCAGTCATCGAGGTGGGCGTTGACGCAGCCCATGGCGGTGAGCTGATCGCGGGTCCACGCATTGGCTTTGGCGAGGTTGGGCGAGCCGGTGAGGCGGGGGCCGATGTCATCGGTCAGCGCCGAGGCGTACTGCATGATGCGAGAGTGATCGAAGCCCTCCTCGCGGATGCGCTGGTACATGTTGAGGTCGATCTTTTCGATGGCGGGCTGGGGTTCGGACCACGGGCCGAGGTCGGGATCGGTGGAGGCTGCAGCAGCGGGCTGAGAGGATTTGGGCGCGGACTTGTGCTTTTTTTGTGCGGGCGCAGCAAGAGGCAGGGTTATACAAAGGGCGAGCGCGAGGGGAATAGACAGGTGGGAGCGTGCGAGCATCAGTGATCCTCCGGTAAGGGGAACAGCTGGGGATGAACGGAAGAAACAGCGTACAGCGGATAGCGGATAGCGTACAGAGAATAGCTGGGAGGAAGGAGGAAGGAAGGAGCAGGAGGAAGGAGCAGGAGTCCGAAGCGGTAGCGAGGTCTACGCTACGCGTTCGGGTTCGGCGGGGGTCGGCGTTGAGTCGTCAGGGAGGGGCTCGCGCTGAAGCCCGTCGGCAGGGAAGAAGACGGTAAAGACGGTGCCGGTGTCGGGGCCGGCGGCGCAACTGCGGACCTGGGCAGTGCCATGGTGCTTGCGGATGATCTGGTCGCTGACCCAGAGGCCGAGGCCGGTGCCGGTGGCTTCCTTGGTCGTGAAGAAGGGCTCAAAGATGTGGCGGAGAGCGTCGGGGGCGATCCCGGACCCGGTGTCGGCTACGGTAACGCGGACGCCGGGGGTGCCGCTCCGGGTGATGCGGCGGCCGCGGACGGTGAGGCGGCCGCCGCCGGGGGTCATGGCATCGAGGGCATTGCCAATGAGATTGGCGAAGACCTGACGGAGTTCGCCGGCAAGGCAAAAGAGCTGGAGGTCGGCGGAATAGTCCCGAAGGAGATCGACCTGGAGGGCCT
>DASXFH010000391.1:0-5567 GCA_036489655.1 Acidobacteriaceae bacterium | reverse complement strand
CTGGCGGCGCGGGCAGAAGCTTCGCCACCAGACGATCGCCGTGATCCGCCTCAATGGCCAGCACGTTATCGCCAACTTTCAGCAGCCGCGTCACATCCACCCAGAACACCTTCGGCGCAATCCGCGACAGCGGGTCGGAGGTCACCCGCTCCGCCTCGCTCCCGTTCACAAACACATCCGCTGCCTGCGGTCCCGCGAGATAAAGAATCGCCACCTGGGGCACGCTGTCCACATGAAAGTGCGCCCGGAAATACCGCGGCAGGTTCTGCTCGGCGTCCGTCTGATGCTCCGGATCGTGCGTCCACACATACTGCTCCGGCAGCGGCTGATGGAACGATGAGAACAGCACCGGGTACTGGATATTCTTCGTCGGATCCAGCTGCCCATCCGGCGGCCGAGTCGGCACCGGCGTATCCTGGGCCGCCGCCGTCATCGCGGCCAGCAGCAGCACAGTGGAACAGGAGAGAAACAGGCAGGCAGAACGGCGCATCATTTCCGGGACTCCTTCAGGAGAAGCTTTTCGCAATTGCCGAAACTATGCGTCTGCGCGCCCCATGTCAAACGCCGGAACCCCCCCGCGGCGAGTGCGGGGCTTGCGCCTGGAGCGCACCGGTGCCATACTTCGCTTACTAATCAAACCTTAGCAAGCTGTATCCATAACAACCCGGCATCGCGGGGGAGGCTGTCGCTTTGAGAATGTTCCTGAAAAACAGGCCTGGAAATCGGCTGCTCGTGCATCTTGCGGCCGTGGCCCTGGCCTTCGCTACAAGCGCTTATTGCTCCCACGCTCAGGCCTCCCCGCCCGCCGCTCCATCGCCCGCCACGACTCCGCCTTCCCCGCCTCACCTGATCGCCTATCTCTTCGCCGGCAAGCAGTCCAACTACACGACGCTGCTGAAGACCCTTCAGTTCGGCAAAATCACCGATCTCGACCTCGCCTTTGCCGATCCTCCCCAGTGCCAGGGAGTCTGCGCCGCGGCGAGTGACATGCGCTTCTCCATCGAAGGCGAATCCGACGCCGACATCGACGCCCTGGTCCGCGCCGCTCATGCCGCCGGTGTCCGCGTCATCGCCTCCATCGGTGGAGGCGGAGGCGATCAGCGCATCATTCAGTTCTACAACGCAGGGCTTTCCGTGCCGCTCATCGCTTCGCTCCAGGCCTTCGTCGCCGCGCACAGCCTCGACGGGGTCGACCTCGATATCGAGGACCCCAGCAATATGGGCTCTCCCTATCTCACGTTCACTACTGCTCTGACCGCGGCCTTTCATCCCGAGGGCAAACTCGTCACCGCTGCTGTCGCTCCCTACCTTCAGGCCTCTATGCCGGATGCGGCGTTGCGCCAGTTTGACCTGCTCAACGTCATGAACTACTCGTCAACCAGCGCCGCCGTCGCCGCGCTCAACTTTTATGCGGTACAGAAGAAGATTCCCCCGGCAAAGCTTGTCCTCGGCGTGCCCTTCTTCGGCTCTGCCGACAACGACGCCCGCGAAGAAGGCTATAAGGAGATCCTGGCCGCCTATCCCAACGCATGGAAAGTCGATCTGGCCGGCGGCGGACCCCTCGACGACGGCATGGCCTTCCACTATGTCGGCGAGTCCACCATGGTCGAAGAGACACAGCTGGGAAAGAAATACGGCGGCATCATGTTTTGGGATCTCACCGACGACGCTCCCGCGCCTCATTCCCTCCTGACTCTGATCGAAGCGAACTTCTAGAGCAGGATCCAGGCAGGCAGCATCGCGCAGTGTCAAAACTCTAAAGGACCGTCATCCCGACCGAAACCCCCGCCGACACAGCTTCGATTTCAATCGACAACCAACACAATCAAGAACCAACCTCAATCAACAACCAATTATCATCCTCAGCGCAACGAAGGACCTTGTGTTCCCAAACCAGCGCGGGGCGCTTCCCTGCTAAATAAGAACCGCTGGGTGGCCCCATTCAAGCCAGGTTTCGGCTTGAGCGGGGCGGCGATGGACTCAGCCAGTCCGGCCACAGCCCGCTCTCCACCGGAAACCATCTCCCCACTTCATGAGCGCATGGATCCGCGGTTGCATCTCCGGCCTGCGTGCCGGTTTGAAGCTTCCGTATTGCCGATCATCCGCTCGGGACCTGTGCACCATCTCCGCCTGATGCCTGATTCCCAATAAAGCAAGAGGCGCAATGTGCAGGAAGGGCAGGATGGCTGTAAGATCGGGCGGACCTCAATCAATACCTGGGAGAAACTCGGAAAATGGGAAGCCGGATCGCTCGTGTCGTCTCGTTGTGCGGCATATCGCTGCTTTTCTCTGTGGGCCTGCTGGAAGCTCAAACTACAACGATATCGACCGAGTACTTGATGACGATTTACGCACCGCTTGACGCCGGACAAGCTGTGGATTCGACCCTGAACGTGTATAACGTTCGGCCTGGAGGATGGGTTAAAGGCCCTAAGATCAAGGGCACCCTTATAGCTCCCAGCGGGGATTGGCTCCGTGTCATGCCATCGGGCGTGTCTCGTCTCGATGTCAGAGGGATGATCAGGACAGACGATGGCGCGCTGATTTACATAACCTACAACGGTATTGTCAGTGGCGGGAAGGAAAGCGAGGAGCGAGCCGAGAAAGGGGAGGTGCGCACACCCAAAGATACATATTTCATCATTGCACCAACGATGGAAACCTCCTCAAGCAAGTATGCGTGGCTCAACGGGGTGCAGTGCATAGGGAAGATGGTTGAAGTCAAGCGCAACTCGTATGTGAAGTACGACATTTTTGTAGTGCGATGAATCGTCTTTGGGACGCCAGTCCCTTCCAGGCTGTATCGAGGGATGGTTTGGTGACGACTCGCCCGGGAGGCGGAAGGATCCGGGGTTGCTCTTGTGCTCGCCCGAAGGCTGAAACATCCGAGTGACCGGCAACCCGGAAGTTTGACTGCGCCCCCCTAACCCTGCTCCACCCGCCTCTTAATATCCCCATAAGCCGCCTCAATCAGCCTCCGCATCGAAGCGTCATCCACGGCCGTCCCCGCCCTCAGCTTCACATGTCGCATGAACCGCCCCTCTCCCTGCAGCAGCAGCGCCGGATCCGGCAAACCTGCCCCCTGAAAGAACCCCACATTTACATGCGCCGTGAACACATTCACATACGCAAACGGCACATCCCCCAAACACGCCACGGGACACCCATCATGCAGGCCCTCCCGCACCTCATCGCCGCACTGCCGCATCACTGCAAACCACCGCCGCGCCATCGCCCCCAGCTCGCCGTCATGCGTGTTGAACCACGCCTCGATCGCCGGATCGCGCTCGACCGTCCCGTTGAACCGCAGCAAATCCGTTTTCATGTGCGGGAGCCTACCACGCATACGCCTCGCGACTGCAAATAATCGGCATCCCCGTCTCCACCCCTCCATCCAATCGTTGCAGTCCCCCCCAGCGTGCGCTACGCTCATTTCTCCCCTGCGTACCCGTTGACTTCAGGCCCCGCCCCGAACTGCCCACGAAAGGAACTCGCATGATCCTCGGCATGAGTCTCTCCGCCTTCACCCAGTTCCACGTCGCCATCAGCCTCATCGGCATCGCCGCCGGCTTTATTGTCATCTTCGGCATGCTCGCCTCGCGCACCCTCCCGCTCGTCACCGCCCTCTTCCTCCTCACTACCGCTCTCACCAGCCTCACCGGTTTCCTCTTTCCCTTCCACGGAGTCACGCCCGGCATCGTCATCGGAATCCTCTCCTGCGTGATCCTGGCGATGGCCCTCCTCGCGCGCTACGCGGGACACATGTCTGGCGGCTGGCGCTCCACCTGGATCGTCACCGCCATCCTCGCCCAGTACTTCAACTTCTTTGTCCTCATCGTGCAGTCGTTTGAAAAGGTCCCGGCCCTCCACGCCCTGGCCCCCACGCAAAAGGAGGCCCCCTTCAAAATCGTCCAGCTCTTGGCTCTCACCTTCTTTGTCGTGCTCACGATCCTCGACCTTCGGAGATTCCGGCCTGCGGGCGCCCCGGGAACCAGCGCCCTTCAGACTCCCTGAGTCCGCGCTGCGACCCGAGGTTGTTGATTTGAAGGTCCGTGAAAATTCCGGGGAACCCTCGCGCGTCTTAGCGGGTGGTCCGTGAGCCGGCGATCAGGATATCCACCAGCCGCCGCGCGCTCGGCTGCCAGTCCGGGCCGAAAGGCGTGAAGGCCACGCCGATCAGCGCCCGCAACAGATCGGACGGATCCAGGTCGCGCCGCAGCTCTCCGCTCCGAATGCCCCGTCGCACCAGCGCCTCCAGCGTTCCCTGAATCAGGCCGCGGGAGCTTTCATAGAGCCTCTTCGGCCCTCCCGCAATGCTGTTCAGCGCCGGAGCAATGATGTGCTTCGCCGCAATATGGTCGACGAAGAGCAGCATCCAGGCCCGCAGGGCCTCCAGCGGAGGCAGGCTCAGCGCGAATCTCTCCCCCGCCGCCGCCAGCTTCTCCACTTCGCTCCGATAAACCGCTTCAATCAGCGCATCCCGCGTAGGAAAGTGCCGGTACAGAGTGCCCGGCCCGATGCCGGCCTGCCGCGCAATCTCGTCCAGGCTGGCCTCTGCGCCGAAGCGCGAAAATGCCTCTCTGGCGACCTCCAGAATGCGGGTCCGGTTCCTTTGCGCGTCTGATCGAGGTTTTCGCGAAGCCTGCTCAGGAGCGCCTTGTTGAGAGCGATGGAAAGGCATGTCAAAAAAATCCTGCAACCGGAGGCTGCCTCCGTTTATCTTATGATTCGGAGATTGTCTCCGTTTTAATCGACGGGCCCGCATGCGGTCAACGTCGCACAAAAGGTCAGGCAGCCACGGGAGGAATAACACGATGATGCAGCCAGCCGGTGCAGCAGGTACTTTCACCCTTCCAGGAACGTCCCTCACCGTGAATCGGATGGGGTATGGCGCCATGCAGCTGGCCGGCAAAGACGGCAAAAAGCTGGTGTGGGGACCACCCCCCGATGTGGACGAAGCGATCCGCGTGCTGCGGGAAGCCGTGGCCAGCGGCGTGAACCACATCGATACTTCCGATTTCTACGGCCCTCACATCACCAACCAGATTCTGCGCAAGGCGCTCTCACCCTATCCCGACAACCTGGTCATCGTGACCAAGGTGGGAGTACGGCGCGGTGAAGACGGCTCCTGGGATCCTGCTGTGTCCGCTGAGGACCTGGAGGCCGCGGTCCACGACAACCTGCGCAACCTCGGACGCGAGGTCCTCGATGTCGTGAATCTGCGCGTCCGCTTCAGCGTGCACGGCCCGTCGGAAGGATCGATTGAGGCGCCGCTGACGGCGCTGGCCGACCTGCGGCAGAAGGGCCTCATCCGTCACATTGGCCTGAGCAATGCCACGCGGGCGCAGATTGCGGAGGCCCGGGCGATCGTCCCGATTGTCTGCGTCCAGAACCTCTACAACCTTGCCCATCGCGAGGACGATGCCCTCATTGATGAGCTTGCGGCTGAGGGCATCGCCTGGGTCCCTTTCTTCCCGCTCGGCGGTTTCAGCCCCCTGCAGTCCGAGCGTTTGTCGAGCGCGGCGTCGCGCCTTGAAGCAACGCCGATGCAGGTGGCTCTGGCCTGG
>DASXFH010000271.1:0-16801 GCA_036489655.1 Acidobacteriaceae bacterium | reverse complement strand
CCGTCGTTTGTGCAGGTGATGAAGCTGTGCCGCAAGCGGCCGTCGCTTCTGGCCCGGGAGCTGCTGTGGCGGTGGCTGTACGGAGTGCCGCTGCTGGCGGTGATTGCCTGGGAAGCCATGAGGATCGGAGGGGAGACGGCCGCGGAAGTGCGCGCGACGGGCGTCGACCAGTTTTCCCTCGACTATCCCATGCGGGGTACGATGGCCTTTGCCCAGGCATGGGTGATCCTGTGGACCCCGGTGATGCATGTGCTGGTGTGGCTGGTGCCGCTGGCGATGGTGGGGTGGGCGCTGGCCAGCGGCGCAGGGCGGAACTTTCTGGTGCGGGGTTATGACCGGACGCAGGCCTGGCGGCCGGGGCCGATGATCGTCCTGCAGATGCTGCGCGTTGTTGCCCTGTTTGCGATGGTGGTGCTCTGGTTCGGAGCGATTCGCTGGGCGGCCAGTTTCAGCCTGGCCGGGGTGTCGCCGGCGTCGGAAACGGTGGCGGAGCCGAGCCTGGTTCTTTACTGCGGGCTGGTGATCGCGATTTCGCTGGGGACGATCGTGGTGTGGCTGCTGCTGAGCTGGATCTTCTCCATTGCGCCTCTGCTCTCGCTGCTGGAGCGGCGAGGCGTGGGGGCGAGCCTGGTGCGCAGCGTGCACCTGGGGCCGATGACGGGCAAGCTGGTGGAAATCAACGTGATCATCGGGTTCCTCAAACTGGCGCTAACGGTCGCGGTGATGGTGCTCTCCGTGATTCCGACTGCCTTCATCGTTGCCATCCAGGGAGTCTGGCTGTACCTGTGGTGGGCGGCGGTCAGCGTGCTGTATCTGGTGGTGTCGGACTTCTTTCAGGTGGCGAGGGTGGTCGCCTTTGTGGATCTTTGGGGACTGGCCGTCCAGGCAAAGGCGCCTTCGGCGCGTTAGCAACGTTTCTTTACACCCCCGCCATTCCCTGACAAACTGAGCTGTGACCCCCGCCTCGATTGTCATTCTTGATTTTGGTTCGCAATACACGCAGCTCATTGCGCGGCGCATTCGCGAGCAAAACGTCTTTTCGGCGGTGCTGCCGTGCACGGCGAAGATCGAGGAGATTCGCGCGCTCGGCCCCATGGGGATTGTCCTGTCGGGCGGACCCTGCTCGGTGTATGACAGCGATGCGCCGCCGGCGGATCCCAAAATCCTGGAGCTGGGGCTGCCGGTGCTCGGCATCTGCTATGGACTGCAGTTCATTACGCATCATCTGGGCGGGCGGGTGCGGTCCGCGCTGAAGCGTGAGTACGGGCATGCTGAAGTCGGCGTGGTGGATGCGGCGAATCCGCTGTTTGCCGAGCTGCCGCCCTCGCTGCAGGTGTGGATGTCGCATGGTGACGAAGCGCTGGATCTGCCGCCGGGGTTTCATCTGACGGCGAAGACGGCGAATGCGGTGGCGGGGATTGCGAATCCCGAGCGGAAAATTTGGGCGGTGCAGTTCCATCCGGAGGTGCACCACACACCGCTGGGCACGCAGGTGCTGCGGAATTTCCTCTTCAACATATGCCAGGCGCGGCCGGACTGGACGCCGGAAGCATTTATTCAGAGCACGGTGGCGGCGATTCGCGAGAAGGTCGGGACGGGGCATGCGATCTGCGCCTTGTCGGGCGGGGTGGACTCGTCGGTAGCGGCGGTGCTGGTGCATCGCGCGATTGGCGACCAGCTGACGTGCGTGTTTGTGAACAATGGCGTGCTGCGCAAGGACGAGTTTACGAAGGTGCAGCAGAATCTGCGGGACAAGCTGGGGCTCAAATTAGTTGCTGTTGACGCCGGCAAGCGGTTCCTCGAGAAGCTGCGGGGAGTGACCGATCCCGAGGGCAAGCGGAAGATCATCGGGAACGAATTCATCGCGGTGTTTGACGACGAGGCGCACCGGATCGCGCAGGAGACGGGCGGCGTGGAGTGGCTGGTGCAGGGCACGCTGTATCCCGACGTGATTGAGTCGTCGTCGGTGAAGGGGCCGTCGCAGACCATCAAGAGCCACCACAACGTGGGCGGGCTGCCGGAAGACATGGAGCTGAAGCTGATCGAACCGCTGCGGGATTTGTTCAAGGATGAAGTGCGGCGGATCGGCCGCGATATGGGCATGCCGGAAGACATTCTGCAGCGGCAGCCGTTCCCGGGGCCGGGGCTGGCGGTGCGCATCCTGGGCGAAGTGACGGCGGAGCGCGTGGCTCTGCTGCAGGAAGCGGACGACATTGTGGTGACGGAGATCAAGCAGGCCGGGCTCTACACGAAGATCTGGCAGTCATTCGCGGTGCTGCTGCCGGTGAAGAGCGTGGGCGTGATGGGCGATCAGCGGACCTATGCGTACACGTGCGCGATTCGCGCGGTGCATTCCGAAGACGGGATGACGGCGGACTGGGTGCCGCTGCCGTATGAGGTGCTGAAGGCCATCTCCAGCAGGATTGTGAACGAGGTGCGCGGGATCAACCGCGTGGTCTACGACATCACCTCGAAGCCGCCGGGGACGATTGAGTGGGAGTGAGTAGACGCAGCGATGCTCGGGCGTCTGGAAATCAGCGGTTAGAGTCCAGCGGTTCGCTCTCACGCGAAGCTCGCGATTTTTTAAGCTCCCGTCTCTCAGCAACAGACTGGGAATAAAACACACACGCGCGCCTGATCTGAGAGGTAATGCCGCAATCTCATAGCGCGGAACTTCCGAGGCGGAGCGTGGACCGCGCAATCCACACAATCAGCGTGCAGCGGAATGGCATCTGCGCCCGCCCCATCTGTCTTTTACAACCGGATGGGGCAAACGCATCCTGCCTTTGGGAATGAAGGATCGCCCAGAGTCTAACTCTGCTGCTTCACCCCTGCTGCTTCTCCATCCCCTCGATCGCGGCCAGCACTTCAGGGCTGTGCACGTTAGGATTCACTTTGGTCCACACTTTCACGATCTTGCCCTCGGGACTGATGAGGAATGTATTTCGATTGGCGATCTGCACCGGCCCATAGTTTCCCAGCGATCCGTACTTCTCAACCACCTTCTTGTTTGGATCGGCGAGCAGCGTGAAGGTCAGGCTGTCCTTCGTGCAGAACTGCTTGTGGCTGTCTACCGTATCGACGCTCACGCCGAGGATCACCGCGTTCAGAGCCTTGTACTTGCCCAGGTCTTCCTGGAACTTGTGTGCCTCAATCGTGCAGCCGGTCGTCATGTCCTTGGGGTAGAAGTAGAGCACCACCCACTTGCCGCGATAGCTGTTCAAGTGGATCGGCTGGCCCTCCTGATTGGGCAGTGTAAAGGTCGGCGCCGTCTGTCCCACCTCAGGCATGGGCGCGTTATCGGCAGCAAAGACGCGCTGCAGGGTAAAACCGCCCACCGCAACCAGAGCGGCAAGAGCGACGAGGATTGCGGAAATCCTGGACATGACATTTCTCCTTCAGTGTGTGAAACCCGTGTTGGAAGTCTGCCGGGCTGTGGGATCCCAGTCGCGGTCGAGGCCCATACTGGGCGCGATCCATTATCCGCGTTCGAGGGCAATCACCGCAATTCCGGCTGCATCCGCCTCTGCCCGCACCGCCTCGCGATCGAAGAGCAGCGTGCGCTGCGCCTCCACGGCCAGGCAGGTCGCGCCTGCTTCCCGCATCGCGCGGATCGTCGCGACTCCAATTACCGGCACATCGAAGCGCAGATCCTGCTTCGGCTTCGCCACCTTCACCACAGTCAGGCTTCTCTCCAGGGTCGATGCCGGCGGCTCGCCCAGGCTCCGCATCAGCGTCCCCGCGCGCTCGATGGTCGCGTCGGTTCCTTCCATCGCTTCCACGGCCACGCAGGCCTGGGCGGCAATCACCACCGTCTGTCCCAGATCGAAGCCGGCCAGGCCTCGCGCCACCTCGCGCCCATATTCGATGTCCTTCTTCTCCTGCTCGTTCGGCGCGCGCGCCGTCAGCACACCCGGCTGTGCGAGCAGCGGCTCAAGATACGCGGTCGATGGAATCAGTTCGATGCCTTCATCGCCCAGCACCTTCGCCACCGCGCCCAGCAGCATGTCGGTATTGCGCGTCCGCAGATTCAGCAGCAGCTTCGCCAGCCGCCAGTCCGGCCGGATGCTGGAGAAGATTTGCTTGTGCCTCACCTGCCCGGCCATGACGGCCTTGTGCACGCCTTCTGCCCGGAACGTCTCAATCAGCCGCGACAGTTCGCCCAGAGACAGCCAGTGCACCCGCACGCCCGCATCGGCCGCCGCCCGCTGGTCGATCTCCGGGTCGGTCTCTTCCATGATCGCGGCCACGACGACTTCCATTCCGTGCGCCCGCGCCGCGTCCAGAAGCAGGAAGGGAAAGCGTCCGTTGCCGGCAATGAGACCGAGCTTGTCCATGAACTCTAACGATAACGCCTACTTCGTCGTCGTTCTTGAGAGGCGATCGAAGCTCAAAATCGCGTTGAACACCAGCGGATAACTCCCCACCGTCTCGCCGCGATAAATCGGGTTGTTCGCAAACAACAGCACGTTCCCGCTGCCGTAGTGTGCGTCCACCACGATCGGCTTCTCCTCGATCGAGCCGCCATTCTCCAGCAGACCTGACAGCAGCAGGTCCTTTGCGCCAATAAACCGCAAGATCACATCCGGCCGGTCCTGAGCCGGAATGACGAACGGATTGTTCCGCGCCTCCTCCTCGTTCAGCGGCGTTGCTTCCCACGGCTTCGGCGAAGGCAGAGGCTCGGGCTCGACCGCCAGCCGGCCCTGCGGAATATCCTGCTCCTGCGGACCGCCGCGGCCGGTCGGTCGATGAGAGTCCTTCTCGGTTTCGAGATGCCGCGGCACCGTCATGTCGCCGATCGTGAACGCCATGCCATTCGCGCTGTACACCGGCAGGTTCTCGCCGTAACCCGACGCCACCGGACTCTGCCGATCGACAAACGTTGCCGCCAGCACGCTGCCGACGACCTTCACGTTGCCGCCTTTATTCAGAAACACGCCCGGCGCCAGGCCTTCGTCAATCGCGAACTGGGCCGTGTCTTCCGACGTCACCAGCAGGCCGCCCTGCGCCACAAAATCCTTCAGGTGCGCGACCCCGGCCTCGGTCAAACCCGGCCGCTGATCCGGCGTCGAATCGATCCGCCCCAGGTTCGGCGTCAGTTCCGTCTTCTCCCACGGAAGCGGGTTCCCCCACATCGGCATGCCATCCACAATCTGCTGCGTGCTCGCGCGACCCACCGGCGCAAACAGGATCACGTCGTACTTCGACCGCAGGTCCCCCTCGTGCGCCACCGTCTGCGTGCTGATGTAGTCGTAGGGGACGTGCTCCTTATCCAGCACCTCGCGCCACCAGCCCTCGGTCTGCGTGGCCAGCCACGTGTGCATCATGGCAATGCGCGGAGCCGGCACCTCATGCATCGCCACCGACGGAGCCGCGCTCAGGCTCACCGCCGGAACATCCGCGCCCCTGATTGCCTTCTGCAGCGCATCTGCGTTTGCGCCCTGAATAATCAGCGAACCAGCATTGAAGTGTTTGCCGCCGGCATCGAAGCCCGCATCCGCGACCGAAATTTTCGCGTCCTTCAGCTCATACCGCAGCCCCAGCATCGAGATGGCGCCCTGATTATTCACGGCCACCACGTCGCCGGAGCCGCTCACGGACCCCGACGGCGCGCCTGCATCCTTCACCGAATCCATTTTCTCCTTCAAAATCGATGCATCCGTCACCCGCACCGTGGGCACGTCAAACAGCTCGGGGAACGACCAGCCGGTGTCGTCGTAAGGATGCTTCTGCGGATCGTCCGGCGCCCAGTACTGCCGGTCGAGCAGAGCATCGGCGATGCGGGAATACGGCTGATCCATGCGGACGACGTAACTGCCTGCGGCGAACGTCTGCGATTTGGCTTCCGCGCCTGGCTTCACGGACTTCTCCGTCACGGTCGCGGACTCGTCCAGCTTACTGATCTCCACATGCTGCAGCGCGAGAACGCGCAGCAACTCGGCACGGCGGCTGGGCGAGGCGTCCGCGGCAATGACATAGGCTGCCGGGCCGGCGGAGTCCGGCTTCTCAATAGAGCGCTTTGCCTTTAGGTAGTAGTTTTCGAGCCAGTGCTGGCTGTTCTGCGCGAAGTAGGACAGCGTGGTCAGCAGCGCCGTCTGCTCATAGTTGTTGTTGTCGCGCTGCGACCACTCGACGATCGGCAGCGGCGGATTCTGCTTGTACCATGTGCGCTCGTATTCATCGGGATCGAGGATGCGCTTTTCCGTATCCGCCCCGCCGTTGCCGAACGTCTCATAGAGACGGCTAATTCCGTTGTGCATCGCCGCCAGAAACATCAGGTACCCGGGGCTCCACGTATCGAAATCCCCGTGCGTGAACACACCCGGCATGCCCAGGGCAGTCATCTGCGAAACGTTGTTCCAGCCGATCTCCGCCCATTCTCCGGCGAGGATGGGATCGATCCACGCGTTGTACGGCCCGTCGCCCACCGTGTTGTCGTAGAGGAACGGCACCGACTCATGCAAATCGTGCAGCACCTGCGCGTGCCAGGCCAGGTAGTTGTTGAGGACGTTGCGGGTCAGATCCAGCGTCATGCCCATCGCGTCGCGATTGTTATCGTGCGCAACATAGTGCCCCCAGTACACCAGGCGCGGATAATTCTCGCCCAGGTGCGCGCGGTGCCACTTGTAGATGTCCACCATGCGGTCGCGCCCATCCACTTCCACCACCGGCGTGATGAGGACGATCATGTGGGTGCGGATGTACTGGATGTACGGCGAATTGTCGACGGCCAGCCGGTAAGCCAGTTCCATGAGAGCCGTCGGCGCGCCGGTTTCCGGCGAGTGGATCGTGCCGGTGATGTAGTACACAGGGAACGACTGCTTCACCAGATCGGCGGCCTGCTTGTCGTCCATGTGGATGGTGCGCGGATCAGCCAGCTTCGCCAGGCGCGCGTCATTTTCCTGCTGCTTCTGGAGCAGCGACGCGTCCGCGATGGCCACGGCGATCTGCTCGCGGCCTTCTTCCGTATGGCCGATGGTGTAGACCTTCACGCGCGGCGTGCTCGCCGCCAGCAGCCTGAAGTATTTGTAGACGTCTTCCGCATAAGGCAGCATGTTCGGCGCGCCCGACACGTCGCCCAGCACCTTCTCCGGCGTGGGAACGGTCTTCGAGGCCGGCAGATAATCCGTCAAGGGCGAATTGAAGTATGGCTCCGTCGTGTATTGCCTGATATGCGCTGTGTATTCCTGGTCCACCGGCTGCTGGGAATCCCGAGCGTAGTTCGCACTGACGGCGGCCAGCCCCGTCGAGGGCGTACCGGGAACGGGCGTGCTCGCGGTTTGTGCGAACAGGGGCAGGGAAACACATACAACAGACGCCAGCAGCGTCAACGACAGGCAGCAACGATTCATCATGGAAACGCAGCCTCAATCAAGGATTTGCAGCGAAGGACGAAGGATATCAGGATTGGTCCACGCAGCGGCGACGGACGCGGCCGCAGCGTTCAGTGTTCAGGGAAATCAGAGTTTAAGAAACAGCACTGTCCTGCCGATGCAGCGTTGTTGCAGACAATCCGGCGTCAATCACCGCGGGCAGAATGCTGGCCGCGAGGGTCACTCCATTGCGGGCGGATGCAAAATCTAACGATTTCCAATCGGCGTAATCGGGTGCGCATTTTCCGGAGAGTTGGGAGAGACGCCGAAATCCCAGACGTCCAGATTGACTTCGCCGGGGGCGAGGATCTCCATGAGGGCGTATTCGCCAACGGTAAGAGGCTGTTTAGGCGTGAGCTTCATCCAGTGGCGGCCGGGCAGGATTTCCGCAGTGGTGGGCACGATGTCGGCGGACTGGGTGGCGGCGCCGGCGCGGCTGATGCGTACGGCGCCTACGACGCGCTCGCCGGGGCGCGCGTCCACACGCACGATGGCGTAATGGCTTAAGGGAGAGCTGACGTCGCTCTTGTCGGGCTTTTCGTTCTGGCCGTGGAGATTGACCACCAGCGCGGATTCCGGAGCGACGTCCTCGCTGTTGCCGGTGGTCAGGGAAACGTAGAGCGCGGGATCGTTCACATGCAGGCGGACCCGGGCGGCCTGGCCGTTGATGCGGATGGGCTCCTGCGCGCCATGGAACGAGGCGATGGCCGCGCGAAAGACGTTGTGGCCGGAATACTCGTTGACATTGCCGGCATGCTGTTCGAGATAGACCAGCTCAGGGATACCCTGGAAATAGTCGAGCGCGAAGATGCCATTTTCGTCGGGCAGATGCAGGCCGGGAGCGACGAGGGGGGTGCGCGCGCGCTGGTCGGCACGTTCGGCAGCCGCTTCCTTATCGATCTCAGCGGCGGTGCTCTGATCCTGGTCCGGGGTGGGCTGGGCCAGCTGGGGGTTCGACGGCTGATTGCCCAGGGGGTTCATCCCGGTCGCCGGCCGGTTTTGGGTCACATCGACATTGGGAGGCGCAGCACCCGGTGCATGCTCCTTGTTCCACTTGTTGGTTGCATCCCAGTCGATCAGTTTGTACGGGATGTCCTCCCAGTCTTCGCGCTCGGCGCTGAAATAGTGCACGCGGTCGCCCTTGACCTGCCATCGGGTAACGATCTGGAAGGAACCGTCGTTCAGGATGAGGCGCTTCGTGGTTACCTGGGCGTGGGCGGCGGGCGAGAAGCCGGCGAGCGTGGCCAGCGGCGCACCGGGACCGGCGATGAGGGCCAGCAGAGCCAGCGGGATCAGAGGCCGGAGAGGAAGACGCGCAGGCATCGTTGTCCATTAGATAGGAGCGGACGCAGTTCCGTCACCCGGGGTTTAGGGGGAGTCGTTGCTCGGCGTGCCAGCCAGGATGGCTGCCGGGGTTGGTGCCGTGCTGCGGCGAGGATCAGGGCGTCGCGCCGGCGGGGCTGCGGCGCTGGAATCTCCATCATCTGTGCCACTTCAGGCAATGTGCCGGGGGCAGGCCTGCGCGTGAATGCCAGAGCACGCATTTGTCCATCGGTAGGACGGGGAGAACGCGCATGCCCCGCCGACCGACGGGGCTGTCAGAAAAAGCCAGGGCGCAGGCAGCCACGTAGGGCTGCGCCTCAGGATGGTTTTCGATATGCTCGGAAGCATGGTTTCCCGATCGGTACGGACCGCGAGCGGTTTCGCGGCAGCTTTCTGTCTTGCAGCTTTTGGTATGGCGGTTCAGGCACAGACGACAACTTCTGCCTCGGCCGCACAGCCGGCGCCCTCCAGCCAGCAAAACACGCCTTCCCCATCGAGCGCACCGGCCCAGCAGAACGTCCCGCCGCTCCAGTTGCACGATCTTCCGCCTGAGTCTCACACGCCCACACCGCAGGAAGCGGCGGAGCAGGAGCGGGAGCGGATTCTGATGGAGGTTTCGCGGCTGGCGACCCTGCAGGCGCAGTGGGGACCGCCATCGTCCACGCCCGGAATGTCGATCGAGCTGAAGGAAGTGGGGCGGACGAAGGCCCCGGACGGAACGACGCAGATCGCGTGGCAGATTACGGGCAAGGGTTTTTCGCCCGATCAAAAGCTGGTACTGACGCAATGGCCTCTGGACGGGCGGCCGCAGAGGCTGATGAGCGGGATTCAGTTCAATAGTCAGGGAACCGCGGTGTGCGCGGCGCCGCTTCCGGCTGCGGGAACGGGAAGTGACAGTGCGCAGTCACTGGCGGCAGCGGCAGCAGGCCTGCGCCAGCCCGGTGCGGTGCCCCCGGCTGCGGCTCCTGCGGCTCCGGCCCCCTCAAAGGATGTTCGCCCTCTGCCGCCGAGCTGTGCGGCGATGATAAAACCGGGACAGCCGGTGGAGATCCGGGCGGCCGTGGCGCCGGGCGAGGCGGTTCGGATCGCGCTGGTGGGGGACGGCGTCAAGGATGGCAAACCGGTCCGGGTTGGAGCGGCGACCAGTATGGTGCCTTATCCGATGAAAGGCACAGACAAGGGCTGCACGCTGCAGGTGATCCGGGGGATGAAGAATGCAGGAATGGTGCTGGTGGATGGCGACGGCTTCCCCAAGGATACGTCGTTGAAGGTTGACACCGTCACGACCGGACAGAGCCGCGTGCTGACCGTAAGGACCGACGCGCAGGGCCACTTCACTATGGCGACTCTGCCGGCGCTGGAGGGGAAGGACGAGGGCGATACGACGGTCCACATGGGAGGCGAGGTGCAGGCGCCGAGCCTCGAAACGCCCAAAACGCCGCCGGCAAGTCTCAATTGTGACCCGTCGGTGACCTTCCACTGGGGCAAAGACAGCTACAAGCCGCAGTAGGATGGCGGAAATTGCGGCCGGGAGCGACCCCTCCCGGCCGCGGTCACAAAATTGGTGGAAACGCCCCTTCCTTTCGCCCGACGTTCCTGCGATACTTGATCGTGCCCGCCTGGTTCGTCCAGCACATAAATCCAAAAAAGGTGACGCGAAAATGTCTGCCAAGTACATTTTTGTGACCGGCGGAGTTGTGTCCAGTCTCGGCAAGGGTCTTGCCGCCGCCTCCATCGGGTGCCTGCTTGAAAGCCGGGGCCTCAAAGTCAACCTGATGAAGTTCGATCCGTATCTGAACGTCGATCCGGGGACGATGTCGCCGTTTCAGCACGGCGAAGTTTTCGTGACCGATGACGGCGCGGAGACGGATCTGGACCTGGGCCACTACGAACGCTTTACCCACGCCAAACTCACCCGCGATAACAACCTGACTACCGGCCGGATCTACGAACAGATCATCACCAAGGAGCGGCGCGGGGACTATCTGGGCAAAACGGTCCAGGTGATTCCGCACGTGACGAATGAGATCAAAAACGCGATGCGCAAGGTCGCGGCAGAGGGCGACGTCACGATTGTCGAGATCGGCGGGACGGTCGGGGACATCGAGTCTCTGCCGTTTCTGGAAGCCATCCGGCAGATGCGCCAGGAGCTGGGGCGCGAGAACACGGTTTTTGTCCATGTAACCCTGGTGCCCTGGATCGGTGCCGCGCAGGAGCTGAAGACAAAACCAACGCAGCACTCGGTGAAGGAGCTGCTGTCGATTGGGATTCAGCCTGACATCCTGCTGTGCCGCACCGATCGCTTCCTCTCGCGCGAGGTGAAGAGCAAGATCGCGCTGTTCTGCAACCTGGAAGACCAGGCGGTGATTACGGCGAAGGATGTGGAGTCGATTTACGAGGTGCCGCTGACCTTCGCGCAGGAAGGTGTGGACCGGCTGGCGCTGAAGTATCTGCATCTGGAGACGCCGGAGCCGGACCTGAGCAAGTGGTCGGATCTGGTCCGGCGCTGCTACAACCCGCTCGACGAAGTGGCGATTGCCATTGTTGGCAAGTATGTGGAGTACGAGGACAGCTACAAGTCGCTGAAGGAGGCGCTTGTGCACGGCGCGCTGGCGATGAATCTGAAGCTGAGCGTGACCTGGATTGAAGCCGAAGGGCTGGAAACTCCGGGCTACGAAGAGCAGCTGCGGGGCTTTGACGGCATCCTGGTGCCGGGCGGCTTTGGCAAGCGCGGCATCGAGGGGATGCTGAACGCGATCCGCTATGCGCGCGAGCAAAAGGTGCCCTATTTCGGCATCTGCCTGGGCATGCAGACGGCGTGCATCGAATATGCGCGGAACGTCTGCGGGCTGGCGGGGGCGAACTCCAGCGAGTTCGATCCGGCGACGGCGCACCGCGTGATCTATAAGCTGCGCGAACTCACGGGAGTCGAGGAGATGGGCGGAACGATGCGCCTGGGTGCGTGGGATTGCGTTCTGCAGGCGGGTTCGCTGGCGGCGCAGGCCTACGGGAAGACGGAGATCAGCGAACGCCATCGACATCGTTACGAATTCAACCGCGAGTACGAGGCGCTGCTGACCGGTGCGGGGCTGAACCTGACGGGAACGACGCCGGACGGGACGTATGTCGAGATTGTCGAGATCCCCGGACACCCGTTCTTCCTGGGATGCCAGTTCCATCCGGAGTTCAAGTCCAAGCCCCTCGAGCCGCATCCTCTGTTTGCGCGGTTCATTCGGGCCAGCTACGAGAACCGGATGAAGGGGAAGCAGAACGTGGGACAGCCGGAGTCGAAGATGGCTGTGGCGCAGGGCTGAAGGCGATGAAGCGGGGCGGTTGTTTTTGCATCAGGGCACGACCTCGGCCGGGCCGGACAACACCCGATAGAAAGTGGGCTCAGCCCCGGGCGTTGGCCCTGATCGAAAACCGGAGCCCATCACCGGCTACCAGTTCACAGCGTCATGATCCGCTCGGCCAGATCCGGCGCCAGCGCCTGAAAATCGAGATCGAGAGTGTAGATCGATTCCGCCCCGGATTTTCGGGCACAGGCAAGCAGCAGCGCGTCATACGTTCTCCCGCCGCGCTGGTGCCTGGCAGCCATCTGTCGCAGAGTCTCGTGGTATTCCTGCACGGTGAGTGCGATGATGCGAAACCGTTCGACGATCTGATCCACCAGGAAGATCGCTTCTTCCGGCGTCAGTCTCGATGGCACGGGGAAATTCGTGGTATTGGAATAAAACTCCGCGAGAGTGTGCATTCCGCACATGGGTTCCCGGGCTTCTGCGACGGCTCGATTGCATGCCTCGTGCTTGTTGTGACGGACGAGGAATGCGGCCATCAACACCGAGGTATCGAAGAACGCGCTCACTCGGCGAGGCCGCCGAGGAAGCGCTGCATCCTCTCGCGCCGTCCCTGCTCGATGATGTCTCTGACCATTGCCGCCGTCAGAACCGGACCGCCCGTGTCGATGACCCACATTCCGTTTTCGCGCACGAGGCGGGATTTCGTCCTGCGTGGACGGAGATGGAAGCCCTCGTCGGAGGCGTCGATCTCGAGTTCGTCGCCGGCTTTCAAATGCAGCTCATCCCGCAGTTCCTTGGGAACAACGATCCGTCCTGCCTTGTCGATGGTTACGGTGGTAGACACAATGCCATTTTACCATCAACAATGGCATTTTCGATTCATCTTTACCTTAAACCTTCAGTGCGTTGCCCCAGCCGGAGCGTGCACCACGATCTCCATTGTCGGCGGCTGCAGCAGCGTGTTGTGGATCAGGCAGCGGTGCACAGCGCGGTCCACGCCTTCGCGGTCCCGCTCCTCGCACGCCAGCGGCAGCTCCACCTCAATGCGGAAGTTGTCCAGGCGCACGGCCGGCTTCAGGATCTTGTCGGCGTGAACGATGACCCGGGTGCCCTCCGTCGCCAGGCCCTTCTGCCGCAGATACTCCGCGGCATAATACGCGGCACAGGAGCCGAGCGAGGCGAGGAACAGTTCCGGCGGCGTCATGCCCTCGTCGAAGCCGTGGTTCTCAGCGGGCTGATCGCTGACAATTGTGTGCGTGCGGGCCTTGATTTCAAACTGGACGGAACCGAGATGCTGAACGGTGACTTCCATCTTCGAGACCTCTATTTTTATGGTCGGCCTCTGTCGGCAGATTCTCGGTGACAGTGGTCACTGCAGTGGCTGCGCCTGGTGCCGTATCAGAGAGAACAGCGCCGTGCGCATCTGCAGTCGGGCCATCGCGCACCCCGCCGCCGCTTCGTCCGAGTTGTTGCAGTTGGGCCTTTTCTTCCGGGCGAGGCGGCCCATCTGTCATTGGAGCCCGGTTTCCAGGTGCGGTGGCGGAAGGTGCGCCATAAAGATCCCGACGGATAACAGCTGAGGGCAGCGGCTTAGGAACGATTCGCACTGCAAGGGTCACGCTGGCTTGTGATTGAATGTTGCAGTGAGCCGCGAATTTGAGATCGGGCCGGTACGGGTTGGCGGCGGTCAGCTGTTTCTGATCGCGGGGCCGTGCGTTATCGAGAGCGAAGCGCATGTGCGCACGATGGCCGAGGCGATCCAGCGGATCGCCTCCGATCTCGGCGTCCCCTATATTTTCAAGGCATCGTTCGATAAGGCGAACCGGACGTCGGTGACCAGCTTCCGGGGACCCGGGCTGATCGAGGGAACGGCAATCCTGCGACGGCTGGCCGAGGCGACCGGGCTGCCGGTCCTGACTGACGTACACGAGCCGGCCCAGTGCGAGGTGGCTGCCGAAGGCGTCGATGTTCTGCAGATTCCGGCGTTTCTGTGCCGGCAGACCGACCTGCTGGTGGCGGCGGGAAAGACAGGCCGGGCAATCAATGTGAAAAAAGGGCAGTTCGTGGCGCCCTCGGACATGCGGCATGCCGTGGAGAAGGTCGCTTCGACCGGAAATACCCGGGTGTTTTTGACCGAACGTGGAAGCTCATTTGGTTACAATAACTTAGTAGTGGATATGCGTTCGCTGGCGGTGATGCGAGGCTTCGCTCCGGTGGTTTTCGACGGGACCCATTCGGTGCAAATTCCGTCCGGGGCCGGAGGGGTTTCGGGGGGCCAGCCGGAGTTTATCCCGCTGCTGGCGCGGGCCGCAGTGGCAGCCGGGGTGGATGGAATTTTCCTCGAAGTCCATGACAACCCGGCAGCGGCGAAATCCGACGGGGCCAATGCGCTGGACCTGAAGAACCTTAGACCTCTGCTGGAAACCCTGCTGGCTGTTCACCAGGCGGCCTCCAGGTAGAGGCCAGGCATTTTCATAACATGAAAACGCCTGTGCTGATATGAAAGCGGATTCACACCCCTCCGCTAACTTTTCCAGGCTAGCCATTGAACTCGGTTGCGAGTTGTTCATTCGGGGGGCTAGCATACGGGTCAGTTCGGTGCAGTTCCGCCTTTCCAGAACGCGCCAGAAATCTGAGCCATGTCCATCCCCGAGAAGCTGAAGTTCAAACCCCATACCAATACCAGCGAGCGGAGCGATTTTCTATGGCGTGGTATGCCTACTGCATAACCGAAAGACAAGCCTTTCCCGAGCTGCTTCGGCATCGTAAGCCGATACCAATGGAAGCAGTTACGGGAGTCCAGGGAAATCAAATCTTCCTTTACCCAGCCAGTGATCTAGCCGTAATCGTCAGCGAAGTTTCCCCTTTAGAAAAATTTACCCAGCAGGCGGGCGTGGAACATGCACGGGTCATTGCCGACTGCTTCAAGACTTCCACGGTTCTTCCTTTCCGTTTTGGAACCGTGTTCTCCGACGACGAGGCGCTGCGCCGGTCGATTCGGTCCAATCAGCGGCAGTTCTTAACCAATATTGAGCGGCTGCGGGGCAAGGCCGAGATGCACCTGAAGGTGATGCTCGACGATTGCGGCCGGGAGCAACCCAGGCGGTATGTGCCGGAAGCGCTGCCCACGGTGGGGAAAGCGTACCTTTCCAACCTGCGGGAGAATGCAGCGCTGCAGCGTGAGCGGCAGACCAAGGCGCGCGCGGTGACGGTGCAGATGCATCGCATGTTCCTGCCGCTGGCAGAAGAAGTGACCTGTCGGCGCATGGACTCGGGCAAGATGCTGCTGGATATCGCCCACCTGATCGACTCAAACTGCGTGGAGCGGTACCAGAACAAGTACTCGAGCGCCAGTGTGCTGATGAAGGACTGTCAGATGCAGCTCTCGGGCCCCTGGCCTCCGTATCACTTCGTGCACCGGCTGACGCATCACTCGACCGCAGCGACGGTCGCGGCGCATGTGGCGCGGCCAACGACGCACCTGGCTGCTTCAGCTTAGTCAAAAAAGAAAGGCCCCGGCGGACCCACGAACCACCGGGGCTTTCATGGAGGGCAGCAGGGACGTTGAGTCCCGCGCGCCTCTTGGCTTTTAGACGAAGCACCCCCGCAGAAAGTCATGCACCGGTTGTGGATTGTCGCGGCGCCGGCGTGTGAGATCGGGTTCCTCCGCGGTGGGCATCCTGCCTGCTCCGAGCAGCTATCATTTTTAAGACATGACGAAGCTTGCCTTTCTTTTTCCTGGACAGAACTCGCAGTCCGCGGGCATGGGACGCGATCTGGCCGAGACCTTTGCGGCTGCGCGCGACACGTTTGACGAGGCCGATGCGGCGCTCGGCTTCTCCATCTCAAAGCTGTGCTTTGAAGGACCCGAAGACCAGCTGAAGCTGACCGAATTCCAGCAGCCGGCGATCTGCACGGTTTCCGTCGCGGCGCTGCGGGTGCTGGCGGAGAAAGGCGTCGAGCCGGCGTTCGTGGCGGGGCATTCGCTGGGCGAGTACGCAGCGAATGTGGCGGCGGGCTCGCTGCGCTTTGAGGACGCGGTGCGGATCGTGCGGCAACGCGGCAAGTTCATGCAGGAGGCCGTACCGCAGGGACAGGGAGCGATGGCCGCCGTGCTCGGGCTTAGCTCCGAGGAGACGGCGCGGATCTGCGATGAGGCTGCTGCGGAGACGCAGAACATTGTTTCGGCGGCGAACTTCAATTCGCCGGAGCAGACAGTGATCTCGGGAGAGGCGCCATCGGTGGAGCGTGCGGCCGAGATATGTAAAGAGCGCGGGGCGAAGCGGGTGGTGATGCTGCAGGTAAGCGCTCCTTTCCATTGTGCGCTCATGCAGCCGGCTCAGGATCGTCTGGCAGAGTTGCTGAAGGCGACGGAATTCCGAGCGCCGAAGGTTCCGGTGGCGGTGAATGTGGATTCGGCGCTGGTAGCGGATCCGGAAAAGCTGCGCGAGGCGCTGATCCGGCAGGTTACGGGCACCGTGCGCTGGGTGGAGTCGATGCGGCTGCTGATGGCGCACGGGCCGACGGCGTTTGTCGAGGTCGGTCCGGGCAAGGTGCTCAGCGGGCTGATGCGCCAGATCGACCGTAGCCAGACGTGCGTGAACGTCGAGGATTCGAAGAGCCTGGAGAAAACGCTGACGACAGCGATTAGCGTTTAGAACAAGCTCCCATCCGCCTCACGGTCCCGAATACAGCTCCACCGGCGAGAAGCCGATGGTGCCGGTGTGATCCACCCGGAGAAAGATCGGGGTCTTCCCGCCGTTGATGTCCACCCCCACCACGACGCCATTGCCCACGCGGCGCGCG
>DASXFH010000193.1:0-9863 GCA_036489655.1 Acidobacteriaceae bacterium | reverse complement strand
TTTTGGGCCAGCGCCTCGAGCTTTTCCGAATAGTGACGGTGCTGCTCTTCCAGTTGGCGTATTTCTTCACTATTCGGCTGAGCGTTTGCTTCAATATCCATAGACAACACCTCCGCTGCGGGATCCCGTCCCGGCGGAGCCGCGGCTGTCGTGGTTCGCCGGGCGAGTTGGCTCACATAGGTGAGACGTACCACGCTAGCACTGCGGACGCCCGCCTTCAACTGCGTTTTCAGTGGAAAAACACCCGAAAGGCGACCCCTGGGTAACCTTCCTGCCCAGCATCAGGGCATCCTCATCCGGATCAGTGTAGTAACCCCGCCGGCGGCCTTCCGTAGAGAAGCCGAACCGTGCGTAAAGCCCCAAAGCCGCCGTATTGGAGGCCCGAACCTCCAGAGATACCTGGCGAGCCCCTTCCGCGGCGGCCCAGCCCAGCACCGCGTGCAGCAGAGCCCTCCCGATTCCCTGGCGGCGGGCGGCCGGAAGAACGGCCAGGGTGTCCAGCTCCGCGCGATTCTCCTGCCCGTCAAGGAGGAGCGTGGCGCAGGCGAAACCGGTCACCGTTCCGTCAGAAATCGCCTGGGCGACCCAACCCGCACGAACCAGGTTTGGATTCTCCCGGGGCTCTCCGGCGACGAACGGCCCGTAATCGGTCCGCCGCCAGATCGGCGCTTGCGGTGAGGCGGCCGCGATCGCCAGGACCGCGTCCAGATCCGCGGCGGCCAAAGGACGAACCGTACAGGTCATGGCGCGGGGACGGCCAGCGCCGGTTTCGAGAAGATTTCGGCGTCAGAGCGGCGGAGGTAATTGCCGTCCAGCGTCAGCGGTCCATCGAAATCCCGCGCTCGCAGCCGCGGCAGCGCGTACCGGAGCGCATCGGCCGCCGTTGGTGGGTCAACCAGGACCGAGTCGGGAGCGGCGGCGCGCAGGGCCTCTTCACACACACCGAGGCCGCCAGCCAGCAACCCGGCCCGGTCGCGAAACGCCTCCAGATCCAGGAGCCGTTCGCCGCCTTCCTCGCGGAGGTAGAACTCGTGCCGGCTGGCGTCGAGGGCCGAGGCCGCTGTTTGCGCTTTATGCGCCAGAACCGCCAGGCGCGAGACCGCGAGCAGCGGAATCGAGTGTGCCTCGGCGAGCCCCTTGGCAGACGAAAGGCCGATGCGGATCCCGGTGAACGATCCCGGGCCGATGGTGACCACGATTGCGTGGAGAGCGGAGACGGCGACGTTGTGATGCGCCAGCAGCTCGCGGATCGCCGGGACCAGCTGGGCGGAGTAGGTCTTGCCCGGGATTTCTGTCTGGCCGAGGATTGCGAGGTCGCCAGCCAGCCGTGCCAGGGCAACAGAGCCGGCCGCGCCGCTGGTGTCGATGGCAAGGAGGTTCATACGTCGGCAATCGCGTCCTGACACACTTCCAGCAGCACGCCGCCCGCGCTGGCTGGGTGGACGAAGAAGTAGAAGTGGCCGCCGGCGCCGATCTGGATGTCTTCGGAGAGGAGGCGCGCGCCCTGGGCCTTCAGCGTCTCCAGAGCGCCGGAAATGTCCTCCACATGGACGGCGATGTGGTGCAGGCCGGGACCGTGTTTCGCGAGGAACTTGCCGATGGGCGAGTTGTCGGCGGTGGGTTCGAGCAGCTCGATGCGCGTGTCGCCGGCGGGAATCATGGCGGTGCGAACGCACTCCTGCTCGACGGTCTCCTCGTGGACGACGGCGAGGCCGAGCGATTCATAGAGCTTGCGCGCCTCGGCGATGCTGCGGACGGCGATGCCGATGTGGTCGATTTCGGGCATGAATTCAGCGTACAGCGGTTAGCGTTCAGGGACGGCAGAGTTTGGGTTTAGCGGTTTGAGGCCGGGCGCACGATCATCCGGGGCTCGGGGTGAAGACCTTTTCGGTGAGCTGGGCGACGAGCTGCCAGGGGTCCTGCTGACCGGAGGCGATGCGGGCGGCGTGAAACTTGAGGACGCTGGCGTCGAAGCCGTTGTTGCGGGCGCGGCGCATGAGCTCGGAGCGAAGCATCGCGTCCAGGCGGCGGCGCCAGTGATACGCGCGTCGCTGGGTGAGGCGGCCGTCTTTTTGCAGCCACTGCTGCATGTCTGCGACGGCGGCGGCGAGGGCGTCGATGCCTTCGCCAGTGGTGGCGATGGTGCGGACGATGGGCGGGGTGCGATCTTCCGGTTTTGTCGAGAGGGACTGGAGGGCGCGGATTTCCTGCTCGACGCGGTGGGCTCCGTCGCGGTCGGACTTGTTGATGACGTAGATGTCGGCAATTTCCATGACGCCGGCTTTGAGGCTCTGGACGTCGTCGCCCATGCCGGGGACGAGGACGACCAGGGTGATGTCGGCGAGGCGGGCGATTTCGACTTCGTCCTGGCCGACGCCGACGGTTTCGATGAGGACAATGTTTTTGCCGCTGGCTTCGAGGACGAGGGCGCAGTCGGCGGTGGCAAGGGCGAGTCCGCCAAGGGAGCCGCGGGTGGCCATGGAGCGGAAATAGAAGCCGGGATCGTCATGAAGGCCGGCGACGCGGATGCGGTCTCCCAGGAGCGCGCCTCCGGTGAAGGGGCTGGAGGGGTCGACGGCGAGGACGGCGACGGTTTGGTTCTGGGCGCGAAAGGCGCGGGCGAGACGGTCGACGAGGGTGCTTTTGCCGGCGCCGGGGGCTCCGGTGATGCCGATGCGGAGGGCCTTGCCGGAGTGGGGGAAGCAGGCGGAGAGGAGAGCGGGCGCTTCCGGGGCGTCATTTTCGACCAGGGAGAGGGCGCGGGCGAGGGCGCGGGGGTCGCCCTGGCAGAGGCGGTCGACGAGGGGTTTGAGGTCGGGCGCGAGATCGGGCGAAGGCACGGAACAGGATAGCGCGATGCGAGCCGGGAGCCGGGAGCCAGGAGCCGGGAGGCCGGGGGCGGTCGCGTCTGGAGGAAGTTTTTTTCGATTAACTTTATGTAAGTGTAATGAGCTGAATAAGTTGCGTGTTTTGCGAGGAGCCCCCTTATCGTAAGTGTGTGAAAGGCGGGGAGTTCCGAGGGGGCTCCTTACGATCGGATTGTTTTTTCGGATCTTCATCGCCAAAGGGAAAAGCCCGCGCAAGGCGGGCTTTTTTCTTTTTTTACTCTATAAGTTCAGAATACCAAGTCTGAGCGGGTTTACTGCCAATTTTCCCAGGGTATTTTGGCGAGGAAGTGCTTTGGAATGAGGGCTCATGACTTTCGTAAGGGCGGGCTTCTCTTGACAGAATTGGCACAGAAGGGGGTTCGGCGGTGGAATCGGCCGGGGCGGGGCCTCAGGCGAGAGTGAACCGCGGCCTGGATGGAGACGTAGAAGGGGGCAGGATGCGGGAGGCGCTCGACAGATGGCTCTGAAGATCGTTCTGGCAGTGACGGGGGTGCTGTTTCTTGCGGCGGGGTATCCGATGGTGGTGTTTCTTCGGCAGGAGCCGACGCTGGCGATGATGTTAAGCCTGTACCTGACGCTGGGCGTGTTCGTGCTGGCGGCGGTGCGGGACCCGGGGGCGCATCGCAGTTTGATTGCGTTCACGGCGTGGTCGAGCCTGGTGCATGCCGTGGTGATGGGGTATCAGGCGTGGCGCGGCATGGTGGCGCGCGGCGAGCTGATTGGGGTGGCGGTTCTGGCGGTGATCGGGGTGGCGCTGATTGCGCTGAGGCCGGGGAAAGCGGCTGCTGTGGAGTTGCGGCAGCGGGCGTGAGGTAACGTTACCGAGTCGGCTGCGGCGCAAGCGCCTGCGCCGACGGCCTGCGGCAGCAAGGAAGGCGCCTGCGGCGCGGTCTTTTCGGCATGGCTTGAAGCCATGCCCTGACACAAAAAGTTCCGAGGCAGTGTCTCGTGCTCGGAGAAAAGATCGCTGGGATTTATTCGCTCTGCCCCCACTCAAGCCAACTGCGGGCTTGAATGGGCCACCCAGCCGTTTTCGGCATGGCTTGAGGCCATGCCCTGACACGAAAGCCCGTGCCTGAAGGCCCTTTCGTTGAGTGCCGATGTTCCACGGGCTGAAGCCCGTGGCTTTCTCCGTCGTGCCGCGTCGCGGCACCTTTTGCTACGATGTCCGTCGATGAGCGACGGGGTCCGGGAATTCGCAGACAGGTACGCGGCGATGAGCGAAACGGAGTTGATAGAACTGGCTCGGAGCTACGACTCTCTGGTTGAGCCGGCTCAGGACGCTCTGCGGGCGGAGTTCGATCGTCGTCATCTTGAGCCGCCGGTGATACAGCCTGTCGAGCTGTTCGACGCAGTGCCTCGGGATCTGATGACGATCGCAAGGTATCGGGATCTGCCGGAGGCCGACCTGGCGCGAGGTCTGCTCGAGTCGGCGGGAATCACGGCATGGATCCAGGACGACAACCTGGTTCGCATGGACTGGTTCTATTCGAATGCGGTGGGCGGCGTTCGCCTGCAGGTGGATGCCGTGCATGCGGATGCGGCTCGGGAAATTCTGGATCAGCCAATGCCGGCGGAGTTTGCGCTTGACGGGGGCGAGGAGTTCGCGCAACCGAGGTGTCCGAAGTGTGGATCGGAAGAGGTTCGCTTTGAGAGTCCCCGGCGCGGAGCCGCGCTGGTCGCGCTGTATGCGCTGAGCGTACCGCTGCCACCCGGTTCTCCGAGCTGGCATTGCGGCGCTTGTGGAACGCGCTGGCAACAGGCTGCGGAGGGTGGCGCCTGATCCATCGCTCAGGGCAGGCTTCAGTCACCCGCGCGACGGCGACACTTTGAGAATCTCCCTGCCGATGACCATCCTTTGGATTTCGCTGGTGCCTTCGCCTATCGTGCAGAGTTTGACGTCGCGGTAGAACTTTTCGACGGGGTAGTCCTTGATGAAGCCGTAGCCGCCGTGGAGCTGGACGGCTTCGTTGCAGATTTTTACGGCGACCTCCGATGCGTAGAGCTTGGCCATGGCGGATTCCTGAGTGACGCGGCGGCCTGCATCTTTGAGGACGGCGGCGCGGAGGGTGAGCAGGCGGGCGGCGTCGAGCTCGGTGGCCATGTCGGCGAGCTTCCACTGGATGCCCTGGAACTCGGCGATGGCTTTGCCGAATTGGCGGCGTTGCTTCACGTATTTCACACTGGCGTCGAGGGCGCCGCGGGCGATGCCGAGGGACAGGGCGGCGATGGAGATGCGTCCGCCGTCGAGGGTGCGCATGGCGTCGACGAAGCCTTCGCCTTCTTTGCCGAGCAGGGCGTCGGCGGGGAGAGAGCAGTCTTCGAAGATGAGCTCGGATGTGTCCGAAGCGCGGAGGCCGAGCTTGTTTTCCTTTTTGCCGGGGCGGAAGCCGGGCGTGCCTTTTTCCACGACAAAGGCAGAGAGGCCGTGGGTGCCCTCTTCTTTATTGGTAACAGCGATGATCACCGATACGTCGGCATAGTGACCGTTGGTGATGAAGGTCTTGTTGCCGTTGAGGGTCCAGCCGGTGCTGGTGCGGGTGGCGGTGCAGCGGGCGGCGGCAGCATCGGAGCCGGAGCCGGGCTCGGTGAGCGCCCACGCGCCCAGGTGCTCGCCAGTGGTGAGTTGGGGAAGGTACTTCTTCTTCTGGGCTTCGGAGCCGGCGAGAAAAATGTGGTTGGTGCAGAGGGAATTATGCGCAGCGACGATGATGCCGATGGATCCATCGACGGCAGAGAGCTCCTCGATGGCGAGCATGTAGTCGGTGTAGCCGAGGCCGGCGCCGCCGTATTCGGGCGGGAAGATGACGCCGAGGAGGCCCATTTGTCCAAGCTGCTTCACCACGTCGATGGGGAACTCGGAGGCCTCGTCCCAGCGGAGGACGTTGGGGGCGATTTCGCGGGCGGCAAAGTCACGAATCTCGCGGCGGAGGGCTTCCTGGTCCTCGGTGAGGGTGAAGGGGAAGGTGGGGGCGGGGGCGGATGGTGCAGTGGTGTTCATAGGGGCTCGTTTGGGAAGATGCGAAAACCCGGTAGGGTAGCAGAGGCAAGGGAGGATTGTCGCCTTCCCACGTCTGCCAAAAGCGCGGCAGACGTGGGGCACCCTGAGGGTCTGAGTGACAGGCTCCCACCCTGTCCGCGATGAAGCTGCGGACAAGGATGGAGCACCCAGGTTCTTCCGATTCAGATTCTCACCGCAGGCTTGCCGGCGGGGGTTCGACGGCGTCGAGTTGTTTGAAGGCGGCGTCGGGCAGCTTGAGGCTGGCGGCGGCGACGTTCTCCTCCAGATGCTCCGGGTTGCTGGTGCCAGGGATGGGCAGCATGACGGGCGAGCGGCGCAGCAGCCAGGCGAGGACGACCTGCAGCGGGGCGACGGCGAGGTCTTTGGCGATGCTGTCGAGGAGGTCGTGCGCGGAGCGGTTCTGGCCGAGCGGAGCCCAGGGGATGAAGGCGATGCCGTTCTTCTCGCAGAAATCGAGGAGGAAATCCCATTCGCGGTCGGCAAAGCTGTAGCGGTTCTGGACGGAAACGATGGGGGTGATTTTGCGGGCGCGCTCGAGGTGCTCGAGGGTGACGTTGGAGAGCGCGACGTGGCGGATCTTGCCCTGCTGGCGGAGCTTTTCCAGGGTTTGCATCGAGGCGTCGAAGGAGACGGCGGGGTCGGGAACGTGGAGCTGGTAGACGGCGATGGTGTCGAGCTTGAGGCGGCGGAGACTGCCGTGGACGGCCTCTTCGAGGTGTTGGGGGCTGGCGTTGTGGGTCCACTTGCCGGGGGCGAGGCGCTCCCATCCGCCCTTGGTGGCGATGACCAGGCCTTCGGGATAGGGGTGAAGGGCTTCGGCGATTAATTCTTCGCTGACGTTGGGGCCGTAGGAGTCGGCGGTGTCGATGAAGTTGACGCCGAGCGCGACGGCGCGGCGGAGGGTTTCAAGGGCGGCGGTTTTGTCTTTGGGCGGCCCCCAGATGCCGGGTCCGGTGATGCGCATGGCGCCGAAGCCGAGGCGATGAACGGTGAGGTCGCCGAGGTTGACGTTGCCGGCGGCGGCGGCGTTGGGGGCGGACGTGGCAGTGGACATGCAATCTCCTCTGTTGGGTTCGATGGGGCGGGGCGGCGTTGGGTTCCGGACTGCGGCCGAGGAAATCCCAGAATAGCGGTTTTCATGGGATGGAAGGGAGGCGCGCAGGGCACAGGGAACAGGGAACAGGGCGTGGGGAACAGGGCACAGGGAACAGGGAACAGATTCAGGACTCGACTGGCTTGTCGGGCTGGGTGTTGTAGATTTCTTCAACGCGGCGGAGGGTATCGATTTCTTCGACGGGCTTGTCGGTGCGGATGCGCACGATGCGGGGGAAGCGGAGCGCGAATCCCGAGGCATGGCGTGAGGAGCGCATCACGTTATTGAAGGCGACTTCGAGGACCACGGTGGGCTCGACGGTGCGGAAGTGGCCGTGGTCCTCGAGGGTGTGGGCCTTAAAGAAGGCGGTCATGTGGGCAATTTCCTGGTCGGTGAGGCCGGTGTAGGCTTTGCCGACATTTTTGAGGGGAGCGGCGGGATCGTCGGGATCGCGGACGGCGAAGGTGTAGTCGCTGAGGACGGCGGCGCGGCGTCCATTGCCGTATTCGACGCCGGTGACCACAACATCGAGGGTGGCGAGCTCGCGCTTGAGCTTGAGCCAGGCGAGGCCGCGGCGGCCAGGCTGGTAGGGGCTGGCGAGGGATTTGATCATGACGCCTTCGTTGCCGCGGGCGCGGGCGTCGGTGTAGGCCTGGTCGAGTTGTTCGGCGGATGCGAGGCGGCCGGCGCGGGCGAGGATGAGGCGGGGGAAGGCCGCGGATTCTGCAAAGAGCATGGACTGGCCCTGAGCAGCGAATGCGGCGGTGGTTGGCGACCAGCGGGCGCAGAAGTCGTCCAGCCGGCGGCGGCGTTCGGCGAGGGGCTCGTCGAGGAGAAGTTGGTCGCCGCGATAGAGCAGATCGAAGACGACGAGGACGGCGGGCACATCGCGGCGCATTTCAGGCGTGACGCGCTTGCGGCCGAGGCGCTGCTGCAGGGCGGCAAAGGGGAGGGCGCGGGATTCAGTCGCGTTCCATGCGAGGATTTCGCCGTCGAGGATGGTGGGCTCGGCGATGGAGTTGAAGGCTTCGACGAGGTCCGGGAAGGCGGCGGAGAGGTCGTCGCGGTTCCGGGAGTAGAGGGCCACGCGGGTTCCCGATTCTGCCGGTCCGACGTGGAGCTGGGCGCGGATGCCGTCGAATTTGTCTTCGAGTTGCGCGGCGCGGAGGGCTGGGGAAGGGACGGGAGTGCCGCCTTCAGAAAACACAAGGCCCTTCGCTTCGCTCAGGATGAGATCTTCGCTGGGAGGGAGCGCTTCGGCTGCGCCGATCGCGCGCTTCGCTTCGTCCGGCTTCGCCTGGGGTGACAACTCCTCTTCGATCTCTTCGGTGAAGCGGGCGATGGCTTCGTCGATCGTCTGGACGGGGCTGGCGAGCATGAAGCCGATGGGGTGGAAGAGCTGCATGCGGGCCTGGTCGAGGCGGCCCTGGGCGGCGAGGGCGACGACCTGCGGCAGCGAGCCGAGAAGCATGGACGCCCTCCTCACGGCCTGGCCGGCCGGCGGAGTTTTGGTTGAGGGCTGTTCCGTGGTCGGTGGCGGCCAGGCCTCGGCGATGGCTTCTTCGACGAGGGATTGCTGGACGCCGGTGCGCATGTCTCCCGCGAGGAGCTTGATGAGGTATTTGGCTTCGATGGGTGTGGCGCGGCTGAGGAGGTCGAGGAGAAGGCGGAGTTTGGGCTGGGGGCCACGGGCTTCGGAGAGGGCGGCCAGGGCTGCGTCGACGTCGGCGAGGGTGAGTGTGGCGGCGGCGGGCGCGTGTCCATAGAGCAGGTCGGCGGCGGCGGAGCCGAAGTCTCCATAGCGGCGGTAGGCGGCGGAGAGGGCTTCGGGCGGCGCGGCGGCGAGCTGGGCGACCGCCTTTGAGAGCAGGGCTCCGCCGATGTTGAGCTTGCGTGGGTCGGTTTCTGGGAAGGGGGCGCCGGAGAACCAGAGGGCGGCGCGGCCGGCGTCGTCGACAGGCAGGCTTAGCAGACAGGCCGACAGAAAGGCTCGCTTCTCGAGCTTTTTGGCGGTGGCGGCGAGGGCGTCGTTGATCTCGGCGAACTGGAGGAAGAGGGACACAGCGTTTAGGGGATAGCGTATAGCGTTTTAGCTGGGAGCTGGGAGCTGGGAGCTGGGAGCTGGGAGCCGGGAGCCGGGAGCCGGGAGCTGGGAGCCGGGAGCCGGGAGCGGGAGCTGGGAGCTGGGAGCGCGACTCTACTATCGAGGTGCGGAGGGATGGGTCTTTTGGCGGGGAGGCTCATCGAATCGAAGTAGAATAGAGCCTGATGATGCGGCGTTTTCCCATTGGCGTGCTTCTCTAGCGGCTCCCGCCGCTTTCGCTCTGCTGCGTCTTTTCCCTTTTGAAATTTGAGTTTGTGCAGCCGGTGGTTTGCCGGGAGGATTTTTATGTTTGAGCGTTTGGAGCAGATTGAAGCGCGTTTTCAGGCTTTGGGTCAGCAAATGGCTGAGCCCGAGGTGCTGAGCGATCACGCCCAGTATCAGAAGATCGCAAAGCAGCATCGCGAGCTGGAGCCGGTGGTGGAGAAGTTTCGCCAGTACCGGGAGGTGACGACCGGGATCGCCGATGCGCGGGCGATGCTGAGCGAGAGTGACCCGGAGATTCGGGCGATGGCGCAGGAGGAACTGGCGCAGCTCGAGGCACGGGAGCCGCAGATTGAAGAGGATCTGAAGCTGCTGTTGCTGCCGAAGGATCCCAACGATGAGAAGAACGTGGTTGTGGAGATTCGCGCGGGGACGGGCGGCGATGAGGCGAGCCTTTTTGCGGCGGAGGTCTTCCGCATGTACGCGCGGTTTGCGGAGCAGCACCGGTGGAAGGTGGAGGTGCTGTCGTCGTCGGAGTCGTCGGTGGGCGGGATG
>DASXFH010000189.1:0-2590 GCA_036489655.1 Acidobacteriaceae bacterium | reverse complement strand
CAGTCGGCGGTGAGGATGCCGAGCAGAAGGTTGGGATCGGCAGTGAAGAGGGCGTCGCCGCGCAGGAGGGCTTTGCCGTCGGGGGTGGAGAGTGGGAGGGCGGCGGTGTCGACACGGCGAATGATGCCGGTATGGCACTGGCGGATGGTGATGAGGTCGGGGATGCGGGAGGGTCTGCGGAGTTTAGTGACGGCAGCGACGAGGCGGCGGCGGCCTTCGGCGACGGTTGCGGGGTCGTCCTCAGGGGTGTAGCCGAGGTTCTGCTCGGGCGGGCCTGCGGCGGCGTAGGCGGTGGTCTGGCCGCCCTGTCGGGTGCTGAAACCAGCGAGGAGCCAGGGGTAGTGTTGCCAATCGGGGATGGAGACGATGCCGGGGCGGGCGGGAGCGGGGCAAGCAGCGCGGCGGCCTCGGCTGAGGCCTATGGTGGCCAAGGCGGCTGCCGGCTTGGCTGGTTGCCCGGCTGGATTGTGTGGCGGACGGCTCATAGGAAGATTTTACAAAGGCGGGGCTTCCCTGCTGGCGCGGGTCTAGATACTGTATTTTGTGGCCTTAAATGTTCCGGGCCCGCTTTCTGGCGGGCCCTTGAGAGGCTTTGGGGAGGGGATTAACTGAGGAATTCACAGGGGGTCACCCGAAAAAACGGGCAAAAGGGGAGGAGCTTACTTCAGGTAGGACAGATTGAATAGCCTCTCAGTTATATGTAAAGACGCGTGAGGTGCCCCATTGGTTGCATTGATTTTACGAATGCGTGAATAGTCGGTAATCGAGTGGAAACGGGAATCAGACTGCAACCTTCACCCATCCTGAGCGTCCAATGGCGCATGTGAGTAATGAATCATGGAGATCCCGGAGATATTGACCTGGGAGATTCGTGCTCCAGACCGAGAAGGCAGTTCCCGAGGCGCTGGGAATTTTGGACTTTCAACTGGATAATCACAGCCAACCTATTGCAATTGAGAGAGATCGGTGTATATCATACCGCGACTGCCGCATGATTAACTCAACCCAAATCGCCTCGCACCTGCTCCGTTCCCGCATCGGAAAGCTATGTGTGGCCATCGTCGGTACATCTCCGGATGAGATGATCGAGAAGGCCACGGAAGTACTGAAAGAGTCGACTTTTTTGGAATTTCGGCTGGATTACCTGGCCAAGCCAGCGGCTGCCCTGCCGGCACTGAAGCATTTTCTGGCGGAAAACGGCGCGGCTACGGTGATCGCTACCTGTCGGCTCAAGGACAATGGCGGACGCTTCGACGGATCGAAGACCGCAGCCCTGGAGATTCTGCAGAAGGCGGCAGTAGCAGGGTTTCACTTGGTCGACATCGAGTTGGAATCGATTGAGAAGCTGCCCAAGAACACGATAAGCCAGTTGCGAGAAGCTGGGGCGGCCGTGATCATCAGCCACCACGACTTCCACGCGACCAAAGACCTGGATGCGGTGTACCACCGGATCAAACCGTTTGGCCCGGACTTCATCAAGATTGTGCCGACGGCGCGGTCGCTCTCCGACAACCTGACGCTGATGCGGTTTCTGGAGCGAATTGAGGATGAGAGCAACTCCAGCGTGGTGGGCATCTGCATGGGCGAGCCGGGGATCATCTCGCGCGTGCTGGGATTGCGCGCGGGGTCGGCGTTTACGTTTGCCGCAGCGAGCCAGGGCGAAGAGACCGCTCCGGGACAGATTGCCGCGCGTACGCTGCTCGAGACCTATCGCGTGGACCAGGTGGACGCGGCTACGAAGATCTATGGCGTCGCAGGCAATCCGATTAAAAGTTCGCTGTCGCCGCTGATGATGAATACGGCATTCCGCCGTGAGACGGTGAATGCGGTGTACCTGGGACTGCAGACGTCCAAGGCCGATGACCTGTTCAAGCTGGCGCGCGAGGTTCCGATCCAGGGGTTGAGCATCACCATGCCGCTGAAGCAGGACGTGATGCCGCTGCTGGAGAGGACGGACGCGCTCTCCGCCAAGATTGGCGCGGTGAACACGATTCTGCGCGCGCAGGATGGCAAGTTCTACGGGTTCAACACCGACGTTGCGGGCATTGTTGCTCCGCTCGAGCGGCGCATGTCGCTGAAGGGCGCGAAGGTGCTGGTGCTGGGCGCCGGCGGTGCCGCACGCGCTGCCGTGTTCGGCTGTTGCGACAAGGGCGCGGAGGTGTTCATCCTGAACCGGACGCCGGAGACCGCACAGAAACTAGCAAAGCAGTCCGGGGCGAAAGCGATCAAGCGCGACGTCGTAGCCAAGACGCAGTTCGATGTGATCATCAATGCCACACCGGTGGGCATGGCGGGCACTGCCAAGCAGGCGGCGGGAACGAAGAACACTCCCGCATCGCCGCTGGAAGAGAGCGAGATCCACGCACGCTATGTGTTCGACCTGGTGTATAACCCGATCGAGACGCCGCTGCTGCGGATGGCGCGGCAGAAGGGTATTGCCGTGATTACGGGCGTGGAGATGTTTGTGCAGCAGGGTGCGCGGCAGTTCGAGATTTGGACGGGCAAGCCGGCACCGGAAGAAGAGATGCTGCGGGTGGTGCTGCATTCGCTGCGGCAAGGCAGTGAAGGAGCGGCAGAGGCGCCTGCGGCC
>DASXFH010000180.1:0-22238 GCA_036489655.1 Acidobacteriaceae bacterium | reverse complement strand
AACTTCAGCACCCGAACCGAGTGAGGCGGCAAAGCGACATGAATCCCTTTCGCGGACTTCTGCACCACTGCCTTTGGATCCAGGACATCGCTAATGGCGTAGTGCCCTCTACTGGAGAGTCCCAGTTCAGCTAGTTGGATCGTGTGGTCTGTCCGCCTTTCCGTCCAGTTAAAGACTGCCAGAATACTTTGTCGTCTGGACTCCTGCAGAAAGAAAATACTGGGCTGACCATCCGATGCGGCAAAGCTCATCAGATCGAGTGGTCGCGCGGCGCGGCCCAGTCGCACCATATTGATCAGATCCTGATTCTCAATCAACCGCAGGCGCCCCGGCTCATTTTCGAGTGTGGGAAGATCATCTCCAATTTCAAGCATGCCGCCGGAAACTGCGGCCAGAACAATGGATACCTGAGCGTCTGTCAGCGTTTCCGGCTGCCCATCCCCGCGCCGCGCATGATCCGGGATCGTCTGAGTCGAAACGGTAAACGCATCCGGGTCGGCTACAAAGAAGTTCCGGTTCATGTAATAGCGTGCCGCTATCCCGGTGGCCGCGTCCTTACTCCTCTCGAACCTGTGTCCGGTATCCTGCGAAATGCGTCCGTAATCGACAAATCCCACCGGGTTCAGCATCACACTGCCGTCTTTGTCCAGCAGAACATTGGACCCGACGCTGTCGCGAATAATCTGCAGCCCGACGCGCTGCGCTTCCATGGCGGTCGTGTTTGGCTTGTAGTAATACCCCTCGATGGCGCTGTCGTCCATGAAATCCATCTTGATGTAATGTATCTGCCATTGCTGGGTCAGCTTTCTATAAGTCTGCCGCAGATACTCCTGCGCCCCCGGATTCGTGGTGTCGAGTACATATAGCTGGTCTTTGCTTCGCGATACAAAACCTGCATGAATCGGCTGCCCCTCTGCATTTTTGACCAGCCAGTCCGGATGATTCTGATAAACCCATGACCGCTGTGAAACCTCAAAGGGCGCAGTCCATATACCCGGTGTCAGACCCAGACCCCGTATCTCATATTCCAGCGGGGTCAGTCCCTGAGGAAACAGAGGGGCATCTGGAGTGCCGTATTCGCCCCGCGCGTACTGGTAGCCCTCGTCGATATGAAAAACGTCATACCCGAACTTCTTCAGGTGCTGTGCTTCCCACTCGGCATTGGTCATCGCCGTAGCGTCATTCAACCCAAAGTAGTAGGCGGTCCAGCTCCACCAGCCCAGCAAAGGGGGCGCGAAGACCCGTGCATGATGTATCTCACGAATCAACGAGCCGTAAGTATCCAGTTGTGCGTGATAGTCGCTTCCCACGCTCATCAGCAGCGCTTCCGACGCCAGACTCCCTCCCGGAGCCACCGGCAGGCTCAGTTCAATCCGGTCCTGGTCCGGAGAATGTCGCAGCGAGTTCTCCAGTTCCATCTCTGTTGTCCCCGTTGAATCCACATCCCATGAGGTGATATGGGCGTTGTCGCCAGAGCCGTCGATATGCAGACGCAGGATGGTCAGGAATCGATCCGAGGTAAGCGCGCCCACAAAGAAGCTCTGATGGCTTTGCCGGTTATAGATCAACTGGCTGCCGACCCCACGCTGCATCCTGTCACTTGCATCGCCCAGGTCGTGAATCTTCTCCGCCGGCCGGTCTTCGCTGAAACTGTCTGAGAGCACGCGGTCTTCAGTCGCCGGTCCGCCCAGATCCGGATAGGCCCCGGTAGCTCCAATGGAACGAATCGCCTCAACGTGAATGGCGCGGCCCGTCGTGTTGCGCACGGTAACCTGAAGCTCCACAAAAGGCCTTGCAGAATATGCCCGCAGTCGATAACTCAGGTCGGGATGTCCTTCCGATCCCGTCCAGGTAACGAGCCACTCCTCTGCCTCGCCCAGAATCCCCTGGGTTGTGGAGTGCTTCGCATCGTGATGAGGGTAGTCCGAAGAGTGCAGCCACAGGCCATCCACCTTGACGGCGACCCCAGACGTGACTGCAGCCGTGGAAGAGCCCGGGAGTCCAATACTGTAATCTCCATTGGGGCTGATCTCCACGGATAGCGCACCGCCAGTGTTCGTCTGGGACCATCCCAGCGAAGCGATTACCGCGAACAACACCGGCACCACATTCCTGCAAAGTAGATTCTTCAGTCCCTCTCTCACGTCGCTCTCCTGTCACCGTCCATTTGTTTTGGGGCATCGTCCCCGCGCGATTCATAAGGATTTCCCACACCATGACAACCGCATTCACTGGCATCGGCGGTCAGTTCCTCAAGATGCCAGGGAACCAGTGCACTGCATTGTCGTGGTAAATTCTGTGCAAAATACTTTGCGGCAGCCCCAGTCCCTCAACCGCGCGATGGCGGTAGGTCAGACTCTCCCGTGTCGCAAGATATCGCCAGTCTCTGGCATAGGAGGATTCCATTTGGGTCACCGCCTGGCTCGCCTTGTCCTGGGGATAAATCGTATCGTCCGTCCCGTATAGAATGCGATCCTGATACTTCGTGATGAACGCAACAACGACCTTTCTCGGCAGGGCTGTTAAATACGGGATTCGTCCGGCCAGATCCACAGCGAAGTCAGGATAATCATCCAGGTGTTGCGCCAGTTGGTTCAGATCTGACTCCATGCTTCCCAGATGGGCGCCGACCACCCGCAGATCAGGATTCTCTGCCATTACGTGGTCGCGCGCCTGCAAAATCTCCGCCTTGGTCGGAGCACTCTGAATCCCATGCAGGTACCATTCAGGATGTTCCGAGTAGTAGCCAGCATCCGGTTGGCTCCCCAGTGGTTCCCATGCCGTATCGGGGTCGGCAACGTGCGTCAGCAGGGTCTTGTGCCGGGTCGCAATGTATTTGTAAACAGGTTCGAGGACCGGCTGGTCCGGCAGGACATATTTGCCGTGCGTGTCCTTGATTTCCATACCAACGTTTTTCCATAACTTGACTGCAATAGCACCCTTCCTGAAGCTCTCGTTCAGTCGGACTATCGCCGCGCTGCTGAAGTCGGGCTCGTTGATGCGGAACGGATCGAAGCTCGTGCACACCGCCACGTGACCGTGACTGTCCCCGGCGACGGCAAATACGTCCCTCTCTTCCTTGTCCAGGCTTTTTCGTTCCGAATCGCCATTATCCGACACGTCGACAACGTCAAGTATGTGCAGATGAAGCTTCTGGAGCATTGACGTATAAGTTGGGTCGTCCTTATAGATATGCGTATGTGTATCAACGGGCTCGAGAGATGAAAACTCCTGTAGCTCCTTCTGGCTGAATGAGGTTGGCTCTCCTTTTCCTGCTCCGGCTACAGTTGTGAACGCCGGCCTTGTCGTCAGGGCAAATACCATTATCGCTGCTACAGGCATTCCAACGAATACAGCAAGTCTTCGCATCCGTCCTCCCCACCTCGCGAATCTCGACGCGTCACGCGCCCGTGCCATGAGAAGACATACTCCAAAATAAATTGCAGAATCCCAAGGTCGTTGGCCGAGATAATCCGTCATCAGTCTCACGGCTGTCGCACTCATGTTCATCAGTGCTACATTCCGGTTCTTGCTTGTCCGTCCGCCGATCTACTGGATCGTGCAAGCCGGACACCCCATCTCAGTGGATATCAACGTTTTGCACCACGCGGCTGATGTTTCCGTTTGGGCCGGGTGCATCTGGCTTGAGTCCGCACTACAGCGAGGCGAAGAGTCGGAGGATCTGGCCGGGGATGACGACAGGCCGCAAAGTTTAGCGGGCCTTGACGCGGTAGAGGACGACCCCATGCGGTGGGAGAGTAGCACTGATAGAACCAGATGTCTTCAGTGTCTGGCCTGTCCAAAGGTTTTTTAGAGAATAGCCACGCTTACTCCCCGGGGAGCCCACCGCCGAGGCTTGAACAGAGACTTCCTCCGCTTTCTCGCCGATATTGAACAAACCAACGATTGCATCTCCATTCGATTCAACTTTGGCGAATACCTGCCGGTCGCCGGTATTTACAATCCTTTTCGCGGCGATCGCGTCCTGGTCAACGGCTAAAACCGCGGCATTTTTAAGGTATTTTATATCCAGGACATCGAGGTGAGTAAGATCGACACCGAGAATGAAGGGTGCTGACCCGAGAGCCCACAAGCTTATCTGAGTCTGACGTTCCACTGGAGTAAGCCCGTCGTCGCTGCCGTTCCCTACCTCGATAGAGTCATAGTCGTTAAAGCCTCCGGGACCGGCGTAAGGCTGCCAGGCGGCAACGTAGTTGAAGCGTTTCCTGATATCTGCCCAGCTGGTCAGGGGATAGCTGCTACCGTGCTTCTCACAGCGATAGCATTCAATGTCGGGGGCAAATTCCCATTGGTTCGCGTACTTCATCAATGTTGGAGCGATGATCCGTGTATAGCTCCCCTGCGTGACATCGAGAATCATCGGTCGCCCGCTCTGTCGTATTGCATTCGACCACGCCTTAATGTCACCCACGTTGCTGTTTTGCATGCCGTCGATCTTGATGTAATCGACGCCCCATGTCGCCAGCATGTCTACCCAGGAATTGACAAATTCCTGCGCACCGGGCTTGTCGTAGTTAACGCCGACCATGCCATGGCAGTTGTAATTGCTCTCTGTTACAGACGGTTCTGCGATCTGGGCAGCCGTGTATGGCGTACCTTTGATCGATGTGTTTCTGGTCACTGCCTGTCTGGAAATTCCCGGTGTAACGTATATACCGAATTTCAGCCCGAGGCCATGAACGTAGTCAGCGACTACCTTGATGCCATTGGTATCGCCATGAGCCGGGAATTTCGATGAATCCGTCACCCAGAGGCCATTTGGCCCTACGTTGGGGCCCTGACTCCCTGGGCACTGATACCAGAAGTCGTCAAGGTTGACGTATTCGTACCCAAGTTTCTGCAAGCCTGAATCTCGCAGCGCGCGCGCCTGGGCTTCGATCGTCGCGGATGTGGGTCTTGCTCGGAGGAAGCTCCAGCCACTCCAGCCAAGCACGGGCGTGCGCCCGAGGCCATTATCCTCGGCGCTCAGGTTCTCCACGGCGACTCCCAGGAGGCTGCCAAGCAACAACACGACTGCAGCGGTGGATGCGAGTTTCGTCTTTTTCATTGAATAGTTCCGTTTAATATCGACTGCTGGCTTCATGGCGGCAAAATAATAACAATAAAGTACGGCAAGGTGCAAAAGAGGCGTGAAGACAAATGGAATATTCGTCTAATCTTCGCCCGTTCTCTGGTTCTGCCCACGCTCAGTGGCTGCGCGCAGGAGCCCGGAACAACCACAGACGACCTTCGACGCGTTGTTCAGAAACCTAAGGAAAAACGCCAGCGGCCCTACTGGCAGGTTGAACGGCAGGTCGTGCGCGGGTTTGCACCGGCCCCCTCCATGCCCCTCTCGCATGTACGCGAGGTCCATGAACAGGATTCTTGTTGACACCGATCAAATCGTAAGATAAAAGAACCCTGTCTCATTGCAACCGGTAGCAATGTGCTATTCCCCGAAACGATTACACAGTCAGGTGGCATAAAACCGGGACCCCTGGAAGAAATCGGAAAGAATTCCGTCGGCTGGGTGGAATCTGGCCGCCGTTGTCCACGCACAGTGGGGATTGATCAGGTAAAGGAGGCCAAATTGATGATCAGGAAAATCCGCGTCACTGCGAGGGCCCTGGGACTGGCCATGGCGTTAGCACCGTTTGCCTTTGTGGGGCTCTGCCATGGACAGAATACGAGTGCCTCGCTCAGTGGAACGGTGACGGATACATCGGGCGCCGCGATCCCGGGTGCATCTCTAACCTTGACGAACGAGGCGACAGGGTTCAGCCAGACGTTGAAGTCCGACTCCTCCGGCGGCTACAACATCACCGATGTGACGCCAGGCAAGTACGATCTCAGCGTGAGCGCAACGGGGTTCGAATCCATAATTAACAAGGGGATTCAGCTCGCAATCAGCCAGGAAGGGCGCGTCAACGTCCAACTTCCGGTGGGCAAGGCGCAGCAGACGGTGACGGTTACTGCCGGAGTTTCTGCTCTTAACTTCACCAACGCGACATTGGGCGGTGGAATTGCTCCGGAGACACTGCAGGATTTCCCCTTGATTATTTCGGGGGCGCCGCGCTCGTCTGCAACCGTGGCTCTCATGCTGCCGGGCGTGACGACCGGGGCCAGCGGTAATGCATATAATGCGCAAACCAATGGCGGGCTGGTCAGCGGAGATGAGGCTCTGGTGGACGGTGCGACCGCCATGGAAGGCTTCATGAACCAGAGCGGTATGGTCAGTCTGGAGACCGACTTTGGGATGTCACCCGACATTACGAGCGAGGTGACGGTTCTGACCGCCAACTATCCGGCACAGTATGGCAACTCCACCTCGGGACAGATCCTCATTCAGACCCGGTCCGGCAGCAGTGAATTTCATGGAGCAGCTTACGACTACCTGAGCAATCGAGCGTTGAATGCCTTTCAGTACGGCGCACCTGCCGGACAGCCTAAACCGGAAGACACGCAGAACGACTATGGCGCCAGCCTCGGTGGCCCAATCGCCCTTCCAGGAGTGCATGGTGCGGACTCGTATCTGAAGGGCTACTTCTATTTCAGCTGGGAGGCGTTTAAGGAGGCAGGCGGCGTGAACTCAGCCACCCTGACCGTTCCTTCGCTGAACGATCGCGCAGGGAACTTCAGCGGCGCGGGCAGCCAGCTCTACTATCCCGACGATCCGGCGAAGTACGGTGCGGACGCGGGCAAACCGATCGACTTTAAAGGCACCATGAACCTGATCAATCCCGCCTATGAGGATCCGGTTGCGGCTGCATGGATGGCCCAGTTACCGACGCCGACCAACAGCGGGGAAACAAATAACTACTTTATCCCCAAGTCCGGGCAGGGGTCGCTGACGAATAGCGAGAACGTATACTTCGGTCGCGTCGATTTCAACATTGGCAAGATGGACCAGGTCAGTTACAGCACATGGTGGCAGTTCACCGGGGTGAACACGGAGAGCGACCTCCCGGTTTCCATCTCGACGGCCGAGCCGGCGAATCCTGAGAATGCGAACATCGAGCGCCTGAACTGGGAGCACGACTTCTCGGGGACGATGAATAATCACGCGACGCTTGGCTATCTCAATCGCAATGAAGGTTACTACTCGCTGAACGGCAAAGCCAACCTGCCGAAGGTTTCGGGCGTGGCGGACCCCACCTTTCTGCCAACCTTTACGTTCGACAACTATAACCAGTTGGGCGACAACGCCGGTCCCACCGCCGCATCGACGCTCACCACTCGCGGCACCTGGGCGTTCAACGATGTTTTCACCAAGGTGGCCGGAACTCACACCATCACAGCCGGGTTCCAGTGGCACCTCGCGGGTACCACAATTCACGGGGGCGCGAATGGGGCTTATCCGGGTGGACAATTCAACTTCAGCGCGGACACCACCGGCAATCAGGCATGCCCTCCCGGCTCGCCGTGTCCAGGCAACGCCGCCGCCAGCTTTTATCTGGGCGCGGTGGGCAGCGGCAAAGTGACTTACTTCAACGTTCCCGTCGTGTATCCGAGACAGGAAGGCTGGGCCGCATTCGCGGGTGACAGTTGGCGCGTGAATCCCAGGCTGACGCTGAACTACAGCCTGCGCTGGGATTACATCACGCCATTTCGCGAGAAGTACAATCACCTTTCCTTCTTCGATCCGAACGGGCTGAACCCTGGTGCGGTGACCAGTGGCGGACAGGAACTGCATGGAAGTCTGGCCTTCGCCGGGACACGATACGGCGCGGCGAGCTACGGTGCTCCGTATCCCGAAGTTCCCTTCAGGGACGCGCTCTCACCACGCCTGGGCTTTGCCTATGCTGCCACACCGACTACCGTCATCCGCGCCGGGTACGGCATCTATTTCGGGCAGGCGTTCTATCCGGGCTGGAACGGCGGCATGGCCCAGGATGGATTCAACAAGAACTACACTTTTAGTCAGACGGCAAGTGGACCATTTCAGGTTCCTGCGCTCTATCTGGATACCGGCATCAACCCAGCCAGCGTCGGTCCCACAGAGGATATCTCCGCGAGTTTCGACAATGGACAGACCCCTTCACTGTACCGGCCGCTGGATGGAAACCGGAGACCCTATTCTTCTCAGTGGAACTTTACGATTGGCAAGGATTTCCCCCGCAGCGTCGCGGTGACTCTGTCGTATGTAGGCACCAAGGGCACCCATCTTCCCTCGGCGCTAAGTCCGCTCAATGTGCTCAATCCGAATAATCAGGCGTATTCTTCGCTCGGTCCTGACCTGAGCGTGAGTTATAACTCTCCCGACGGACCGGCAACTTTTGCCAAAGACGGTGTAGCCGTGCCTTATGTTGGATGGGCCGATCAGATGACAGGGTGCTCTCCGACCATTGGGCAGGCGCTTCTGCCTTATCCGCAATATTGCGGAAATCTTCAGGGCCTGAATGAGGGCCACGCCAATTCGATATACAACTCATTTCAGGCCAAGGTGGAGCGGCGCATGCACAACGGGCTCTATTTGCTCGGCTCCTTAACGGTCTCAAAACTCTACACGAATGGCGCTTATTCGACACAGTCGGCGGCTGGTGGCACTGGCAGCAACAATGGCGAGTTCTCACCCTTTGACCCCAACCGTGAGTGGGCACTCTCTCCAAGCAATGTACCGATCGCGTTGCAGATCTCGGCGGATTACGATCTTCCCTTCGGACTCAATCAGAGGTTCCTCAGCTCGGGAGGTCCGCTAAACGTGCTGGTTGGCGGATGGCAGGTCAGTCCGCTGTTCCGCTACGAATACGGGACACCCATGTGGTTCACATCGTCCTCATGCCCAACTGCCGATCTGGCCCCTGGGTTTAACGAGTCGTGCGTTCCGGGTATTCTCCCCGGTCAGGGACCTCTCCTGCACGGGCGCGGCGGCTTCGACCCGGCAAAATACAACGGGCAATATCTAAATCCACAGGCCTTTGAGTCTGATTTTTCCACGTTCGGCTATACCGGCTATGGAAAGGCAGTTTCGACGGTATACGGCTCACCCTACAGGGACCTGGATGTCGCTTTTGCAAAGAACACGAAGATTTCCGAGCATGTGACATTCAAGTTTACGGCGAACTTCTTTAACCTCTTCAACAACCATTACTTTGTATCGCAAGGAGAGGGCCCCAGCCTTCCGTGGGTGAATGACGTGGCTGCTCCCGGTAATTCTTTCGGACAGTGGAACGGCACTGTAAGTAACCCCCGCAACATTCAGGTGGCGGGACGCATCGAGTTCTAACTTCTGACGCGTCCTCGCCTCTGTTTCTGCGACAAAGTGTAGTTGCTTCACTTCGAAAAAGCGATCTCCGGCTCGTTTGCTCTAAAAGACGAGCCGGTTAGCGCCGAGTTCGGAATCCTCCCGAGCGCATTTTCGAACACTCCAGGTATTGGGAATGCAGCCTCGTCCAAAACGAGGTTCTCACCATGTTTGGCGTTTGCCGGCTGCGGCGTGCATTCCGAAAAGAAGGCTTTCTAGTGGTGGCGCAACGAGCATGGGGTGGCAACCGGTCGGGCTGGTGTGGACTATGGCTGGAGTAGTGATGGTCGATCGGCATGTATTTTATGTGCGAGTAATCGTGCATATGCCGTGTCTCTATCGGAAGATTCTTGTATGTGAAAAATGACTTTGCGGTTGCGACGACCGGAATCCATCCAGCACGTGGATGACATTGCTCTGCTTGCGCGCTCGACTCGCCGGAACTGCGGCGGCCGGGGAGATGAGCGTTTGGATGCCGGAAGAACCAACGGGCGGGCGACAGATCGACCCCGAAGATCGATTCGATCACCATATCGGTGAAAGCGCCGCCGGAGATCGCGCACCAGTCCTCAATGACCGTCCTCTCAGCTTGTCGCGAGGACCGGGATGCGCAATGTTACGCAGGCTCCATGACCGAACTGACTGGTGATCTCTGCATGACCGCCGTGAAGGCTCATGATGCTCTGCACGATGGCGAGCCCGAGGCCCGTACCTCCGGAAGTTGTGGAGCGCGAGGGATCGACGCGGAAAAAGCGATCGAATACCCGGGGCAGCGCTTCGGCCGGAATGCCGGCGCCGGTATCGGAGACCTCGATGCGAAACGCTGCGCCTTCGGTCCTGGCAGCCAGAGTCACTGTCCCTCCGGTCGGCGTGTGCGCAATTGCATTGGAGACGAGATTGCTCACCGCCCGCAGCATCAGCGCTCGATCCAGCTCCGCAGTTACCGGCTCCGCGCCCGGGTCCGCGATCAGCGATATACCTCCGTCTGAAGCGGAAGCTTCATAGTATTCGCGAACCGCGCTCAGCAACGTGCCGACGTTGACGTGTTCGCGGCGCAACTCCGTCAAAGGACCCTCCGCGCGCGCCAGAAACAGGAGATCGCCGATCAGTTCCGAAAGCCGAACGGCTTCTTCCAGGGTGGATTCGATCACTTCACGATATTCGTCCACCGTCCGTGCACGTGCGAGAGCCACCTCGGCTTCACCGCGGATGTTATGAACCGGCGTTCGCAGGTCGTGCGCGATATCGGCCGAAAATCTCGAGATTCGCTCGAAGGATTCTTCAATACGGTCCAGCATCTCGTTGAACGTTCCTGCCAGCGATGCCAGCTCTGAAGGGTAGCCTTCTGCCCGGATCCGCTCTTGCAGGTTCGTTGACCTAATGTTTCGCGCCGTTGCAGCGATCTGTTCTACAGGACGAATTCCGCGACGCGCAATCCAATAGCCCAGCAGGGGGAACAGAACAGAGCTGGACAGCAGGATAGCCCAAAACCACCAGTCGTAACGCCTCAGCAATTTTTCTTCCTGCGAGATATCGATGGCGATCTGAATCGTATCGCTGTGCGGCTGCGAGAATCCTGCCCGGGCGCTTGCGCTCGCCACCCGAAATGCCCGCCCATGGAACCCGCTCATAGAAACCGAATGCTCAGGACGGTTCCGGGTGCGACGGACCAGTTCCGCGATATCCAGTTGTTCGGCCATCCTGGGTGTCGTCAGGATCGGCACTCCGTGATCGTCCAGAAGGCGAATATAGAACTGCTGGTACCGGCGGGCTGCGGTTTCAAGCTCGATCTCCTCCCGCAACGCGTCCCGGTCATTCGGCCGTTCACGCAGGATGGTGCGCAGTACGTGAAGCTTATCGGCGAGAAACAGCTCTGTGCTCCTGTCCAGCTCTGTGCGAAGCAGGAGGTAGAGACTGGCTGTGGCGAGCAGAACAAGAGCCAAACCTGCCAGAGAGTAGGCGGCCGTCAGCCGAAACGCCAGAGTCCCGCGCAAACGCGACGGAGTTGTTCCTTTATGTTTCGGCTTCCAGAACATAGCCAGCCCCACGGACGGTGTGGATCAATTTGAGCGGAAAAGGGTCGTCTACCTTACTCCGCAGCCTCCGCACGTTGACGTCCACGACGTTGGTGTCGCTGTCGAAGTTCATGTCCCAGACCATCTCAGCGATCAGCGTGCGGGAGAGGACTTCGCCGGCGCGTCGTGCCAGCAGGGTGAGAAGAAGAAACTCCTTGCCAGTCAGCTCCAGCCTCTGGCCGGAACGCGTGGCGCGGTGGCGCAATAAGTCAATCTCAAGGTCGGCCATGCGCAGGGTCTCCTGAGGGCGCGGGGGAGCCCGGCGCAACAGCGAACGCACTCTGGCCAGCAGCTCGGAGAAGGCGAAGGGCTTAATCAGATAATCGTCTGCCCCCATCTCAAACCCGCGAACCCGGTGGTGTACCGCATCCAGCGCGGTAAGCATCAGGACCGGCACTTTGCGGCCTGCCTCGCGGAGCCGCGCGAGCACCTGCCATCCGGCCAGCGAAGGCAGCATGACATCGAGAATGATGAGATCGAATTCCACTTCAACAGCCAGGTGCAGAGCCCCCAGGCCATCGGCAACCACATCCACGACGTACCCCACTTCGCTGAGTCCCTTCTTCAGGAATCCGGAAGTTTTGAGTTCGTCTTCAATCACCAGGATTTTCATCGCGCACCTCGCTTTTAGCGTTCTGAGGCTAGAAGTCGAACCGCAACGCGAACTGCATCTCGCGCGGCGTTCCCGATCCAACCGGGGTGATCGGATTGACGATGGCGGTATTCAGATTGATTGGACTCGTGATGCTGCCGAATCCCGAGGGGCAACCCACCTGACCGGCAGATGACAGGTCACAAATATTCTGCGGCGTACCCAGTTGCGGGTGATTGAAGACGTTGTAGACCTCCGTGCGGAATTCGATCTGCATACGCTCCCGCAGGGGAAAGCTTTTGGCGGTGGCCATATCTATCTGCCATGTGCCTGGACCGCTGATCAGGTCGCGCGGCGCAGTGCCGAATTCTCCGGCCGGATAGGCAAACGCGGCGGGATTGATCCAGTGAGCGACGCTCCGGCCGCCGGGCGGCGTGAGAGAGACCCCCGGCACCCGGTCCGGACGCTCGGTGCCGGAGGCCCCATCCGGCGCGGTGTAGCTCGAGGGCATTTCGACATTCACCGGGAAGCCGGTGCGCGCCAGCGCCGTTGTGCTCAGTTCCCAGTTTCCCGCAATGGCGCCCAGAATGCGGCGATGGTTCAGCATCGGCTCCCCCATGCCGAAGGGGAGTTGCCAGACGGCATTGCCATTGACCACATGGCGGGCGTCCCAGGCGCCGCTGGCGCGGTCACAGGCCGGACAGAACGGATTCTGCGGCGAAAGATTGTCGCCGTCCCCGCTGCCGTTAGAGCCATTGTCGATTTCGTGCGCATACATATAATTAGCCGCCACCAGCAGACCGCGGGAGAACTTACGCCGCAATGCCACGGAGAGACCGTTGTACGAGCTCATGCCGATGGAGCCGCGCCAGCCGATGGCGGGAGAAAAGTTCGGATACTGCGCAACACCGGTACCCGGATCGATCAGATTGACTGCGTTGGTTTCCAGCAGATGCACGCCGTGGCTTCCCAGGTACGAGATCGTGCCCGCGAAGCTCCCCGGCAGCTCCCGCTGGATCGAAAAGCTCCACTGCTCGATATACGTATCCTTGCGGTTTCTCTGTTCGGCATTCGGAGAGAGAGTTCCAGCTCCGAAGGGGACCGCGGTTGCGCACGCCGTGGGCGGACAAAAGGAGAGCAGCGAACTCGAACTGGCGGTCGCCGAATAAGAGGGGATCTCGTTTTTGGCGGGCAGATTTTGATCGTCCAGCTGTCCGTCCTCGTGGTAGATTCCAAAACCGCCTCGAATCACTGTGTGGCCGCCCTTTCGCGGCGACCAGGCAAAGGCCACACGGGGGTCGATATCGCCATAATTCTGCTGTCCGAAGCTCTCGCCCAGGCCGCAGAATCCCTGCGGCCCGCACGTGGCAAAGTCGAAGGGATTAGCTTTCCCGTTCGCCTCGTTGAACAGATCGAAGATGGTGTAGCGCACGCCCAGATTGAACGTGAGGTTGGGCCGCCACTTGTACTCGTCCTGCACGTAGGCGAAGGTATCGGTCTTGCGCAGGTGGTTGACCGGCAGCGCGCCGGTCAGTTTTGCCTTCTTCACCTCGTTCGCGGCCAGGTTCTCCACCGCAGCAAACGTAATCGTTCCGTGTTCCCCGTATTCCTGGTTCATCTGGATATGGCGGACCTCCACTCCGGCTCTGAAAGTATGCCGGTCATGAGCCCAGGTCAGGTCGTCCTTTCCCGAAAAAGAGTTGCCCACGTAGACGCTGGTGTAGTTGTAGTTCTCCGTCACAAATCCAGGCCCAGGACCGGTTGATATCGCGATCTGATAGATAATCCCCGAGTCACTGTAGTTGTACTGATTGTCAGTAGAGCGATTGAAGGCTGCCCTGGCCTCGTTCGCCAGGTGGGGATTGAAGAAGTGCAGCAACTCGAGCTCACCATTGACTGGCGCGGAGACCTTTTGCTGCAGGTCCGTTGCGGCAGCCGAAAGCGGCTGGGTATCGACCGACCGGTCATAGTTGAAGCGGACAAAGCCCGTGGTGTTCTCGGTAAAGTGCTGGTCGACGCGGATCATCGCCGAGCCCTCGTTAACCACCTGCTCACACGCACAGGTCAGCAGGTCGTAGTCTCCGTAATGGGTGTCGCCCGGGTCATTCGACGGTGTCCACGGAGTCAGAATTGTTTTGGGACCCGCACCTGGGTATCCGTGGATAATCGCGTACACCGGCGAGTTGCTCGGAACCCTTGCGATGAGCGACGGGCTGGGCACGTCTCCACTCGCCGGGTAGCCCCAGTTTTGCCGGTAGGCTTCGGAAGCAAGATAAAAAAACGTGTTATCGCGCCGGATGGGGCCACCCAGCGATCCGCCGAACTGATTCAGACGAAGCGGCTGCTGCGCTTCTCCGTTGGAAGCCCATTCGGGCAGCGGAGCGTCGAAAAAGTCATTGCGCAGGTACTCGAAGAGGCGTCCGTGCAGCTGGTTGGTGCCCGAGGGAGAGGTTACGTTCAACTGGGCGCCCCCGGTGGCGCCTTCCTCGGCGGTCGCCATCAGCGTATCCACCCGGACTTCCTCGATCGCGTCCAGCGGAATGGCGAGCCGGACCCAGGTGCGCTGCGTCTGATTCACGATGTTAGTGGCGTCGACACCGTCGTAAGTGAAGTTGCTGTCGTCGAGCCCCCGTCCTGCAAAGCGAACGGATCGCTGGTTGCTGCCCCCGGTGTCGATGGCGCCGGGGACGAAGGCCGTCAGCGCCGCCCAGTCGCGGCCGTTCAGCGGCAATTCGTCCGCCTGCGTCTTCTCGATCAGGCCCGTCACCGCGGCTGAGTTACCGTCCATCAGCGCTGAGGCGGCGGAAACCTGCACGTTCTCCTCCACCCCAGCCACCGGCAGAGCCGAATCCAGGGTACGCGTCTGCCCGATCACTTGCACCACATCGACAAAGGTCACTCTTCTGAAACCTGAGTGGTCGAAAGTGACGGTGTAAACGCCCACGGGCAGTTCGGGAAGGCTATAGCTTCCGTCCGATGACGACGTGGTCTCGCGCCGCAACTGGGTCGAGTCCTGTACAGCAGTCACACGGGTCTTCGGCAGCAGCCCCCCCGAGGCGTCTGTGACGGTGCCGTTCAGTCCGCTGCGGTCCACTTGCGCGAAAGAAAAACTGGTCAACGATGTAACCACACCCAGCCCGATCAGGACGAAAAGGCTTCGAAAACCGGAAAGCCAGCGGGCCAACCGGAGGATTTCTCTCACTTTGCGTTGCATAGAACCCTCTCTGTGGATCAATGTGCCTCCCGAGATGTAGTAAGGGTGCAGAAACAGTCGTTCGAGGTATGTTCCTCCCACCGGGGGTATTGGAACTACATCGCAAGTCCAAAAAACTTACTTCCGGGAATCGCCGATCGGGTGCGCTTCGCTGTGAATGGATTGTTCAGGGCGGGAGGAGCGTGCCGGATCTCCGCGCGTCTTACAGATGACAAGTTTGTAATCCACCTCCAATTATGGCCGTGTCACATGGGCGTTAAGGTTCCGCAAAACTTGATATCTCCGGTGGCGGGCCCGGGGGCCGGTCATCGCACGCGGCGATCCGCGCATTCATGTGCCCTCAACAAGGCTACAAAACTGTAATCCTGCCGTCACCCTGTTGTGCGGCACAGGTCTCTAGCCTCGCTTCCAGGCGTAGTTCGTCCGCGCCGGTCGTCGTCAGCAGGTTACAGGTCCGTTGCAAAGATCGTGGGCCACGATGTGCCCGGGGCGCCAGTGGTCTGTACTCCCCGATGTCACACCGCCCGCTGCCGCTCGCTTGTGGAACACAACCAAAAGGGGAGAAGCAATCCATGTCCCGTAACACGTCTCGACCAGACTCTCGCCATCATTCCCGGAGCAGCCGTCTTCTCGTCGGCCTTCTGGCGGCGGGGCTGAGCGTTCCGGCGCTTGCTCAGTCCGTACCGTTTCCGACGTATACACCCGGTCAGAACACTAGGGCCATCACCGGCCCGACTTACTCGCAGCCCCTGGCGAACCCCTGGGTTGTCAGTAATGGCTCCATCATCACCCCCGCCGGCACCCAGGTCTATCTGGGCACCACGACCCGCGCCAAGGCCATTGCCCTGAATCCGAATTCCAGCACCCATACCGCCGCCGTCCTGCAAATGGGTGCCCCCCAGGCCGTCACCATTTTCAATACCCAGACCGGCGTCGTTCTGCAGACCTACAGCGTGGCATATACCAACGCACAGGGTGCCGCCAGCACGGATTCCGACGGCAGCAACACCGGAATTGCCTATACGCCGGACGGCAAGTATCTCCTGTTCAGCCAGGACGGAAGTTCCTTCGATGGCAGTCTCCAGCAGGGCGGCTTCGTGGGTATTGCCACCGTCAATGCAGCGACCGGCCTGCTGTCCGGCTATGCCCACGTCAGCGTTCCCATGGACGTCAACGCCGACGACTCTCTGAGCACCGTTACCTGTTTCCCCAATAGCCCCGGCGGAACCAACGGCAGCTTTAATATCCCATGCGGTCAGACCGTCTCAGCTTTCTCCGACGGTGTATTGACGTCCTATCCCACCGGCATCGCGACCTCATCGGACGCCAAAACCGCTTACGTCGTGCTCGACAACAACAATACCCTGGCCAAAATCGGCCTGACCGCGTCCACTCCCAAAGAGGGTGCGGAGGTCCGCGTTGGAAACGTTCCGAACAGCGTCGTGATCTCGCCGGACGGCAAGACCGCCTACGTCTCCAACGAAGGCGGCCGAATCGCGACCGCGCACGACTTCCAGGAATATTCCAACGGCACGAATGTCGTCGCTCAGTATCCGGTCGGCTCCATGGCTCAGGGCACCATCTCCGTGGTTGATCTGGCCTCATTCAGGGTCACCGGCAGCATCACGACCGGTCATCATCCGACGGGCATGGCCTTTTGGCGTAACTACCTGCTGGTTGCCAATACCTACGACGACAGCATCTCTGTCATCGATACGGCCAGCAATCGGGTCGTTCGAACCATCGATCTGGTGCCGGTCCGCCTCGCGGGTGAACGGGGTTCATCCTATGGCCTCAGCCCGGACTCGATCGCCGTCAACGCCGGCGGAGATGTTGCCTATGTCGCGCTCTACAACTCCAATGCGGTCGCTGTCGTCGACCTCCGCCCAGGCGCATGGAGCCCGGTCATGGGCCTGATCCCCGTAGCCTATGCGCCCAGCTCGGTTGTGCTGGATACGGCGGATGACACACTGCTCGTCTCCAACGACAAAGGCATCGGCACCACCGGCTATGGGGTCGCGCCCCCGCCGGCCAGTACAGCCGAAAATTCGTACGGGACCTCGCATGGCGTAACCGACTTCAACACCCACCAGGACCTGGGGACCGTCAGCATCATCCCTGTACCGAATCGCTCGACCCTGGACGCGATGACGGAGCAGGTCCTGCAGAACAACCACTGGGACCTGGCGCAAAACATCTGGTCGTCCGCAGGCGGTAACCGCTGGGCGAGACCGAGCGTCATTCCCGACAGGATCGGCGATCCGTCGCTCATCAAGCACGTGTTCGTGATCATCCGCGAAAATCGCACCTACGACCAGATGCTGGGCGACGTGGCCGGCGGCAAGGGCGACCCCTCCCTCGCAGTCTTCGGCGACGATTCGACCTTGGCGGAGTATCCAGTCGTAACTCCCAATGCACACGCGATCGTGCAGCGCTTCCCGCTTCTCGATAACTTCTACGATCCCAGCCGCCAGTCGGCTGACGGTCATAACTGGATTGTGCAGGCCATGGCGCCCTACTCCGACGACATCCAGTCGCCGGACTGGCTCCGCGACTATCCCTCCAACGGAGGCGACGCGATCGCTTATCAGAATAAAGGCTTCCTGTGGGATGCGGCGGCGAAAGCCGGCGTCCGAGTGAAGAACTACGGCGAATACGTGGAATACAACACATTCACCACGCCGGGGTGCACTCCAAACAACATGACCCTGGATAACACCTATTCCGGAACCAGCCCCTCCAGGGCTTTACCCTTCGTCGTCTCCAACAGTTGCGAGCCAGGCTGGACGCAGTTCTACAACGACACGCTGGAATACGAAGCCGGAAAGGAATCACAACTCCAGTACTACAACGACATTGGCTCAGTCACCCCGCTCCCGAACCTGTATAAGGTGACGGTCCAAAAATACCCCCAGTTCGATCTGGGCATCCCCGACCAGTACCGCTTCGATGTCTGGCAGCAGGACTTCAGGAAGGATGTGGCAGCCGGCAGCGTGCCCCAACTGGAGTTCATGTGGATCAGCTCCGACCACACAGGCGGACCGCCCAACGCGACAGCGATGCAGGCCGATAACGACCTGGCTCTCGGCCGCTTTGTCGATGCCATCAGTCACAGCAGCATCTGGAGTTCGTCGGCCATCTTCGTCGAGGAAGACGACGCGCAGGACGGCGTTGACCACATCGACGGCCACCGCAGCCCGGGCTACGTCATCAGCCCCTGGGTCAGGCAGAAGGTAAACGCCGACGGCACCGGAGCCGGCGTCACCGAAGACAGCACCTTCTACACGCAGGTCAACATGACGCGCACCATCGAGCAGATTCTCGGTATCACCCCCATGAACCAGAACGACCTCGTGGCCTCGCCCATGAAGACCCTCTTCACCGACCACCCGCAGAAGGCAAACTTCCTGCCATGGCGGCATGTCCTGAATTGCGTTCCGCTGACCTACGGGGTTACAGGGTACACAGCCCCTGCGAATGTCACCCCGCAGGTTGGCTGCGGAGTCAGCGATGTGGCGATGACTCCTGCGGCCAAAGCTCTGCAGATCGCCTGGCAGAAGAAGAAGGCGGAAATCTTCGCAGGCAAATATCACCTGCCCGACTCCGAAGACCCCAACACCGTCAGTCACTATGACTGGTACGATGCCACGCAGTATATGGTCCCGTTCCCCGGCGATAAGACGGTCCTTGCTCCGAGCGCTTTCAACAAGCAGGCACCGGCCACCACCACGGACGCGGACGACTAAACTTCATCCCAATTACAAGCGCCCTCTCCCCGCTCCTGGGGGGAGGGCTTCCTGTTTGCTCCTCAGGCGCATCGATTTTCACCGGCCTCAGTAAAGTGGGTGTCGGCGAGCGGTCGCGAAGTCTCCGCAATCTCAACCGGCCGGAGATATATGTCGATACGGCCTGGCGACAATAGCTTGCAGTCAGGGACGTAACGTTTCGCGAGGATCCGCCAGCGGCTTTCACGAGGGGATGGCAAGCCCATGCTCCCTTCTGCGGCTGGGATGGAAGCACCAACAGACTGGAATGCTAAACCGTTGCTGACCATAAATACTGATTTCCAAGCCTGCCTTAGCCGTCGCCCGTTGTCCGATTTGATGGACAGGATCGCAGAGGGCCCGGAAGATGTGGAAAAATCGGTAAGGGCAAGAAAATGAAATTCATGAGCCTGGATCACCCTCCGTGTTCTCTATAGCCGCCCCTCGACATACATTGAGGCACGCAACAGGCTCGCGCTGGGAGGAGTAACGAGATGCGGAGAGGGTCTGCGAGAAAACCGGAAGAGAACGAACCCGCGGCGCGAGGCAGGAACTACATAACGCCGAGCGGGCTTCAGCGCCTCAAAGACGAGCACCGGTTTCTGCTCACCAGAGACCGTCCAGCCGTGGTGGAGGTGGTGGCGTGGGCTGCCGGCAACGGTGACCGCAGTGAAAACGCAGATTATCAGTACGGCAAGCGGCGTCTGCGGCAGATCGATGGCCGGATTCGCTTTCTCGCGAAGCGAATTGAAGCCGCAGAAGTGGTGGACCCGGAAGCTCCGAGGACGGGGCCGGCGAGAGCCAGGGCATACTTCGGAGCCACCGTGCGCTATGCCAATGCGGCGGGAGCGGAGCGCAGGGTCAGCATCGTAGGCACCGACGAAGTCGATCTCGGCCGCAACCACATCAGCTGGATGTCGCCTCTGGGTCGTGCATTGATGAGGTCGGCAGCGGGTGACCGCGTAATTCTCCAAGCGCCGGGCGGGATAGAACACCTGACGGTGCTGGAAGTGCGCTATCAATGCATTCCAGTAGAACCGTTCCGCGAACCGCCTGGATCTAGTGCCGGTTGACGGAGAACTGCGTCCCGCTTCCTGGGATCACGCGTTGGCGGAGGCGGCAAGACTGCCGGAGGAAGCGCGAAAGGAGAACGGCGCAATGGCAGTTGCTGCTGGTGGCGCAGGAGAGGGGATTTGAGCCGGCCTCCGCGCAGAAGGGCGACCCGATCGCGCAAATGCTCGACGATCTGGGCCGCGCATCAGGCGTTGTGATCGTCTTTGGATCTGAGCTGACAGGTACGGCGATTCGCAGCCTGGTGAGATTTGGAAGCTCTCTCTCCGATGCGAAATATATCTGTCTGGGCGATGGCCCGAATTCCCGCTGCGCCGCCTACATGGGCGTTCTTCCAAATCGGTTTTCTGGATACGAACCCGATCGTGAAAGATGGAGCGGGTTCTGGAAGGCATCGATTCCTGAATTACCAGGCATGAATTGCAAGAGATGTTGCACGCGGCGGAAGCTGGTGCCGTGTCGCTGCATATCTGGTAGGCGCCGATCCTGTGGGAGAGAGCCTCGTTGACGCCTAAGCACTGGGCAAAGCCCCCTGATCGCGCATGATCTGTTCCTTACCAGCAAGGCGGCCGCCGCGGACGTAGTTGTGTTTCCCACCGTATCGGTCTATAAAAATCGGGGACGTTTACAAATACCTGCGGTGATCTGCAGGTGCTTCGCAAGGCCGCGGACATGCCGGGAACACGATCCGATCTCGAAATCATCCTGCAGCTCGCACGCATGGTGGCTGCGGAACTGACCGAATCCGGCAAAGGGCCTCAGACTCGGGCGGAACTGGGCGAATCCCGAGGGGTCCAGTCGGGAGAGGTTGACCAGCAGGCGGTATGGATGAGGGCGCAGCGCGCCAATCTTCGCATCTCCCGCGACGATCCGGACGTGGTGCTCGGTGAAATTCAACGCGCATTGCCCGGCTATCAGGGAACCCGGATCACCTTTCACGGGGTCGCCGCGTCATCCGACGGATCGCTTTTCGTTTCGAGCGAACCCGTCCAGCCCTATGACTACGATCTATTCTCATCTCCCTTCTATGGGAGGCATTCGGCGACGCTGCACTCAGTCATGGAACGCAGGCTTGTACTTCCAGGAGAACTTCCTCAGGAAGATCCGGAGGAGGACGGTGCCCGATGAATGAGGGAAACCAGGAGGACAGGATCCAGGCCGAAATCGCGGGTGGATCGGTTGTCTCGTCGCGTGAAATACCGCGCAAGGGGCAGTGCCTGCGCGATTTCGAGCTTAGGTCCCTGGACGGTCAGACGGTTCGTCTGGCCGATTATCGTGGCCGATCAGCTCTTGTTCTGGTTTTGGGTGACGAGCGTCCGGAAACCGAACGGCTGCTGAGGGAGGTGGCTCGGCACTACGAGGACATCAGGGAAAAGGAAGCCGAGATACTGGCAATCGTGCACGGTCCGCGCGAAAAGGCAGACGCCCTCAAGCGTACCCTCCATCTCCCTTATCCAGTCTTGCTGGATGAAGATGGCGGACTGCACCGCCAGTTGGGCGCAACAAACGCGCAGAATTGCGATGCAGCGGCAGTCTGCATCGCCGATCGATTTGGCGAGGTCTTCGCTCTGTTCAGGACCGCCGAAGGAGTGGGCCTTCCCGAACTCAGGGAGATTCTGCGGAATCTTGAATTCATCAGCTTTCTGTGTCCTGAATGCGAGCCACCGGAATGGGCCGCCTGACCCGATCGCCTGGAGTTCTCGCTCCATCCAGTAAACCGAAGCCGGGAAAGTCCGTTCCAGGCGTGGAGCAGAGGTCGAACAGAACCCTGCAGACTCGTCCGATCCTGACCGTGGGCCATTCGACGAGAACGATCGAGGAGTTCATGGCGCTCCTTGGGGCTCACAAGGTGAAACAGTTGGTTGACGTGCGGACGATTCCGCGCTCCCGACACAATCCGCAGTTCAACAGCGATCAGTTGGCACAGTCACTCGCCGGAGCCGGAGTTCGATATCTGCATATGAGTGAGTTGGGAGGCCTGCGGCATGCGCGCCGGGATTCAGTGAACACGGCGTGGCGCAATCTCAGCTTCCGCGGATACGCCGACTATATGCAAACGCCCGAGTTCGAGGAAGCCCTCAATGAACTCATGCGGCTGGCGCAGAAACGACGAACGGCGATCATGTGCGCGGAAGCCGTTCCCTGGCGCTGTCATCGCTCGCTGATTGCCGACGCGCTTGTTGCTCGTGGCGTCGCGGCCCAGGAGATCACCAGCCAGACGGGCGTTCGTCCTCACACGTTGACACCGTGGGCGCGAGTCGAGCAGGGACGCATCACT
>DASXFH010000171.1:0-11072 GCA_036489655.1 Acidobacteriaceae bacterium | reverse complement strand
GATGACGGTGCAGGAGATGGTGGATGCGGGGGTGCGGCGGGCTTATCTCGATCCGGACAACAAGCTGCGGGCGTCGATTTTGGCGGATCCTGCGGGCGCCAGGAAGAACACGAAGGACAATACGCCGGCGGTGGTCTCGATCGAGATGGTGAAGAGCGGGAACGTGGATGTGACGGTGGCGGCGAAAGGCGGAGGGAGCGAGGCCAAGTCAAAATTCGTGATGCTGAACCCGTCGGACTCGATTGTGGAGTGGGTGCTGAAGACGGTGCCGACGATGGGCGCGGGGTGGTGTCCGCCGGGGATGCTTGGGATCGGGATTGGCGGGACGGCGGAGAAGGCGATGCTGCTGGCGAAGGAATCGCTGATGGATCCGATCGACATGCGCGATTTGCTGGAGCGTGGGCCGAAGAATCGGCTGGAAGAGATGCGGGTGGAGATCTACGAGAAGGTGAATCAGCTGGGCATTGGCGCGCAGGGGCTGGGCGGGCTGACGACGGTGCTGGATGTGAAGATCAGAGACTACCCGACGCACGCGGCAAATTTGCCGGTGGCGATGATTCCTAACTGCGCGGCGACACGGCATGCGCACTTTGTGCTGGACGGGCGTGGTGCGGTGGCGCTCGAGCCGCCGTCGCTGAAGGACTGGCCGGAACTCACCTATGATGTTTCCTCCGCGAGGCGGGTGAATCTGGACGCGGTGACGCGGGCGGAAGTGGCGACGTGGAAACCGGGCGAGGTGGTGCTGCTGCGGGGCAAGCTGCTGACCGGGCGCGACGCGGCGCACAAGCGCATGATCGAGATGCTGAACAGGGGCGAGAAGCTGCCGGTGGACTTCACCAACCGGTTCATTTATTACGTGGGGCCGGTGGATCCGGTGCGGGAAGAAGTGATGGGCCCGGCCGGCCCGACGACGGCGACGCGCATGGACAAGTTCACGCGACAGATGCTGGAGCAGACGGGCCTGCTGGGGATGGTAGGCAAGGCGGAGCGCGGGCCGGCGGCGGTGGAGGCGATTCGCGACAACCACGCGGTGTATCTGATGGCGGTGGGCGGGGCGGCGTATCTGGTCTCGAAGGCGATTCGCGCAGCGAAGGTGGTCGCGTTCGAGGACCTGGGCATGGAGGCGATCTATGAGTTCACGGTGGAGGACATGCCGGTGACGGTGGCCGTGGATGCGCAGGGAACGTCGGTGCACGAGACGGGGCCGCGGGAGTGGAAGCAGCGGATTCAGGCGGAGTTTGCGGGCGTGCCGATCTTAGCGTAGCCAGTAGCCGGTAGCGAACCGATGAGCAGGGAGCTACAGAGAGCGGGCGAGGGCCAGTTCCACGATCCGGCCGATCATGTCGGTGTAGGAGCGGCCGGCCTTTTTCGCGGCCATGGTGAATTCGGCGGCGCTGGCCAGCCAGGGATTGGGATTGGCTTCGATGACGTAGACCTCGCCTTTTTTGGTCAGGCGCATATCCACGCGGCCGTAGTCGCGCAGCTTGAGAGCGCGGTAAGCGGCGAGCGCGGTGTCTTTCAGCTTCTTTGTAAGGTCTTCGTCGAGATCCTCGGCGGGTGCGGATTTGGTCACCTTGTAGGCCTCAGTTTCATGATCGAACTTCACGTCCTGGCCGGCGATGCGCGGGATGCCCCGGGGCAGCTTGGAGAGGTCGAGCTCGATGAGCGGAAGCACCTCGGCGTGGTCATTGCCGAGAACGGAGGCGTAAATTTCGCGGCCTTCGATGTACTCCTCAATGAGCGCTGGGCTGTCGAATTCCTCGTGGATGTAGTGGATGCGCTCCATCAGCTCTTTCACGCTGTCGACGACGGAGCCGGTGTCGATGCCAATGGATCCGTCTTCGGAGACGGGTTTGACGATGAGAGGAAATTTGATGTCGTGCGAGTGGTCGGTGAGGCCTTTATAGGAGGTGGCGAAGTCCGGGGTCTTGATTTTGTGAAAGTCGAAGATCTTTTTAGCGATGGCCTTGTCCTGAGCAAGATGAAGAGCCTGGGGGCCTCCGCCGGTGTAGGGGATGTGCAGCAAATCGAGGTAGGCGGCGATGTTCATGTCCGCGGTGTCATCGCCGGCGTAGGACTCGGTGAGGTTGAAGATGAGGTCGGCTCCGCACTTGGCCAGCGCCAGCAGCGACTGATTCCTGCCGTTGAGGAGGTGATAAGAGGGCTCGTGACCGAGCTTAGTAAGCGCCTCAAAAATCTCTTCGCGGTCGCGGAGCGGGTTTTCTTTTTTTCTGCGCGGTTTGCCGGTCTTGCTGCGCAGGGGCCGGACCGGCTCCGGTTCCGGCTCGGGCGGCCCCTCTTCCCAGACGTCGTGCAGGATTGTGACTTTCAGGGTTGCCATCAGACCTCGACGCTTTTTGGTTTGGTCCCTATCCGCCTTCCAGGGCGGATGTGAAGCATGAGTCCAGTACGACTCAGGGCAGAATGAACTTACCTCGCGTGATGTAGTTCATTGCCAGCGCGGTTGCGTACACCGAGACTTCGGTGAGATATTCCTTCTCACATCTTACGTCGGCGCACAGGCCGAGGTCGCTGACTTTCGCTTCGATCGTTTCTATTAATTTTTTCACCAGCGGGCGCTGCACGCCGGTCCAGTAGTTCACTTTGTCAACCAGAACCTTGCGATTTTCGTGAAGCAGATCGACGGCGGGGCGAACGTTGTTCTTGCGGCGCTTTGAGACGTTGAAGATGTCGCGCAGATCGGTGTCGAGGAGAAGCTCGCCGGGGATGAGATGCTGATCGATGGCGCGCTGGTAGAACTCGCCGACGGTGACATTCATTTCGTCGACGGTGATGTCGGTGTCGCCGTGGGCAACGACCGGATCGGCCTCGCGGAGCCTGCGGCCGATGCGATCCATGTAGAGCAGCTTCTTCATGGCGCCCCAGTCCTTGTAGCGCCTGCGCCAGTTGGATCGCGGGGTCAGCCAGACGGCGAAGGTCTCAGCGAAGTCCTCGTCGGGATGTTTTTGCGCGTACCAGCCTTCCATGTGGCGAACAAACTGGCGTGAGAAGGGGACGGGCTTGTAGTTGTCGCGATAGGCGCGGCGGAAGGGGCCGAAGAGGCTGCGCCACTCCGGGGTTTTGTAGAGGGCGTAGGCATAATTGAAGGCGTGGCCGGCTTCGTGGCGCAGGTACATCATGATCTGGCGCGCGTCCTCAATATCGTTCATCTCCGATTCGAGATGCTGCAGTTTGGGGTCGGCGAGGTAGAAAGGGATGCCGATGACCGGCTCCATGTTGGGGCAGCCCCACTCATCGGTGAGGTAGCAGCGGGGGCGGAAACGGTGGAGGCCCTTCTCAGAGAGCTCTTTGTAGAGTTGCTGAACGAAGCGATCGAGGGGTGAGCCTTCCAGCTTGAGGCCGAGCTGCTGAATGGGCCGGGAGAGGATCTCCTGGACCTCAGCGGGCGCTTTTTCGAAGTTGGCCACGGATGGACGAAGCCTAGCAGAACTGGCCGTTCAGGCATAGCGGGACTGGCCCTCCAGGCGGGCGGGACTGGCCGTCCAGGCGGGCGCGCCTTCGGCGCAGAGCCGGGAAGGTTGCGGGGCGAGCTGACGGAGGTTTGGAGGGAGGCAGACTGCGGCGATAATTCCCAATAACAGAAAAGCGGGCACTGCATCCCAAATGTGCCTCGTTTGCGTCTGACAGGAAGCGGCCATCAGCACAGGGCTCCGAAGCAGAACTGAAATGACAGTGTGAAATCAGCCTTTCCCATAGGGCTTTGCGTCCTGGCCATCGGGGCTGCGCTCGCCTGCCCTTCCCTGGGCGCGCAGAAGCTACCTCCTGCTCCGACTGCCGATCCCGGGGCCACCATCTTCGGCACCGTCACCACCGCCGGCGGAGACAGCGTTGTGAGCGGGGCCACTGTCACGCTGCAGAACTCCGCCAGCCACGCTACCCGCTCTGCCGTTTCGACCGACACAGGTTTCTTCTCGTTTACCGATGTGCTCGCCGGGACCTATGCCCTTACCGTGGACGGGCAGGGATTCGAGCCATGGAGTTCGGCTCCGCTTGCCATCGGGGCGAATGACTATCGCGAGATCTCCCGGATTGTGCTCAGGATTAATGCCGCCGCTTCCACGGTTCTGGTGACTGCCTCGCGCCATCAGGTTGCCGAGCTGCAACTGGAGTCCGAGGAGAAGCAGCGCATTGCTGGAATCATTCCCAATTTCTATGTTTCGTATGTGCCCGATGCCGCGCCTCTCTCTGCGGGCCAGAAGACGCGCCTGGCCGCGCGCACTCTCTTCGATCCCGTCGCCTTCATCACCGCCGGCATCACCGCGGGCATTGAGCAGAGCGAGAACGTTTTTCCTGGATTCGGACAGGGTTCGGCTGGTTTCTCCAAACGCTATGGCGCCGCTTTTGCCGATAACGCCTCTTCCGATCTGATCGCCAACGCTCTGCTTCCCGTCCTCTTCCGTCAGGATCCGCGCTTTTACTACCGCGCAGGGAGCGTTCGTTCGCGCACTCTCTACGCTCTCGCCAGCGCGGTCATCTGCAAGGGAGACAATGGCCGCTGGCAGCCGAATTATTCCTTCGTGCTGGGTGGATTCGCAGCCGCCTCGGTTTCAAATCTCTACTATCCCGCGGCCGAACGCGGGGGCGGCCTGGTCGTGACCAATGGCCTTATCAACCTGGCCAGTGGCGCGGGCGCCGCGCTGATGGAAGAATTCGTCCTTCAGAAGATCACCGGCCGCGGGAAGCATCGGACGCAGGCCCCCGCCGCGCCGTAAGGGAGAGCCTCCGCAAAGAGAGCGCCGGCCCGAAGTGACAAATCCTTTCGGCGGACGGATCATCTGAACGTTGAGGGACTGGTCGTCCAGGCGGGCGGGACTGGCCGTCCAGGCGGGCGCGCCATCGGCGCAGGATTGCGAGTGGGGCGCGGTATCGGGGAGCGAAGAGCATGGAAATGCGGAAAGAGAAAGACTCGCTGGGGTTTGTGGAGGTTCCGGTGGGGGCGTTATACGGGGCGCAGACGGCGCGGGCGGTGGAGAACTATCCCATCTCGGGGATGCGGGCGCATCCGCTGCTGATTCGCGCGGTCGCGATGGTGAAGCGGGCGGCGGCGGAGGCAAACCAGGAGCTCGGGCTGCTGAAGGATCCTGACCCCACTCAAGCCAAAGGCGCGCCTGAATGGGGCACCCGACAACGGGGCGCACGGGTCGGCGCCATCATTCAGGCAGCGCAGGAAGTCATTGACGGGAAGTGGGACGCGGAGTTTGTGGTGGATGTGTTTCAGGCCGGGGCGGGCGTGAGCTTCCACATGAACGCGAATGAGGTGATTGCGAACCGGGCCAACGAGATGCTGGGCGGGAAGCGCGGGGAGTACGCGTTTGTACATCCCAACGATCACGTGAACTACGGGCAGTCGACCAATGACGTGTTCCCGACGGCGATGCGGGTGGCGGCGCTGCTGGCGCTGGAGACGCTGTATCCCGAGCTGGATGCGCTGGCGGATGCATTTGCGGTGAAGGGCAGGGAATTCGACGGCGTAATGAAGTCGGGGCGGACGCACATGCAGGATGCGGTGCCGATCCGTCTGGGGCAGGAATTTGCCGCGTATGGGGTGGCGATCCGCAAGGCAGGCGAGACGCTGCGCGCAGCGGGCGACGGACTGCGGGAGCTGGGATTGGGCGGGACGGCGGTGGGCACGGGCTTGAATACTGATCCGGGCTATCGCACAAAGGCAGTGGAGAACCTGGCGCGGATTGCAGACCAGGCGCTCTTTCCGGCGGAGGATTTGCGCTGGGCAATGCAGTCGCAGGCGCCGCTGGGGCAGGTGAGCGCGGCGCTGCGGGGACTGGCGCTGGAGGTGATTCGGATCAGCAATGATTTGCGACTATTGTCATCGGGTCCGAATACAGGATTCAACGAAATCCATCTGCCGTCACTCCAGCCGGGATCGTCGATTATGCCAGGAAAGATCAACCCGGTGATGGCGGAGCTGGCGGCGATGGTGAGCTTCCAGGTGGTGGGCAACGACACGGCAGCAGCGCTGGCGTTGCAGGCAGGGCAACTGGAGCTGAACGTGATGATGCCGGCCATCGCGTATAACGTGCTCCAGAGCACGACGATTCTGGCGAATACGCTGCGGGTGTTCACGGAGAAGTGCGTTATGGGGATCTCGGCGAACGAGGAGAAGTGCCGGCACTATGCTGAGAGCACGATTGCCCTGGCGACGGCACTGAATCCGCGGATTGGATATGCGAAGGCGGCGGAGCTGGTGAAGGAGTCGGTGGCGACGGGAAAGTCGATCGTGGAATTGGCGCGAGAGAAGGGCGTGCTGAATGAGAAAGAGCTGAAGGAGATTCTGGACCCGGCGAAGATGACGGAGCCGCGGGCGGAGACGAACGAATCATTCACCGCAGAGGGCACAGAGGCATCAGTGCAAACAGCAAAGGGGAAGAATGGCACCAATGGCGCTATCCGATGAGGCCGCATGCTGGCCGGCGTTGCCGCTGGCCGAGTGGGCGGAGACCTGTGCGACGCTGCACATGTGGACGCAGATTGTGGGGAAGGTGCGGCTGAAGCTGACGCCGCTGGTGAATCACTGGTGGAATGTGCCGTTGTACGTGACGGCGCGGGGACTGACGACCTCGCGGATTCCCTGTGGGGCGCGGGCGTTTGAGCTGCATTTTGATTTTTTGGCGCACCGGCTGGTGCTCGAGACCAGCGATGGCACGGTAAGCGCGCTGGCTCTGAAGCCGATGACGGTGGCCGATTTCTATCGGGAAAGCATGACGCTGCTGCGGGCCGAGGGCATCGACGTAAAGATCTGGCGGATGCCGGTGGAGGTGCCGAATCCGATTCCGTTCGACGAGGACACGGTGCACGCGGCGTACGATGCGGCGGCGGTGGAGCGGTTCTGGCGGGTGTTGCTGAGCGTCGATGCGGTGTTTCAGGATTTCCGCGCGGAGTTCATTGGAAAGGTGAGCCCGGTGCATTTCTTCTGGGGGAGCTTCGATCTGGCGGTGACGCGGTTTTCGGGGCGGCGGGCACCGGAGCGCGAAGGCGCGGATGCGGTGACGCGTGAGGCTTATTCGCACGAGGTGAGCAGCGTTGGGTTCTGGCCGGGGACCCAGGGCGGTGCGGATGCGTCGTTTTATTCGTATGCGGCCCCGTCGCCGGAGGGATTCAGCGCGGCTCGGGTGCGTCCGGAGGCAGGGCGGTGGGATGCGGGGTTGGGCGAGTTTCTGCTGGCCTATGAGAATGTGCGCAGGAGCGCGTCGCCGAGTTGGGCGCTGCTGGAGTTTTGCAGGAGCACGTATCAGGCGGCGGCACGGTTTGGACAATGGGATCGCGGGGCGCTGGAGCGGCAGTCATGATGGCGGGTCCGTGATGGCGGGGCGTTGAGGGGATCACGAGCAGCAGGTCCCTCCGCTGCGCTGCGGTCGGAACGACGGGATTCAGGCAGGACAAGATTGAACAGGAGGAGCCATGGCGGCGAAATGCACGCATCTGGATTCGATTGCGATTACGACGACTACGACGCATGTGTGCGAGGAATGCATTCAGATGGGCGACCGTTGGGTGCATCTGCGGTTGTGTCTGAGCTGCGGGCACGTGGGTTGCTGCGACTCTTCGAAGAACAAGCACGCGACGAAGCATTTTCGAACGACGCAGCATCCGCTAATCCGGTCGGTGGAGCGCGGGGAGGCGTGGGTGTGGTGCTACGTGGATGAAATGGCCCCCGGGGAGATCCGGCACGGGCAGTTTGCGGCGGAAGACTGAGCGGACACGGCGCTTTCCCGGGGTGTATGCTGGAAGTGTCTCGCGAAGTCTGACCGGGTTCGACGGTCCGGTAACCTGTTTGCGGCTACCACCCTCCCTTTCCTGCCGACTGCAGCTGAAAATGGCGTTCAAGGAACCGAGATCATGCAACAGGGAACCGTGAGTGGGCTGGCGGTTTACGGCAGATCCGGGATCTGAAGGATTTGCAGGCGGAAAGCGTTCAGGGACTGGCGGTCGTGTTGACCGGTTCGAGCGATCCAGGTATCTCAGGCGCAGCCATTGCGGCCTGCGTTGCGGCAGTGGGTTCGCCCTTCCTGCTTCGATCAGGTCTTCACCGTAACGGGTCATTTCACCGGACAGATCATGAGGTTCCATGCAAGCCACTGTTTTTACCGAATACGCTCTGAAGGACCTGCACGAGGCGATCGATCTGATTGATCGCAAGATAGATCACTGCAGGACCTTTGAAGTTTTCGATTCGCAGGAAGCGCGGGATGGCACGCTGCAGAAGCTCTCCACCAGGAGGGCATCGCTGGTTAAGTCGGCGCAGACGCTGACGGCGCAGGGAGTGAAGTCTGACCCCAAATTCCTGCCGCGTTCCTTCATTCATCTGGTCGATGGGGAGGAGCAGGGGGCCGCTCCTGCAGAGACGGCGCCGGAGAAGCCGGCAGCGAAGCGACGTGTGCGGAGCCGTGCCACGCGATGAACGGCAGGGAAGCGGTAAGCGAGACGAGGAATAAGGAGACCGAATGAAGAAGCTTTACGTGGGGAATCTGTCCTATAACGCGACGGAGGCGGATGTGCGCCAATGGTTCGAAGCGCACGGCGCCGTGGAAAGCGCGTCGCTGGCAATGGATCGCGGGACCGGACAATCGCGCGGGTTCGCCTTTGTGGAGATGACCAACGACAATGAAGCGGAAGCGGCGATCGCGGCCCTGAACGGGGTGGAGATGGGCGGACGGAGCCTGGCGGTGAGCGAAGCGCGGCCCAAGACGTCGGGCTTTGGCGGCGGGCGAGACAGCGGGCGGGGCGGCTATGGCGGCGGCAAGGGCCGTAGTTCCGGCGGTGGCGGCCGCGGAGGGTCGCGCTGGTAAGAAGCTGAGGCCGGGAGCTTGACAGCGGCGGACAGCCGCACGTGAAAACAAGAAAAGCGGGAAGAACCCAAGGCCGTGGGGCCGGATTCTTCCCGCTTTTTTGATGGGTGAGGCCTAGAGGGCCTGGACGTTCTCAGCCTGCCAGCCCTTGGGTCCGCGGACCACGTTGAACTGGACGGCCTGACCTTCCTGGAGCGACTTGAAGCCGTTGCCCTGAATCGCGGAGAAGTGGACGAAGACGTCCTCACCGTTGGGGCGGCTCAGAAAGCCGAAGCCCTTGGCGTCGTTAAACCATTTCACTGTTCCCTGTTCCATATGCTTTTTTCCTTGTGTTGATGTATCGCTGAACTCTGATGTGGCTGATTGCGAGTCGAGCGATGAAGCAGAACAGGCAAGTAGACCATTTCGGATTCGACGATCTGGGAATAGTGTAGCATTGCGGCGGCAAGGCCGGGGCGGCGGTAATGCCCATTCGGTGGGATTAGGGAAAGAGCGGCAAACCGGGTATGCTGGGAAGCAGGTCGACTCCCTCCCCGGGGCTCGGCCGGGAACTTCTGGCCAGCCCTCGATCGATCCGCACTCGGCCCGCCCTGCAAGAACGGCGAGACCCTGAATCGAGCTCGGCTTTCGCAGCCAACGCGCCATAACCGGGAAATGAGGGCAACCCATGCGGTCGAATCTGGTGTACTCGGCAGGACTCCAAATCGAGAATCGCTTTTTGCTGGCTACCGTGGTGATGCGGGCGGTGCGGCAGTTGCATGTGGCTGCGACGCGCACCGAAGATACGGCGAACAAGGTCTTTGCGGAGATTGCTGAGGGCAAGTATGCGCCGCCACCGCTGCCGGATCCGGCGCCGCCGGCGCTGATTGAGGCTCTGCTGGTGGCACCGGCCGCCTAAGAGATCCGGGTTGGGGCCACGCCGGGTTCCAGGCCACAGTACAATGCAGGTGAGCCGGGCAGGCAAAACTGCGCGAGCCGGCGACTTGCGAAAGTGGCGGAACTGGCAGACGCACCAGACTTAGGATCTGGCGGGGCAACCCATGGGGGTTCGAGTCCCCCCTTTCGCACCAATACTTCAGAGGCTGGATAAACCGGGCGGAAATTCCGGTGGGCTTGTGGCACTCAGAGGAGGAGGTAAGTCTTCCTTCTCTGAGGCAGCTATTCAGGACTACACGCAACCGTGAAGCTGCCGCTGCCTCTTGTGCTGCTGGTCAGAGATACGTTTTTCCCGGATATCGAATAGTAGAGATCAGCGAGGGAAGCGGGAGGATTCGACCCTGAAAATGTGCAGTGAGCCGGGATGAAGCCGCAGACGGCGTTACTGCTCGTGGTGCTGGAACGGAAGGTAGCTGTGCCGCAGCTCTGCATCACGCTGTCGCCATGGAATCTGAATCCGGCATAACTTGTGGAAAGACTCGCATAGTTTCCTTCGTTGCCGAGTACGATTGTGCCGGCGCTGGACGATCCCTGGTCGATGAGGTTCGTGGCGTGGGCATTCTCAAAGTTGTTGGTAATGACAGCGCCCTGCGAGGCCGCATTGCAGATCGTACTCCTGACGCCGTGACTATTGAAGAAGTTCGCCGTGATCAGCGGGGCGTGCGCTGTATGAGTCGAGTCTCCGATCTGAATGGTGCAGTCATGGGTGTTTTTGCCGTCCTGCTCGAAGTAGTCGTCCTGAAAGCGTGTACTGTACCCGCCCTGGATGAAGACCTGTCCGGAGCCTGATACACCATTGGTGCCGTTGTATTGAATTACATCGCCGATGTAAATGTTCGAGCAATTCGGGTAGGAGCGAGTGGCGGTTTCTTCATAGACACCCCAGCCCGAATTGCTCCATATCGTGGTGCCAATTATGGTCATGGCTATGGACTGGCCAACCGTGCCGTTATAGGCAGCGTGAATGCCGTTCCGGTTATGGAAGAGGGCTGAGTCCCGAATGCTGACCGTATTGGTCCCGTGATTGTAGATGGCATCACCACGGGAAAATTCGCTGATACGCAGATTGTTCAACGAAACCCACTGCGTACCATCCAGTTGGATCCCGCCTGCTGCTTTGCCGGTGCCTGCAAGCTGGCAGTCAGTGATGACGACACCGCCGGCAGCGATGTTAATCGCATAGTTGCTGCCCGTATAGTGCAGGGTGGCGCCGTATTCACATTTCAGTTTGTAGATATAGCTGTAAGAAACGAGAGGCAGAGAAATCGTTGTCGTCTGGGTATAGGTTCGGGGGGGAATTTCGATGGTGCA
>DASXFH010000154.1:0-8900 GCA_036489655.1 Acidobacteriaceae bacterium | reverse complement strand
GTCCGCCGGAAATATGCCCGCGCGCGCGCCACATCGCGCCCAATCTGCGCCCGCAGCGCCTCCGGAGAAGGGAAGCGACGTTCCTCCCGCAGCCGCATCAGAAAGCAAACCTCCACCGGCGTGGTGTCCGTTAGCTCGACCCGCGGCGGCCCGTCCAGCAGGTGCGACTCCACCGCGAACCCGGCTCCGTCAAACGTGGGCCGCATCCCCGCGTTGGTCACCGCATCCAGCGGCGGCGCGTCGCCCAGCCGGACCCGCGTCACATACACGCCATGGGGCGGCAGCAGTTCGCTGTAGGGCGCCAAATTAATCGTCGGTGTCGCCAGCTTCGTACCCACGCCGCGTCCCCGTGCTGCCGTGGATACCACCGAGAATGGCCGCCCCAGGAGCGCCCGCGCCATGCTCATGTGCCCGGTCGAGATCCGCAGCCGCACCTCACTGCTTGAGACAAGCACGCCCCGCACCCGAAGCGCCCCATGCGATACAACTCCGAAGCCGAGCTCTCGTCCCAGCTCCCTCAGCTCCGCAATGCCCGCCGCCGCATCGTGTCCAAAGCGAAATGTGTCGCCCTCATGCACCTCCACCACGCGCAGCGCCCGGCATAACGTGCCCTCGGCGAACTCCCGCGCTGTCTGCATGGAGAACTCCCGCGTGAACGGCAGCACCACCGCCGCATCCAGGCCCGTTGCAGCCAGCAGCCGCAGCCGCTGCGGCATCGGTGTGATGAGCCTGGGAGCCCGCTCCGGGTGGAGAAGCGCCAGGGGATGCGGATCGAAGGTCACGGCAATGGCCTCGGCGCCCACTCCGCGCGCACGCTCCAGCACCCGCCCGATGACCTCCTGATGCCCGCGATGCACGCCATCGAAATTTCCAATCGCCGCCACCGTCGGCGGCATCGGTGCGGGCAATTCTGCTAGCGAGCGATAGATCTTCATAGCTCGAACGGGATCCGCAGCCCGTCATAGCTCAGCCGCACGCCGGCGGGGAAGCCCTTTTCCGTCGTCTGGTGGTCCACCTCATGCGACATGTGCGTGAACCAGGCTCGCCGCGGCGCCATCCGCTCCACCCACTGGAGCGATTCCGCAATGGTGGCGTGGCTGGGGTGCGGCTGCGGACGCAGCGCGTCCAGGATCACCGCATCCAGATCCTCCAGCAGCGGCAGACTCGCCTCCGGAATCCGGCTCATATCGGTCAGATAGGCCGCGGTCCCAAACCGAAAGCCCGCTACCTCCTGCTCCCCGTGCAGCAATGGGATCCTCTGGAACCTCGCTCCGTCGATCTCCACCGACTCAGTGCCCTTCAGGCCGTGCAGCTGCACGCGGGCCCGCATGGGATACGTCGCATCTGCGGAAAAGGTGTAATCGAACACCCGCCGCAGAATCGCCTCGGTCGGCTCATCCGCGTAGAGCGGCAGAAATCCCGGCTTGTGCCCGAAACTCAGCGGCCGCAGATCGTCGAGCCCCAGAATGTGGTCCGCGTGCGCGTGGGTATAGAGCACCGCGTCCACATGCCGAATCCCTTCGCGCAGCGCCTGCTCGCGAAAATCCGGTCCGGTGTCGATCACCACCGTGCGTTCCGTCCCGCCGCTCGTCCACGCCACCGCAATCGACGGCCGCGTCCGCCGGTTCCGTGGATCGGTCGACGTGCACACCGCGCACCCGCACCCCAGCGTCGGCACGCCCATTGAGGTCCCGCTGCCGAGGACGATGATCTCCGCTTTCATTCGTTCAGGGATTTACTTCTTCTTCCCGTCCGCCGGGCGCTGCGCCGACTGCGCAATGGCGTTCGTGATTTCCAGGAACATCATGCGCAGCTCAAAAAGCACGTTCTGCAGCGTCGCCTCTTCCTTCTGGGTCAGGTTGCCCTTCGTCTTTTCCTGCAACAGCGCCAGCATGTCGATGCTCTGCCGCGCGCCCAGAATGTCCACCCGCGCCTTCTGCCCTGGCTCCGTTCCCGCGCCCATCGCCAGCATCGCCGAAACGTAAAACGACTGGACGATGTGTTCGAAGGTGATCACCCCGGTCGAGGCTGCCCCTGGGTTGGCCTGGCGCAGCATGTCGTCAATCTGCCGCGATGACTCCTGATAGGCCGCATCCTGTTCGGCGTTCTCCTGCGCCGTGAACTGCGGCAACTCCTCCTCCGGCTCTTCGGCGGGAGGCGTCTCCCGGTTCTCCGGAGACGGCATCGTCACCACCTTCTCTGACGCGGACGTCGCCGGAGCTGCAGCGGACTTCTCCGCCTCCCATGGTTCCGCCGTCGTCGCGCCGTCGCGCAGTTCGCCTTCCAGCGTAAACTTTCGCCGGTCGGTCACCGTAAACGTGGGTTCCTTCTCATCCATAAAGAACAACACTCCTGTTGCGGGTCAAAGAATCGCAGGAACCGGCGGCGCTGTCAGCGGCGACGCGATTCCTCCGTCGTAACGTATCGTTTCCGTGCCGGACTCGCTGCGCTCCAGCGCCTCCGTCCGTGCAATCCCCAAAGCCACAGTCTTCGACCACCCCGGCAAGTCAATTCTCGCCACGCTGGTCAACTCGCCCACCGCGGACTCTCCGGCCCGCAGTTCAACCTTCTCCCCCGGCCCCGTCGCCGGCTTCTCTCCCTGCAGCTCAAACTGCCGCAGCGCCCGGTGCAGCGTGGCCCGCGCCCGAATCCGCTCCACCGTCTCCTGTCCGATGTAGCACCCCTTCGTGAAGTTCAGCGCGCGGTACAGATTCGTCTCCTGGGGCAGTTGCTTGTCGTTGAAATCCACATTGAAGGCCGCCACACCCTGCAGTACTCGAAGCATCTCCAGCGCCTCAGTCCCGCACGCCGTCGCTCCCGCCGCCACAAGGGCGTTCCACACTGTCAGCACATGCTCATCCGGAACCTGAATCTCCCAGCGCGGAGCCACCGGCCCATACCCGGCGACCATCGTTACCTCCACATCCGCCAGTCGTGCCGTCCGGAAAGTCCCCGGCTCCGGCACCGTCGCTCCCAGTTGCGCCAGAATCTCCGCCGCCCGCGGACCTGCGATGCCCAGAAGGGTCCTCGCTGCGTCTAACTCCTGGAGCTGCACGTCGTCCATGATGATGAAGCGGCGCAGATGCCCCAACAGATGCTCGACCTGCGACCGATCCGTTTCCAATTCCAGATGGTCCTCATAAAACAGCACTTCGCCGTCGCCCTGGATGCGCCCCTGCGGGCTCAGGACCAGCGTGTAGCCGGTTTGTCCGGGTCCCAGGCCTTTCACGGTTTGCGTGATCATCCCGTTGAGCCACCGCACCCGATCCTTCCCCGTGGCGCGCAGAAAGGTCCGGTACCCCAGGTCGAAGACGCCGGCTGACCGCACCAGAGCCTCCACCTCGGTGGCAACGCCCGTGAACCGGCGCGGCGTCTGCGCCCCAGAGTGGTTTTCCACCTCACAAACGGAAGCGTTTCCGGCCCGCAACCGGGCGGCCAGGGGCGTCTCCACTACAGCGGTCTCGATCATCGGCGTCGTCGAACTCATGCAGATCTCTCAAAAAAATTATAGTCTCGCCACAGGGGTCGCCGTCAGAGCGGGCGGTTTCGTCAACAGGGCAAAAGGACAACGAATGTATTCAAACTTAAGAACTTGGCTCGCGGCAGCCGCCCTTCTGGCGACTCTTTCCGCCGCCGGCCAAACCGCCCCCCCCGGCTCGGCGCAAAGCCCGTCCCAGCCGGCCCCGGCCTCGCCGTCTGCCCCGCAAGCTCCTGCAAAGGTTCAGCCCAGGCCCCAGACCCACATCACCCCCGCGCAGGCCAAAGAGCTCTTTTCATCCGTCGGCCAGACCCTCCAGTTCGCCTCCGACGACACGAAGCTCTCCATCAAGCATGAGGTCAAGCCGCGCCTTATCACTCGCGCCCAGGTTGAAAAGTACCTCCTCGACAAGATGAAGGACGACAAAGACGCGAAGCGCATGGAGCGCTCTGAAATCGTCCTCAAAAAGTTCGGGCTCATCGACTCCGACTTCCACCTGCAGTCCTTCATGGTCAAGCTCCTCGACGAGCAGATTGCCGCTTACTACGACAGCAAATCCAAAACCGTGAACCTGCTCGACTGGATCGCCCCCGACACCCAGAAGCCCGTCCTCGCCCACGAGCTGACCCACGCGCTCCAGGATCAGCGCGTCGGTCTGGAGAAGTGGCAGGACCAGACCAGCGACGACGTCTCCCACAGCTACGCGGTGGACCGCAGGCACATTGCCACCGATGAGGATGACACCGCCCGCGAGGCCGTCCTCGAAGGCCAGGCCATGGCTGTCTTCGTCGACTACAGCCTGGCTCCCATGCACAAGAGCCTGCGGTCCGCCCCCGCTCTCATCGAGAACCTGCTCGACAGCATGAGCGACGACGGAGACTCGCCGGTGCTCGAGCGTGCCCCCCTGCTTCTCCAGGAATCGCTGCTCTTTCCCTACAAGGAAGGCCTCAAGTTCGAAGCCACCCTCCTCACCGACTCGAAAGATCCCAGGGTTGCATACGCCGACGTTCTCGACAATCCCCCCGACAGCAGCTACCAGATCATGAACCCTCACGCCTATGAGGACCATGCGAAGGTCCCTCTGCTCAACATGCCCGATATCCATCCCGCTATCGACGCCCAGTACAATCCCTACGACATTGGCGTCATGGGTGAGCTCGATGTCCGCATCCTCGCCGATCTCTTCGGGGGCCGGCAGCTCTCCGCGGAACTCACCCCTGCCTGGGATGGCGGCATCTACTACGCTGCGCAGAAGAAGGACGCGCCCGATAAGGACTCCACCTCCTCCGTCGCCCTCTTCTACCTTTCGCAGTGGAAGACGCCGCAGGCTACCGCCGACTTTGCCAAAATGTACGCCGATGAGCTGAGTAAGAAATACTCCAGCGTGCAGCTCGACGCGGCGGACGCGACCAGCCCCGACGAGCACATCTATACGACCAATGAAGGCCCGGTCCTGATCGTCACCAGCGGCAACGACGTCTTTGTGAGCGAAGGCTTCGACCTCACCACCGCGCGCAAGCTGCAGTTGCTCATGCTCGGAGCGCAGAAGCAGAGCGGCGGCGAAATCGCTTCCGCTGCGCGCGCCTCAGGCCCTGCGCCGGACTCCGATCTGGCCGGCAATCTGGTCCGCTTCATGGCCCGCTGCGGCCTCATGAAAGCCGCTCTGCCCCACTAAGGTTGTAGTCCCACCTACCCGGCAGGCACTTACCAACGGGCGAAGTCAGCGCCCATCGAGCCATCGTATGCTGTGGCCTCTCAATGGAGGTTCAGCACTCGATGACTTCCTGTCCGGCCTGCCAGAGGCCTCTGCCGGAAAATGCGTTGCGCTGCGGCGATTGCAACGGCCGAGGCCGTCCGGCGGAATACCTGACGCTACCGGGGCTGCGTCTTTCCAGCCCGATGTTCAGCTTCGATCCCCACGCTCACGGCATCGGCGGATGGCTGATCCTTGTTCTCCTCGGGCTTGTCGCCAGCCCCGTTCTCCTCTGCCGGATCATCTGGACCGACTTCCATTCCCTCACCGGACCCAACCATCGCTTCATCGGCATCCACGTTCCGGGCTTGCCGGCCCTGGTCGGCTTTGAGCTCTTTGCCAACGTCTCTCTGGTCGCGATTCTGCTCCTGCTCCTGTTCTTCTTCTTTCGTGAAGACCGCCGCTTTCCTCGCCTCTTTCAGTTCTGGCTCGGAGTTTCTCTGGTGGCCAGGATGGCTGAATATACCCTCAGCCTCCGCATCGGCTTTCATGCCGGCTGGGAAGGCGCACAGCAGACCCTCGCCGGTTTGCATGGAAAACTCGCACTGGATGTCTTCCAGGGCCTGGTCGCCGCAGTCGTCTGGATCTGGTATTTCCAGGTCTCGCATCGCGTCAAAGCCACCTTCGTCCGCTAGGCAGCACCTCTATGTCGATACTGCCTAAGTGCTGCGCAACCGAAACCGCCATGGCGCCCATTTATACTGATTCCCTGCGCACATCGAAAACCCCACGCACGGAGTCGCATTTGCCACAGGCAGAGATCGGAATTATCGGGGGCAGCGGGCTTTACTCCATGCCCGGCCTCACCGGCGTTCACGAAGAACGTGTCTCCACCCCACTCGGCGATCCCAGCGACGCCTTCATCCTCGGCGATCTGGAAGGCCGCAAAGTCGCCTTCCTCGCTCGTCACGGACGCGGCCATCGCATCCTGCCCTCCGAGCTCAACTTCCGCGCCAACATCTACGCTTTCAAAAAGCTGGGCGTCACCCGCATCCTCTCCCTGTCCGCTGTCGGCTCCCTCAAAGAGGAGCACAAGCCCAGCGACTTCGTCATCCCCGATCAGTTCATCGATCGAACCTTCCTGCGCACCTCTACGTTCTTCGGCGAAGGCATCGTCGCCCACGTCGCCTTCGGCGACCCCGTCTGCTCCACCGTGGCCGAAACCTTCACCGCCGCCTGCAAAGCCGAAGCCGTCACCGTCAAATCCGGCGGGACCTACGTGTGCATGGAAGGCCCGCAGTTCTCCACTCGCGCCGAGTCGAACCTTTACCGCAGCTGGGGCGCCGACGTCATCGGCATGACCAACCTGCAGGAAGCCAAACTCGCCCGCGAAGCCGAGATCTGTTACGCCACCGCCGCTATGGTCACCGACTACGACTGCTGGCGTCCCGGCCACGACGACGTCACCGTCGATCAGATCGTCGCCGTCCTCAATCAGAACGCCGCCAATGCCTCCCGCGTCATCAAAGCCGCGGTAGCCGCGATGCCCTCGGAGCGCAAATGCGGCTGCGCCTCCGCGCTGCAATACGCGATCCTCACCGCCCCCGACGCGATCCCCGCAGCCACTCGCGACAAGCTCGACCTGCTCATCGGCAAATATCTGAAGAAGTAAGGAGCTTGTGAAGGAACGAACCGGCGCTATAATTTGGGTGCGACAGTGCCGCGAAGGCTGGACAACGATATGAAAAAGAAAGACATCCTGCACGACGCGAACTATAGATACGACTTCGATCGCGATCTTTTCATCAATCGCGCCGTGAAGAAGGCCTTCAGCATTGAGTTTGTCGACGATCATCCCGAGGACGAATTGCGCCGGCTCATCCAGGAAGATGACAAGGGCAACGGCTGGAAGTTTTACTTTAACGCTGTTCCATCCGAGGGTGTGAGGCGCGAGTTGGAAAGAGTCCTCGGATAATGCCGGGACGCAACATCGAGGATATCCTCCGCGAGGAGTATTTTTCGCTTCTGCCCGAAATCCGAAGAGTAGCCTGGCAGCTCGAAACCGAGATCCGATACTTCACTCTTCCCGTCCTTCAAAAGCTGAATCATTACGAGCAGCTGGTCGTTAGATCGCGTGTAAAGGATTGCGAGAGCGCCATCAAGTCCCTCCGGCGCCGCCAGGAGGGCCGAGTTTTCGATCCGCTGAGGCCCACGGCTTACTCATTGCTAAGCTTGCCCGACCTGGCCGGTGTTCGAGTCCTGATATTTCCTCGTGCCAGACTGATGGAGGCAGATCGTCTCCTGGCCGACCGCTTTACTGCCTGGATCCCAGACCCAGTTCCCGATGAAGCTGGTATCACGCTCGCGCCCAAATACAGTGGCTACTGCGCGGACGTAAGTGCCCGGATCCGCGCTGAATATCAGGTTGTACCCATGCTGATCGGCCTGTTCTGGGAGGTTGAACACTCAGCAATGTACAAACCATCGCCCTCTCTTGTGGGGATGGCAAATTCTCGGGAAATGAAGCTTCTCAAATCAGAAGTTGAGTTTGCTTTGTCGCGCTTCGAGGCAGTGTTCGAGAATTTTGTAACCGAAAACAACAACTAAGCACCCAACTGAGGAAACTTCACTCCCATGGCCATTCTCGTTGTCGGCAGCGTCGCCTTTGACGCGATTCAAACCCCCTCCGGAACTCGCGATCGCTGCCTCGGCGGCGCCGCCACCTACTTCTCCCTCGCCGCCAGCTACTTCACTGACGTCCGCATCATCGGCGTCGTCGGCGAAGACTTCGGTTCCCCGGAAGAATCCGTCCTGACCCGCCGCAATATCGATACCCGCGGCATCGAGCACGTTCCCGGCAAAAGCTTCTTCTGGAGCGGCTCCTACATGCAGAACCTCAACGAGGCGCAAACGCTCAACACCGAGCTGAACGTCTTCCAGAGCTTCTCGCCCAAAATCCCCGACGCCTACACAGACAGCGAGTACCTCTTCCTCGCCAACATCGACCCCGTCCTCCAGTCCGACGTCCGCAGCGAGATGCCGAAGGTGAAGATGGTCTGCGGCGACACCATGAATTACTGGATCAAGGATCACGCCGCCAATCTCGCCCGCGTCCTCAAAGGCCTCGACGCCCTCCTCATCAACGACACCGAAGCGAAGATGCTCGCCGGGGACAACAATCTCGTCCGTGCCGCCCGCAAGATTCTTGACATGGGTCCCAAAGCCCTCGTGGTCAAGCATGGCGAATACGGCGCCACCGCCTTCTTCGGCAAGCACGCCTTCGGCGACAGCGCGGTAGTGAGCGTCCCGTTCCGCGCGCCCGCTCTGCCGCTGGACGAAGTCGTCGATCCCACCGGCGCCGGCGACTCTTTTGCCGGAGGCTTCTTTGGCTACATCGCCTCCCGCCCCGCGCTTACCCCCGCCGTCTTCCGCCGCGCCATGTTTTATGGAGGCGTCATGGGCTCGTTTGCCGTCGAGCGCTTCGGCACCGAACGCCTCCAGCATCTCGACAAGAAGGAAATCGAGGACCGATTTGCCCTTTTCCGCCAGCTCTCGCACCTCGATTAAGCCGCAATCGATGCCTGAGTCTCTGCGACAATGTTTTCCTGTGCAAATGATCTGTCATCCTGAGCGAAGCGTCCGCATTCGTTGCGCCGTATTTGGCGCAACACAAATTCAGGCGCGAGTTGAATGCACCTGCATTTCTTCGTTCGAACCACGCGAATGTTT
>DASXFH010000102.1:0-15606 GCA_036489655.1 Acidobacteriaceae bacterium | reverse complement strand
GCCCATGCTGGCGTGGATGAGGCCGGTCCAGAGGAAAGGGGCGACGATGCCGCCGAGCAGCACGGGGTGGCGCGGCAGCATGGGCAGCATGGCTCCATAGAGCAGGCCGACCAGCAGACAGACGATGGTCTGGATCACGATGGCGGTCAGGAACCAGTCCCAGTGAAAGAGAGCGATCTGCGCCTCGGTGATCTGCCGCGGAGTGGCGCCGGCGCCGCCCAGCAGGTTCACGGGATACCAGATGCTGTGGTGCGCGAGCAGCCCGTAAATGATCGCGGGGAAGATCATCGCGATGCCGCCGGCAATGCCGCCCTTGATTCCGCTGAGGACGGGATAGGATTCCACGGGGAGATGCGCGCGATGCTCAGGGCCGATCTCCAGCCGCTCCACCGTGCGGCGCGTGGTGGTAACGGTGATGGGCTGCACGACCACGGGCAGATCTTCGTGGGCCTCGTGGGGCAGGACCTGGCGGAACCATCCCACGCAGCCGGCTACGATGAGCACGGCGCCAAAGGCGCTGATCCAGTAGGTGGTGACGAGGCCGGCAAACGCCATCATGCAGCCGAAGGCGAGGATGATCGGCCATGACGTAGGCGCGGGCAGATGCACGCTCTCGCCATGCGCCGGGCCGACTTTGTGCAGTGTCTCAGTCATCGTTCTCTATCGCCCCACGATGTAGACCACGGTGAAGACCACGATCCACACCGCATCGACAAAATGCCAGTACAGGGCCCATACCTGAATGCGTTCGGAGTGGCTCTCGTTGACATGTCCGGTGAGGGTGAACAGCAGAATGACCGTCAGCCCGATGAGGCCGACGACGACGTGGGTGGCGTGCAGACCCACCAGCGAATAGAACGTGGTGCCGAACAGATTGGTGCGGATGGTCAGGCCATCGTGAACGATGAGCTTGTGCCACTCAAAGCCTGTACCGACGATGAAGATGGCTCCCAGAGCGATGGTGAGCGCCCACAGGGCGGCAAACGCCTTCATTTTTCCGCGCTCGATCTGGCGTTCGGCCAGCCAGATGGTCACGCTGCTGGAAAGCAGACAGACGGTGTTGAAGATGGGTATTTCGAGGACCTGCTGCGGGGTGGGACCGTTGAGGCTCTTCCCGATGTAGTAAATGTAGGCGACTACAAAAATGGCGAAGATGCCGCACTCACCGATGATGAGCGAGAGCATGCCGACGCGCCCGCGTGAGGGCAGATCCCAGGGTTCGGCGACGGGAGAGAGAGGGATGGCGCTCATGCTTCGTACTTCCAGTCCGGATCTTCCGGATGCTTCAGGTCCCACAGGGGACGCCGGCTGTGAACGATGGGATCGGTGGCGAAGTTATAGACCGGCGGGGGCGAGGGCGTGGCCCATTCCAGAGTCCAGGCGTCCCAGGGATCGTTGCCGGCCGGCTTGCCCTTCCGGTACGAGCGGATCAGGTTCCACGCAAAGATGAGCACGGCAATGGCCTGGATGAATCCGCCAATGGAAATGATCATGTTCAGATGGCCCCATCCGCGGTCGGCCTCGTAGGTATAGATCTGGCGGGGCATGCCGAGGAAGCCGACAAAGTGCATCGTGTCAAAGGTGATATGGAAACCGATAAGGAAGAGCCAGAAGTGCCACTTGCCGAGGGTGTCGTTGAGCATGCGGCCGGTGGCTTTGGGATACCAGTAATAGATGGCCGCGAAGATGTTCATGACGATGGCGCCGACCAGCACGTAATGGAAGTGGGCGATGAGGAAGTAGGAGTTGTGCAGCTGCCAGTCCCAGGGGGCAACGGCCAGCATGATGCCGGTGAGGCCGGCGATGAGGAACTGGAAGAGGAAGGCGATGGCGAACAGCATCGGCACCTTGAAGCGGATTTTGCCGCCCCACAGGGTCGCCAGCCAGTTGAAGATCTTAATGCCGGTGGGAATGCTGACCAGCATGGTAGAGAGAACAAAGAAGGTATTGCTCACCGAGGTCATGCCGATGGTGAACATGTGATGGGCCCAGACGCCCATGCTGACGAAAGCAATGCCGACGGAGGCGGCGACCATGGCGGGATAGCCGAAGATGGCTTTGCGCGCGAAGACGGGGACGATCTCATTCTCGATGGCAAAGGCGGGGAGCACGAGGATGTAGACCTCCGGATGGCCAAAGATCCAGAAGAAGTGAGCCCAGATGACGGCCGATCCGCCGGCTTGCGCGTCAAAGAAATGTCCGCCCAGATAGCGGTCGATCAGCAGCATGACCTGCGCAGCGGTCAGCGGCGTGATGGTGACCAGGGTCATGCCGCTGACGACAAGCATGAGCCAGACGAACAGCGGCATGCGCAGCAGGGTCATGCCGCGGCAGCGCATGGAGAGCGTGGTAGCGATGATGTTGATGGCGGTGCCCAGCGTGCCGAAACCGCTCAGGATGAGAGCGATCGCCCAGTAATCGACGGGATGTCCGACGGAGAAGGGGTGCTCCGTGAGCGGAGCGTAGGCGAACCAGCCGACGTCGGGCGCATTGCCCATCCCGTACAGGCCAAATCCACCGATGAAGCTGTAGTAGAGGAGAAGGCCGCCGAAGGCGGTGAGCCAGAAGCTGAAGGCGTTCAGGCGAGGAAAGGCCATATCGCGGGCGCCGATCATCAGCGGCACCAGGTAATTCGCGAAACCGAAAAGGATGGGCATGCCCACCAGGAAAACCATGGTGGTGCCATGCATGGTGAAGAAGCGGTTAAAAACCTCCGGCGGCAGGAAATGATTATTCGGGACGGCGAGCTGAATGCGGATGCAGATCGCTTCCGCTCCGGCGACCAGCAGGAAAAACAGCGAGTAAACGATATAGAGAATGCCCAGCCGCTTGTGGTCGACCGTAACAACCCAGTCATGGAGCCATTCCACCAGCGGCCGCGGGTGGTGCTGGGTCGGCGTCAGGTCAATCGCTCCGGCGATGGGAAGAGTCTGGTCGGCCATCGGTAATCCTGGTGAGGCTAATGCAGCGAGTCGAGGTACGCCACCAGCTCGTCAATCTCAGCGTCGTTGAGCTGCATGGCGGGCATGAGGACTCCCTGTTTAAAGTGATCCGGATCTTTGATCCACTCGTGCAGATTGTCCGGAGTGTTGAGAACCGAGCCGGAGGCGATGGTGTCGCGGCTCGCCAAATGAGTCAGATCGGGGCCGAACCGGCCGGTAGCCGATGTGCCGGCAATCGCGTGACAGTTGGTACAGGCGTGGGTCTCGAAAACCTGCCGGCCTGCGGCTGCGCGGGAATCCTGAATACCGGGCTGCTGTTGATTTCTCACCCAGGCCGAGAACTCGGCAGGGGTATCCACATAGACCCGCAGCAGCATCTTGGCGTGCTCGACACCGCAAAACTGCGCGCACTGTCCCACATACAGTCCGGTCCGCTCCGGCTCAATCCAGGTCTCATTCGGATGGTTGGGAATCACATCCGTTTTTCCGGCCAGCTGGGGAACCCAGAAACTGTGCATGACATCGGCGGAGAGCAGATGCAGATAGGTCGCAGACCCCACCGGAACGTGGAGTTCATTGGCGGTGACGATGCCGAGTTTGGGATAGCGGAACTCCCACCAGAACTGATGTCCGACGACGGTGACGTCGAGGGCGGATTGGGGTTTGGGCGCGTCCTGAATGGCAAAGATAATGCGGGCGGTGGTGAGGAAAAGCACGACGACGATGAGGACGGGAACCACGGTCCAGGCCAGTTCCACCTGGGTGCTGCCGTAGATCTGGGGTGGCTCGCTGGAGTCGTCTCCGCGCGAGCGATAACGAATGAGGGCAAAGGTGAGCAGGCCGCCGACCACGACAAAAATGCCGCCCGTGATAGCCAGAACAAAGAGAGACAAATGGAAGATGCTGTCGGCGGGGGTGGATTCCGGAGCAAAGATGCTGGGCGGCATGTGGGGAACATCCCCCCAGGCGGGCCAAGTCGCACACAGAATCAGCAGAGGGGTGATCCGCCGAATTGCCCGCGCGCCGTGCTCCCGCATGATGGACTTCATCCGCATTCAGGTTAGAACTCTATTTCGATGCACGTGCAGACCGGTTGGAGTCGTCAGGCCGCTGTGATAATGGCCTGGAGAACGTTCTGCACGGCCAGGTGACTCATGCTCGCTCAGGGAGCGGCACGCATACAAGCGCGGGTGGATTTGAGCCGTCCGAAGATCAATCTTAGCAGTAAATGCGGGGCGGATTTTCGATGCGCGATGCGGGCCGCAAAAACTAACAGGCCCGCGGGCACGCTGTCTGCAAACGCCCGGGCCAGGCGGCGGACAGGGTTTTCAGCGCTGGGATTCGGATGACCCGTGGCGCAGGCGTCGATGACGGCTCGGCGAAAATGGCGGCGCGGTCAGGCAATACGGGGAGGGACAGATCTGCCTTCCAATTTCTGCTTTGCGGGTCCTGGCTCGATGCACAGCTGAGCCCGAACCGGATCGCCTGCCGTGGATTCCAGGGTTTCGCGCGTACATTGACAGAGGCTGGTGAGGGCGAGGTGCGATTCCGCGCTGAGTTCGAGCCCGGTCGCGATGAGGACGCTGTACATCTCGACGCAGATGGCGCGAACGAACTCAAACTCGATGGCCGCCGCACCTCCCGCATCGAAGCGGCGTGAAAGGACATCGCCGCCACAGGCGAGGATGGCCCCGGTCAGGAAGCGAATCGTTCGCGGCACATCTTCCGCACCCAGGGCGATGAGGTTCAGTTCCCACACTCTCCGGGCGCCCTGGCTCAGTTCAGCAGTGTCGTCCACACTGCCTGCATCGGAAATTACCGCCTGGGACTTCAGCGCGTTTTTCTCTCTCCTGCGAACTAAAGGTTTAGCGCTGTGCTACCGTGGCCTCATGCTGGTGGGTACGGGAATCGATCTGGTCGAGGTTCCGCGCATTGCCCGCTCCATCGAGCGCTTCGGCGACCGCTTCCTGCGCCGGGTGTTTACCGATGCGGAAATCGCCTATTGTCGCGCACGAACCGCGGCTGCCCAGAGTTTCGCCGCTCGCTTTGCCGCCAAAGAAGCAGCAGCCAAGGCTCTCGGCACCGGAATCCAGCATGGCGTTTCCTGGAAAGAGCTGGAGGTGCAGCGCCTGCCGGGCCGCCGCCCCTCTCTGCATATGAGTGGACGCGCGCGTGCCATTGCCGGACAACTTGGCGTGACCCGTGTCTCACTTTCGCTCACTCACACCGCCGCACTCGCCATGGCCACGGTGCATCTGGAGGGTTAGCGCCGCAGAACTTCCCGTTCCGGGCCCGATACGGCGGCCAGCGGGGGTGAGGACTCGCGGGCCAGGTCGCGGAACGCCGAATAAACAAACGACCCGAGATACCAGCCATCGATGAACTTGTAGGGCGTTTCGCCGGTGGTGTAGTGGCCGCAGGGCAGCACCTTCGAGACAAAGTCGATGCCATGCGAAGCGAAGGCCGCCAGCACCTGCTCGGAATATTTCGGAAGGAACGTCAGGTCGTAGCGGGCATGGATGACCAGAACCTTTTTAGGGTGCTGCGCGAAGCGCTGCATATAGGAGACCGGGCTGATGCCGCTCCACAGCTGGTAAAGCTGTTCCTGAGTCATGCCCGCATCTTCGAAAGCGGTGCGGACGTGGCGCGTGCTCTGGCCGGTCCAGACCACGTCACCAAAAGCCATAGAGGCGTGGTTGAAGGCATTCACGCGGATGCGCGCGTCGTGGGCGCTGGCGATGAAGGCATAACAGGAGCCGAGGCTCGTTCCCAGGATGCCGAACTGTTCGTAGCCCTGGGACTCCAGCCAGTCGAGGCAGCAGCGCACGTCGATTACAGCCTGGCGAACCGACGCGATTGTCCGGCCGATATTGGAGCTGACCGCGTAATCGGAGCGCTCGATCTCCGCCGGGCGGCGAATATCGTGATAAGGCTTGCTGAGCCGGAGCGCGGAAATGCCGAACCGGTCGAACAGCGAACACAGCACGTTGTGGCTGAATGCATCGGCATTCCACTGCGGCATGACAATGATGGCCTGCTTCGGCTTGCCCTGCTGCTTCTCTTCCGATGCAGGATACCAGCGGGCATTCACCTGATCGTTTTCCGGATACGGCGTGCGCACCGGCGAGGTGAAACGCAAAAACTGTGCCTTCGCAAGCCGGCCTTCCCTGGCCCGCTGCCTGAGTTCGGCGTCGCGGCGCAGCGTCTCGGGGCGGACGTTGGTTGGGAACAGCTGCGGTGCGCGCTCTTCCAGGTGGAAGTCGTCCGGCTTCGCGTAGCCATAGAAGGTGTCGCTGTGCTGCACGATCGCCTCGTTGATGCCGAGCATGGCCTGTTCCGCCGCCATGAAACTGCTGGGGGTCTGTGCCACGGCGGCGCGAAGATGGTGCTGGTCGATGAAATCATCGAGCCACTCGAAACCCCATTCCACGGGACGGACGACGCGGTTTTCGTCCCGGGTGGTCAAGGCGGTTTCCCAGCGAATCATCCAGTTGCGATAGAAATGTCGCATCATGCCGGCTAATCCACCATCACCCGAGGCACGCGCGCGGCGATGGCGCATAGAACCTCGTAGGGAATGGTGCCCGTAGCGGACGCCAGATCGTCGGCGGTGATGCGGTTTCCATGCTGCTGGCCGATTAAGATTGTCTCGTCGCCGCTCGCCACACCGGGAATGTCCGTCACGTCCACCACCGTATGATCCATGGAAATGCGGCCGGCGATGGGGGCGCGCTGGCCGCGCACGAGGACGCTGCCTCGATTCGACAGCAGCCGGTTCAGGCCATCGCCGTAGCCGACCGGCAGCAGCGCCAGACGAGTCGTGCGCCGCGCGGTGAAGGTCGCGTCATAGCCCACGGCTGTGCCTGGTTCGATCGTCCGCAGGGAGACGATGTGCGTCTTCCAGGTGAGCACCGGTTTCAGAACTACAGACGGATCGAGAGACGATGTCAGCGGCGAGTAGCCGTAAAGCGCGATGCCGGTGCGCACCATGCGGGGAACGCCGTTCTGCGCAGCCCATGCGTTGAGGGCATCCGCAGAGTCGTGCTGCAAGGCGCTGGCCGAACTGCCTGCGCTCAGGAAGTCGAACGGGATTCCGCTGCGCAGGACGAGGTCGGCAGCGGCAATCAGGCGGAGTTGCTGGACGCGTGTGGCTTCGCGGTCGTCAGGGGAAGGGAAATGGGTCATCAGCGCTTCCATTCGCAGTGTCGAGCTCGGCCTGAAATGCTTCAGCAGAGGCTCGATCTGATCCGGCGCCGCACCCTGGCGGGACATGCCCGTGTCGATCTCGAGGTGCACCGGCACCTGGCCGGGGGGCAAGCCGCGCTTCTGCGCAGCCTCCGCCAGCCACTGCAGGTGGGTTGCCTCCCAGACGACCGGCGTCAGGCGATGCTCGATTGAGGTCTCCGCTTCCCCAGGGTACAAACCGGTCATGATCAGAATGCCGGCCTGCGGGCAGGCGCGCCGCAGAGCCACTCCCTCTTCCAGGCAGGTCACGCCAAAGCGCTGCGCACCGGCATTTTCCAGAGTCTGCGCGCACTCCGCCAGACCATGACCATAAGCATTGGCTTTGATGACAGCGACGGCTTCTGTCTGCGGGCCGGCCAGGCGGCGCAACAGGCTGTAATTGTGAACAAGACTGCTGCGGGAGATTTCAGCCCAGGTGGGTCGTGTACTGGTCATTGTTTCCGAGCGGAAGACAAGGCAGACGCATCGGTCTGGCCCTTCGATCCGCGTCAATTCGGAGGATTGGAGTTGGCCGCGGTCTGTCCTGCACCCTGCTTCGATTGCGCCCCTTTGAAGAACAGGGGAATGTGAAACGGCTCTGAAGCGTCACTCTTCTTCGAGGCTCTCTGCTTTCCCGGCTTCAGGTCCACCACGGCGGTGCGCTGCGCATTGACGCAGGCCCAGTGACTGCGGTCGTGGTCATACACGTGCGTGAAGATGCCTCGCTCCTCGCGCACATTGCCGTTTGTCCGCCATTTGGCGACATAGGTTCCGCTCACCACTGCGGTGTTTCCGAACGTCCGCACGCTCACCACCCGCTGTTCGAGGCTGATGGGCTCATCATCCTTATCGAAGAGCAGCGCAATCTGCTGGTTGCGTGTGGTGACGTCGCCGGTTGCAGAGATGTTGACGAAGACCGGCGACAGCAGGAATTCCAGGGTGTACTGGTCGTTCTTGACGACCGCATTGCTCCACTGGTCTTCGTAGCCCTGAAACTCTTTCACTTCCGGGGGCACGGGCTGACCAGGAACCACGGATTCCGCCTGCTGCGCGCGCAGAGCCATCGAGGAGGCCAGCATGCACAGGCAGACGGCAGACAACAGAAATCTCAAACGCATAGAAACAACTCACTCACCGGGGGAACCTTATCTATGATAGACGTTTGCTCGCCCGGAACGCCATCGGCTGGGGCTCCCAGGGGCTGCTTTTTTCACAGAACGGGCTGGTTGTTCCTGATATTCACAGCCGGTTCATCCGCCCCGATTCGTCCTACACTCGTTGGAGGTTATGGCCACGACCCCCGACATTGAATTCGAGCGCGGACTGCCTGCATCGCTCGACGCCGAGCGCACCATCCTCGGCGCTATCCTCCTCGACAATCAGGCCTACAGCGAGGCCGCCACCGCTCTTGCCCCCGATGACTTCGCCCTGGCCGCGCATCAGCGTGTGTTCGCGCGCATGGGCGAGCTGATCGACCGCAATCACGCCGTCGATATTGTGACGCTGAGCGAAGAGCTCTCCCGGCGCAAGGAAATTGAGTCGGTGGGCGGGGTTGCGTGGCTGGCATCGCTCACTGAAGGTCTGCCGCGGCGCCTTTCCATTGAAGAGTACGTCCGCATCGTCAAGGACAAGTCGCTGCTGCGCCAGCTGATCAACATCTGCTCCATGGCGATCACGCGGGCGGCCGACCAGAGCGAAGAGGCTCTGGAGGTTCTGAACGCGGCCGAAAGCTCTCTGCTGGAGGTCACGGAAAAGGGCATCACGCGAAGTTTCTCGGCGGTGCATGAGATTGTCGCCGGCTCCTTCGGAACTATCGACAACCTCTATAAGCAGGGACAGCATCAGGTCACTGGGCTGCGGACCTTCCTGACGAAATTCGACGAGATGACGAGCGGTCTGCAGAAATCGGAGCTGACGATCATCGCTGCGCGTCCCTCGATGGGGAAAACCGCGCTGGCCATCAACATCGCGCAGAACGCCGCGATCCGCGGCAGCAAGGCCGTGGCCATCTTCTCGCTGGAAATGTCGAAGGAGTCGCTGCTGCGCCGCATGCTCGCCTCAGAAGCGCATGTGGGCGCGAAGAAGATTCAGACCGGGTTTCTGCTGCGCGAGGACCGGGACAAACTGACCAATGCGCTGGAGCGCCTGGTGGAGGCGCAGCTTTTCGTGGATGACACGCCCGGCCTCTCCCTGACCGAGATGCGGGCCAAGGCGCGACGCCTGCGGCAGTCCATCGGTGCGCTCGATCTGATCGTCATCGATTACCTGCAGCTCATGACGGCGGGCACCATGGGTCCCACTGCAAAGCGCTATGAGAATCGAACCCAGGAGGTTTCCGCCATTTCCCGAGGGCTGAAAGCACTGGCCAAAGAGCTGGAGATTCCGGTCATTGCGCTCTCCCAGCTCTCCCGCGCCTCCGAGCAGCGCGGCGGCGACAAGAAGCCGATGTTGTCCGATCTCCGTGAGTCGGGCTCCATCGAGCAGGACGCCGACGTGGTTGCTTTCATCCATCGGGAGAGCTACTACAACCGCGACGACCCCGAGAACGAGCACAAGGCCGAGATCATCATTGCCAAGCAGCGCAACGGCCCGACGGGTTCGCTCGAAGTGGGCTGGGTTTCCGACTTCACCCTTTTTGCGGATGCTGCCGGAGATTCAGGAGGCGACTACAGCGAGTAGCGAACGAGCCATCTCCCTGCTCACGCGCCGGCCGTCTGGCGTTTCGCCTGAATCTCGATGTAGACGTTCACCAGGCTGAGCGCCGCCGGTGTGACTCCGGGAATCCTGCTCGCCTGGCCCAGTGTCGCCGGCCGCACGCGTGTCAGCTTCTCCTGCACCTCGCGCGACAGCCCGCTCACCTGCGTGTAGTCGAACCACTCGGGGATGCCGCGTTGTTCGGCCTTCTTCAGCTTCTCAATGGCCTTCTTCTGCTGGTCGAGATAGCCGGCGTACTTGATCTCCGTCTCTACCGACTTGAGTTCATTGTGTTCGTTGGCGGGTACTCGCAGTGCGGGCGACCGCGCTTCTGGCGCCTCCGATACACCGCTGCAAGTCCACGGTTCAAACACGGGATCTGTGAGTTGCTCGCGCAGAGTCGGCCAGATCGTCTCGATCGTGACTTCAGGGCGGCGCAGCACCTGGGCCCACGTTTGTCCGGCGGGCCAGTCGCCACCGCTTGCTTTGCCTAGGCTGAGCACTTTTTCCAGCGCCACGGCGCGCGCCTGTTTGGCCTCGTACTCGGCCCAGGCCGCGTCGCTGATCAGGCCCAATCGGTGCCCATAAGGCGTGAGCCGCCGATCCGCGTTGTCGATGCGCAAATGCAGGCGAAACTCCGCGCGCGAGGTGAACATGCGGTAAGGCTCGTTCGTTCCCTTGGAAATCAGGTCGTCGATCAGAATGCCGGTGTAGGCTTCGGTTCGGTCCAGCGTGAACGGCGCCTCGCCCTTAACGCTGAGGGCCGCGTTGATGCCCGCCATGATGCCCTGGCAGGCCGCCTCCTCATACCCCGAGGTTCCGTTGATCTGGCCGGCCAGATACAGTCCCTGGAACTTCTTCACCCGCAGCGATCGGTCCAGCTCTGTGGGATCGATCGCGTCATATTCAATGGCGTAGCCGGGCCGCAGCATCTCTGCATTCTCCAGGCCGGGGATGGACCGCACGATCTGCCACTGTACTTCCATCGGCAGCGAAGTGGACATGCCGTTGACGTACACCTCGTGGGTGTTGAGTCCCTCCGGTTCGAGAAAAAACTGGTGCTGCTCCTTGTCCGGAAATTTCACCACCTTGTCTTCAATCGACGGGCAGTAGCGCGGTCCGATGGCCTGAATCTGCCCGGAGTACATGGGTGAGCGGTGGACGTTTTCGCGAATGATGCGCAGCGTCTCCGGCGTAGTGAACGCGATATGGCAGGAGATTTGCCGCTGGGGCAGGGTGCGGGTGCGGAAACTGAAGGGAGTGGGGTCGGTGTCGCCCGGCTGCTCGGCGAAGCGCGACCAGTCAATGGTGCGCCCATCCAGACGTGGCGGCGTGCCGGTCTTGAGCCGGCATCCGCGCAGGCCGAGGCGCTTGAGAGCCTCGCCCAGCAGCACCGAAGGGGGTTCGCCGCTGCGGCCAGCGGGGTAATTTTCCTCCCCACAGTGGATCAACCCATTCAGGAAGGTCCCTGTCGTAATGATCGTTGCGCCGGCGTTGATCGTGCGGCCGTCACGCAGGCGAATGCCGCGAACGCGCGACTCTTCCAGCACGAGATCGCTGACCTCAGCCTGCTTGATAAACAGATTTGGCTGCGACTCCAGCACTTCGCGCATTTTCACGCGGTACTGCTGCTTATCGCACTGCGCGCGCGGCGACCACACCGCAGGTCCGCGCGAGGTGTTCAGCAGGCGGAACTGGATACCGACGGCGTCGGCGACTTCGCCCATAATGCCGCCGAGGGCGTCGACCTCGCGCACCAGGTGGCCCTTGGCGATGCCGCCAATCGCAGGATTGCAGCTCATCTGCGCGATCAGATCGAGATTCAGTGTGAACAGGGCCGTGCGCAGGCCCATGCGCGCGGCGGCCATCGCCGCTTCGCAGCCCGCGTGGCCGGCGCCGACCACGACCACATCGTATTGTTCGGTAAAGACCATGTTGGAGCTGGATCGAGGGGACCGTCTGGTGAGCGGCTGCTTCGCCGCTCATGCCTGGGCGGCTGAGCCGGGCCGCCTTCCATCGTTATTCTAACGGTTTGGCTGGCGGGCCCAAAGAAAACGCGGCGGCCGAAGCCGCCGCGGTGGCGCTGATTCCAGACGAATCAGAACAGCAGGTGCAGCGACATCTCGACCAGGCGCTGGCTGCCGATAGCGCTGGTCACCACTCCCAGCTGATTGCTCGAGCTGGTTTTGGGTGGCATGTAAAGCTCCCAGGCACAGGCTTGCGAAGATCCGGAGCAGGTTGCCGGGCCGTTGGGAGTGGTCACAGGAAGCGGACCCGGCTGAACCTGATGTCCGTACCCATATTCACCCTGGATCGCGCCGTTGACGTAACTGATCTCATCGTAATTAGGATTGAGCACAATATTGTTGGTCGGAACGTCGAAGCTCGGCGTATTCGTGACATTGAACACTTCGAACTGGTAGCGAAGGTTATAACGCTCAGTGATGTGAACATCTTTCTGCAGCGTCATATCCGCACGCCTCTGGAAGGCCTGGCGGAAGATATTGCGCTGTCCCGGAACAAAGGTTGTTTCGTAGACATCGCACAACGGGCCGCCGCCGGGCCCCGCGTTCCCGCCCGCGGTCGTGGTATCGCAGGGCGGCACGCCATTCTCTCCGGGATTGATCAGCGGCACATAAAAATCGCTCGCGTTCAGAGCCGGCACATAGTTGGGTGTCACGCCGCCATTGCCGTCTGGCGTGGCATAGGTATAGGCGCCCGAGTGACCGGTCCTCACCGACTTGGGCGACAATCCCGGCTTGATGGGGAGGATCGGATTCATCAGCTCGATATTCCCGCCGAAGTATTCGCTGCCGACAGATCCCGAATAATCGTAAATGCTATAGGGCTCGCCGCTGGCCAGCACCGTGATGCCCAGTAACGACCAGTTATTCGTCAGCTTACCCAGCCAGTTATTCCGGTTCTTCACCGCATTGGGGAGATTCAGAATGTAGTTGAACGTCAGCGTGTTGGTCTGGTCGAAATCAGCGTCCGCGTAGGAGGATCGAAGGTCGTTTGGATTGTCGCCGGTGAAGAACAAGCCGATATCGCTCTGTTCGTCCAGGGTGTGCGCCCACGTGTACGACATTCCCAGCTGGATATTGTGCGACATCCGTTTCGTCAGCTGCGCCTGCAGCGCATCGTAGGAGGAGATCGCCGCAGTCTGGAAGCTGGCAGAGTTGGGATCATAGCCGACATAAGGTACGCGCAGATCCACGTTGCCGCCGCTGAAGGTGTCGTATGGCTCGGAGGCCATTGCGTAAGGCGTACCGTCCGGACCGGTATTGTTACTCAGCACCTGTAGTCCATAGGAGTACGTCTGTCCGTGGATGGGGTGGCTCGGAGTGGCAATTCCCGGTTCATTGAACGGGATCGGCACCACTTCATGCTTACCCCGGTTGCCCACATAACCGATATCAATGGCAAGATCGCCGCGCGGCTGCCACTGCATGTCCAGCATCCAGTTTTCCGTGTATGGCAGCACGTTGTTCACGTCGTAGTTGCCGATTACCAGCGGTCCGTCGGGTGCGCCATCACTGCAGTTGTAGCCGTTCAGGTTATTGCCGTTATAGACGTTGGCCGATGTGCAGGCAGCCTCGATCGAATCCACTGTCGGCATCAGGGCTGCCAGACTGCCCGGCGTAGTTGGCGAGACAAAGCTGGTAAAGGGACTGCTCAGGGTTCCATTGGCGCTCGTATAGGCGGCGAATGGAGCCTCCTGGGTCACGCCGAACGGCCCGCTGATGCCCGCGCCAGCCGGCGGCGACAGGTACTGGAAATACTCGCCCCGGTCGTAGTAAAGGCCGGCGCCCGCGCGCCACACCAGTTTGCCGCTGAACGCCTTTGGCGCCCAGGAGATTCCCAAACGTGGTGCGATACCCCACTGTCGGCCCTTCAGTGTTGAATCGCTCACACCGGTCGTCCCATATTGCTTGTTGTTGCCGGCCACGATAAATCCGGTATTGGTGACCGCGCTGTCGGTGGCCGAAAAGCGAGAAGGGTCAAAGTTGAAGAGGTCACCGTTCTTTTCCGAGAACGGTCCGGTGTAGTCGTAGCGCAGCCCCGCCGTAATGCTCACGTTGGGCAGCACCTGCCATTTATCCGACAAGAACGCTCCGGCCTCGTTCGAACGGTAATAGCGGTTGGAATTTCCCTGCAATACGGTTCCATCGCGCAATTTGCCGCTGAGGAAATTGTTGAATCCCGAAGTCGTCAGCTGCGAATGGTTTTCAGCGTTGTTTCTGATGTTCAGCTGATTGTAGTTGTAATCAAACCCGATGCTGACCGTGTGCCTGCCCAGGGAAAAGATCGCCGTGGATGAAGGCGAAAGGCGATTCTCGAAGTATCCCTGATCGACGAAGCCGTCGGCGTTCGACGGACCGAGTTTCGCCGTGCTGAAATTCGAATAGCTGTCGACTCCGAAGTACTCGGCATCGACCCCGGGCAGGACATTGCCCGGCGCGTTGAAGCCCAGATCGGACGCGGAGAAACCGCTCGAAAAGCCGCTGTAGACCTTCTGCCGCGAGAAGCCGATTTGCTGTATCCAGTTGATCCGCGGTCCCAGGATGATGGAGTTGGTCAGAGAAGCGGTCTGCGCCCCGGTATCTTCCTTCTCCGGGAATCCGATGGTATTGGACGAGGCGAAAGGGCTGACCGTGGGCGTGTGCTGATAGAAGTACTTCGCGGAAAGACGGTCTTTGTCGGTGGCGTTGTAGTCCAGCGAACCGGTGACCCAGTCACCCTTGAAGACCGAGGTGCCCACGCTGTTCACATCAGGCAGCCCACCCTGCAGCTCCGTCTGTGCGTTCGCATCCGCTGAAGGAATCAGATAGCCGCCGTTGGGAGCCCTGGCTTGCAGCAACTCCACCGCTGCAGGATCCATCTGGCCCGCAGATGGGCAGCTGCCAAAACCTGAAGCAGCAATGTAGCTCGCGCAGGCCGCTTCAAGCCCCGTCGTGCTGCGGTCGTTGGTCAGGGCGTAAGGGACCTGGAACTGGGACAGGGCCCCGGTCTGATCGGAATCATAGAGGTGCTGATAACCGACAAAGAAGAACAGCTTGTTCTTTTTGATGGGGCCGCCCACCGTGCCGCCGCCGATCCACCGGTGCAGCTGCGGATTCTCTTCCGACGCAGGCAGCTCTCCCAGCGCAACATCCTGCTTATAGAAGAACGGGTCGGCGTTCAGAAGGTTGTTGCCCAGATGTCCGTAAACCTGCCCGTGAAAGTCGTTGGTTCCGGTGCTGGTGCTGATGGTCACGTGCGCGCCGCTGGTTTGCCCCTGCTCCGCGCCGTACATTGACGTGGTCACGTTGAGTTCCTGCATGAACTCCGGCGGCGGCGAGGCCAAGCCGTTTCCGTTCGACCCGTACACAGAAACGTTGTCCTGGGTTTGCCCTCCGGTGTTACTCCCTTCGCCAATGTTGAACTGGTATCGCTGCGATACGTCCTGGCTGGAGGTTTTGCCGTTGAACAGATTGGTCACACTGATGCCGTTCACGGTGATGGTATTGCTCGTGTCGCGCTGTCCGTTGGCCCAAATGGGCTGATTGCCCAGTCCGGAGTCAGTGCCCACGCCCGACAGCAGCTGCGAGCTCACACCCGGCGCCAGAATGGCCAGCTGCGTAAAACTCCCCGTCGCCAGCGGTGTCTCTGCGATCTGCGATTGATCCAACGTGTAGCCATTGGTCGTGTCGGTGGCATTCAACAGAGGATTGGCGTTCACCGTAACCGACTCTGTTACTTGTCC
>DASXFH010000093.1:0-11493 GCA_036489655.1 Acidobacteriaceae bacterium | reverse complement strand
CTTCTGGAAGGGTCACCCGCTCGGCAAGCCGATCCTCGGCACCCGCGACACCGTCCGCAGCTTCGACCAGAACAAGCTCCAGGGTTTCTTTGAGCAGCGCTTCCAGGCCGGCAACATGGTCTTCTCCGCGGCCGGCAACCTCGAGCACGACGCCTTCGTCGAACTGGTGGCCAAACAGTTCTCATCCCTGGCGCCGGGGAGTGTCTGTACCGACGGGGCCGCGCCCTCCATCACCTCGCGCATCCAGCTTCGCAATAAAAAGTCTCTGGAGCAGGTCCAGCTCTGCCTCGGCGTGCCTGCGCCGCCGGTGGCCGACTCGTCCCGCTACACCACGCTGATCCTGAACACCATTCTCGGCGGCGGCATGAGTTCCCGCCTCTTCCAAACCGTCCGCGAAGAACGCGGCCTCGTCTACGCCATTTACAGCGACCTGAACCCCTACCGCGACACCGGCGCCCTCTGCGTCTATGCCGGAACCTCCGCCGATCGTGCGCTGCAGGTCATCGACCTCATCATGGAGGAATTCCGCCGCCTGAAGTCCGAACCGCTGCAGCCAGGCGAACTGCGCCGCGCCAAAGACCAGCTCAAGGGCAACCTGCTGCTCTCGCTCGAAAGCTCCATGTCGCGCATGTCCAACCTCGCCCGCCAGCAGATGTACTTCGAGCGCTTTTTCAGCCTCGACGAGATTCTGGACCGCGTCGAGAACGTCACTGAAGAACAGGTGATGACCATGGCCACGCACCTGTTCGATCCCGACAAGGTCGCCCTGACTCTGCTGGGCCGTCTCGACGGGCTTCGCGTGACGCGCAGCCAGCTCGACTGCTGACCCTCGGTTCGAATCGGCTCAGGCTTTTTCGAAAGCCGCGGCAAAGAACCCGTCGCAGGGGTGCACGCCCGGGATCGTTCGCAGATACGGTCCCTCGGTCGCGCTGCGCAGCCGTTCGCGTCCCTCGGCCGTAATCACGCCGCTTGCCGCCAGCGCATCGAGAATCCCTTCGACCGGAACCAGGCGAAACCCCGGCGTCTCCTCGAGAACTGCCTCCACCACCCGCTCGTTCTCCTCCGGCTCCAGCGAACACGTGGAGTAGAGGAGCCGCCCGCCCGGCGGCAGCCCAGCCAGCCCAGCGCGCAGGATCGCCCGTTGCCGCTCCTGCTGCCGCCCGAGGTCCCCCTCCGTCACCCGCAGCCGAATCTCCGGATTCCGCGCCATCGTCCCCGTCCCGCTGCACGGCACATCGCACAGGATCAGATCCCATTCCGGCTGCAGCTGCATCCGGGTCGCATCGGCAACTTCGAACTGCGTCCGCTTGGCCAGAGCCTCCGGCATCGTCCGACGCATCCCCTCCAGGCGTTTGCGGCTCACATCCACCGCGGTGATCGCAGCGTCCGGCAGTCGCTCCGCCAGGATGGCGGTCTTGCCGCCCGGCGCCGCGCACAGGTCCAGCACTTTTTTCGTGGCCGGCAGAGAGGCTGCTGCGATTTCTGCAACCAACTGCGATCCCTCATCCTGAATCCGAATCCGCCCCGCACGAAACGCCTCGCTCCGCCCCACTTCGCCGCTCACCACGCGCCGCGCACGCCCCAGAAACGCCCCCGGCTCGGTATCCAGGCCAGCCAGGCCCTCGTGAGGCGATGCCCGAACCGCCACCGGGGCCGCCTCCTGATCCCACCGGCAGACAGCCTCCGCCGCCTCCAGTCCGTACCGTTCCGCCCAGCGCGCCACCATCCACGCCGGATGCGCCCACCGGGCAGCAATCTCACCCATCGCAGTCCGTTGTTCTGTCCGCTGTCCGCTATCCGCTGTCCGCTGTCCAGTCCCCTGCGGCCCGTGGCCCGTGGCCTGCACCCTCCGCAGCACAGCGTTCACCATCCCCGCCGCGCCGCGCTCCTTCCCTTGCTTCACCACTTCCACGCTGTCGTTGAGCACCGCGTGTGCAGGCACGCGGTCCAGATGCAGCAGCTGATACGCGCCCATCCGCAACGCCGCCGCCGCTTCGGGACTCAGTTTTGCATCCGGCCGCGCCAGCAATCCCCGAATCTGCGCATCGAGCGCGATCTGCCAACGCAGCGTCCCCAGCACCAGCATGGTCGTCAGGTGTCGATCCGCCTCCGACAGCGCATCCACCTCGGGCGACCGCAGCAGCTCGTCGCTGTGCGCATCCGTGGTCGCCATTTGCAGAAGGATCCGATAAGCAACGCGTCGAGCAGGAGCGATCACAGAATCATTCTCACAAGTTTCCTGGCTTTCCTCGACGGTGCGCACGATCCAGAGCCCGCAAGGGCGTTCGCCTGGACGGCTAGTCCAGCCGGGTTCCGCTCTCCACCGCGTGCCCCCGCAGAAACTCCCCCGCCCTCATGCGCCGCTTGCCTTCCATCTGGACGTCCACCAGTTCCAGCCAGCTCCCCTCGCCGCAGGCCACAAACAGCGTTCCCTGCTCGGCCAGCACCGCGCCCGGCTCCATCCGGCGCGCCCCGCGCAGTTCGGTCGGCAGCAGACGATGCACGGTCAGCTTCTTCCCGCCAAGCGTGGTCCACGCCCCCGGCCACGGCTGAAATCCCCGCCACCGGTTGTAGAGCGTCATCGCCGGCTGTGTGAAATCCATCCGCCCGTCTTCGCGTGTGAGGATCGGCGCGTGCGTCGCCCGCGAGTGATCCTGCTTCAGCGGCGTAATCGTCCCCGCGTCCAGCTCGCGCAGCGTCTCCATCATCAGATCCGCGCCCATCTCCGCCAGCATCGGAAAGACGTCCACCGCCGACATATCCGGCGCAACCGTCATCTCCCGCTGCAGCAGAATGTCCCCCGTGTCGAGTCCTTCGTCGAGACGCATCGTCGTCGCCCCGGTCGCCGGTTCCCCGTTGGCAATCGCCCACTGGATCGGCGCCGCCCCCCGATACTTCGGCAGCAAGGACGCGTGCAGGTTCAGATTGCCCAGCCGCGGCAGATCGAGCATCCACTTCGGAATGATCCGTCCGTACGCGACCACCACAATCGTGTCGGGGCGGATCGCCTCCAGCTGTGCCCGAAACTCCGCATTGTTTTTAATCTTCTCCGGCTGCACCACCGGAATGCCGGCTTCCATTGCCGTCATTTTGATGGGAGGCGCGGTCAGCTTCTGCTCGCGGCCCACCGGCCGATCCGGCTGGGTCACCACCAGCGGCACGTCATAGCCCGCACGCAGCGCCAGCTTCAGCGTGGGCACCGCGAACGCGGGTGTGCCGCAGAAGACCAGCTTCATTTCCACTCGCCGGTCTTTTGCAATTTGCGGATCTTCCGCAGGATCAGATCCCGCTTCAGCGCGCTCACCCGCCATGGAAACAGAATGCCATCCAGATGATCGATCTCATGCTGGAAGGCGCGCGCCAGCAGTTCTGTCCCCTCCAGCTCAATCCAGTTTCCATCCAGATCCTGCGCCTTCACCCTCACCTTCGCCGCGCGCGAAACCTTGTCACGGATGTCGGGCAGGCTCAGGCAGCCCTCTTCCTCCACCTGCTTGCCTTCCTTGTGGATGATCTCCGGGTTCACCAGCACGATCTTGTCCTTCGCATTCTGCTTGTTGCTCAAATCGATGACCGTGATGCGCCTGCCTACACCGATCTGCGGCGCCGCCAGGCCAATGCCCTGCGCCTTGTACATGGACTCGAACATGTCCGCCGCCAGCGTGCGCAACTCCTCGTTGAACTCCGCGATCTTCTCGGTCGCCCGCTGCAGGATTGGGTCCGGATATTTAACAATGTCCCTGATCATCTTCGCTTCTGCTTTTGCTCGCTATAACGTAGCCCGTAAACCGTAGCCCCTGATCTTAGTACTTCCCCACCTGCTCCACGTACCCTTCGTAATTCCGCTTCAGCTCGCGCAGCGAATCCCCACCAAACTTCCCCAGAGCAACCGTCGCCATCGTCAGCGCCACCATGGCCTCCGCCGCCACGCCCGCTGCCGGCACCACACACACGTCGCTGCGTTCGTACGCCGCTTTCGTTTCCTCGCGCGTATCGAACCGCACCGACTGCAGAGGCCGCCGCAGCGTCGAAATCGGCTTCAGATAGCCGCGCACCACAAGGTCCTCACCATTAGAGATGCCGCCTTCCAGCCCACCGGCATTATTCCGCTCCCGCGTGAACCGCGTATGGTGGCCATCCTTGACCTCCTGGGCATACCCGATCGCGTCGTGAACCTCTGAGCCCAGCGACTCCGCCGCCGTCACGCCGCGCCCGATCTCTACCGCCTTCACCGCCTGCAGCGACATCACCGACTGCGCCAGCAGCCCATCCAGCCGCTCATCCCAGTTGGCGCAGGTGCCCAGTCCCGGAGGCGCCCCATGCACGACCACCTCAAACACACCGCCCACCGTATCGCCGGTCCGCAGAACCGCATCCACTTCCGCCTTCATGCGCGCCTCGGTCTCCGCATCCACGCAGTTCAGCAGAACTTCATCCTTCTCGCGCAGCGCCGCAATCTCTTCCCAGCTCGCCGTCCGCTCCAGATCGGCGCCCCCCACGCGGATCACGTGGCTCGCGATATCGATGCCCAGTTCCAGCAGCAGCAGCTTCGCCACCCCACCTGCCGCCACCCGCGCCGTCGACTCCCGCGCCGATGCCCGCTCCAGCACATACCGCGCATCGGGAAAATCCCACTTCAGCGCTCCCGCCAGATCCGCGTGCCCTGGCCGCGGCGAGGCCACCGCCTTGTGCTTCGCCGGATCGCCCACACCCACCGGAAGCACCTCGGTCCAGTTCTTCCAGTCGCGGTTCTCAATCGTGATCGCAATCGGCGACCCGATCGTCTTCCCGTGCCGCACGCCGCTCAAAAAGTGCGCCGTGTCGGTCTCGATGCGCATGCGCCCGCCGCGCCCGTACCCCTGCTGGCGCCGCCACAATTCGCGATTGACGCGCGCTTCGTCGACAGGTACGCCGGCAGGCATGCCCGACAGCAGAGCTACAAGGCTCTCCCCGTGCGATTCGCCGGCTGTGGAAAAACGCAGCATGATCGTCTCTTAACCCGCTTTGATTGTAGATGAGTCTGTTGCTATTCGGTCGCAAGCCAGGCGTACTGCTTCTCGCTCAGCGGCACCACTGACAAGCGCCCAATCTTCACCAGCGGCGAGTTGGCAAACATATTCTCCTCTTTGATTTCCGCCAGCGTTCGCTGCGTCTTCGTCCGCTTCACAAACTTCACTTTCACCACCGGCTGCTTCGGATCCCCGGCATCCACCGCCACCACCTTCGCCAGTCCCACGGTCTTCTTCTCCTCGCCCGTGTGGTAGATCACCAGCATCTCGCCGCGCTGCATCCCGGCCAGGAATTTCACCGCCTGCGGGTTGGAAACGCCGTCCCACACCGTCTCGCCTTCCCGCGCCAGATCGTCCAGTGAGTAGGTTCCGGGTTCAGTCTTCAAAAGGTAGGGCATGGTTCTGGTCCTCGACTTTCTCTTCCCGCTTTGCTTCCGCAAGGGCCGGCGCCGGCGTCTTCCCTGCCATCCGGCGCAACTCTTCTGTTTCCAGATACGCCGCCGTATTCAGCAGCGGCCGCTCCAGCGAGCGCACCCAATCCGTCATTTCCGCGCCCGACCGTCCATTTGCCTCGCTCCGCGAGAACTCGTTCCGCACCGTCTGCATCTTGGCGTCCAGATCGTCCAGGTAATGCAGCATGATCGCCTCCGGCGTCATGGGCAGCTTGGGCGATCCAAACTCATACCTGCCGTGGTGGCTCAGCACCAGATGCTCCACCAGCAGCCGCTTGGCCGGCGGAAAATTCGGAATTCCCGCGATCTTTTCTTCGATCATCCGGATCCCGATCGTAATATGCCCCAGCATTTGCCCTTCCAGCGTGTACTCGAAGCTTGTCCCCCACGCCAGCTCGCGCAGCTTGCCGATATCGTGCAGTGCCACACCGGCCAGCAGCAGATCCCGGTTCACTCCGGGGTAATGCTGCGCCGTTGAATCGCACAGCCCCATCAGCGACAGCACATGTTCCAGCAGCCCGCCAATCCACGCATGATGCATCCCCTTGGCGGCCGGCGCCTGCCGCAGCGCCCGCGCCAGCTCGGCATCCTGCAAAAAGGCCTCCAGCAGTGCCTTCAGGTCCGGATCGCGAAAGCCGGCCACCCAGCCTTCCAGCTCCGCCCACATTTCCTCGATATTCCGCTGCGTCTGCGGAACAAAATCGCCCAGTTCGTATTCGTCCGCCCGTGCCTCGCGGATCCGGTCGGCTTTAATCTGCAGCTTCTCGTTATAACGGCAGACCTGCCCGCGCAGCTTAACCACGTCGCCGGTGTCGAAATCCCCGGCCTCCGCGATCTCCCACATACGCGCGTCAATCTGTCCGGTGCGGTCGCACAACGTCAGCGCAAAGTAGCGGCCCCCATCGCGTCCACTGCGCACCTGCTTCGCGGCCACAGCGAAATATCCGGTTATCTCCCGGTTCTCGCGGCTCGCCAGATCGGCCACCCAAAGGTCTTTCATCTCGCTGAGCGGCCCCAGGTCCTCAGAACTGAGGCGCCGTCGCGCCTGTCCCCGTCTGCGTGCCCGGTGCGCTGACGCCGGTCGGCGGTTCGCCTGGCTGGTCGTTCGAGGCGCCATTCTTGTCCTGATCCGACAGCCGCCGCTTCGGAGCATTCTTCTCCGCCTTCTTCTTTTCCGCCTTCGCCTGCTTCGCCGCCTTCCTCGAGTCGCCCTTCAGGCCCAGCGCCGACTGCTGCAGCTGGTCCGTGGCCACCTGCTGGGTCGTTTCATTCGGCGGATGGAACTTCTGCGCTTCCTTCTCCTCTTTCTTCTTCTGCGCCGCCGCCCGCTGTTTGGCTTTCGGCTGCCGCGCCAGGTCGGTCAGGCGCGTCTTCGTCTTTGGCTGATCGCCTTTGCTGGTGTCAATCACTTCGCCCTGCGCATTTGTCAGCGCCACACCATTCTCCGGCTGGTTGGCTGCCACCTGCGACCCCGGCTCCGTCGCCTGCGATCCCGCCGCGCCCGCATCGATCTCCCGCGTCGGACCCGGAGGCAGCGTCTCCCGCGGCGCCTGCCCGAACCGGATCTTCTCCCTCTTGCCCGGCTTCTCCGTTCCTTTGTTGCCCGCGACCTCCTGCCCCGATCCCTGCTTCCCGTTCACCTGGTCCAGGGTTGGCACTCCGGCCGGCACACCCGCCGCCTCTTTCTCCGGCCTCTGCCGCCCCACCTTCTGCCGGTAGCGCGCCCGCTCGCTGTGCTTCTTTTTCTTCTTCGACTGCGGAGGCGTGTATGCGCTCTGCGTGAACTTGATCTCGTTCGGTGTCGCCCCCGAGTCGGAATATGGCGGCCGCACATCGATCGACGCCTCATCGCGCAGCTTAGTCAGATATGCGCGCAGCGCCGGCTCCATCTTCTGCATGCCGATGTCTTCCTGGATCTGGTTCTGCACATCCTCCAAAGGCGCCTCTCCGCCCTTCTGATGTTCCGCCACCTTCAGAATCAGCCAGCCCTGCCGCGTTCGGATCGGCTCTGTGAACTGCCCCGCCTGCAGGCTGAAGCTCGCGTCCGCCAGCTCCTTCGAATGCAGATCTTCCCGCTTGAATTCCCCCAGATCTCCGCCCTGCGGCGCCGTCGGTCCGCCGGATTCCGCCTTCGCCACCGTCGCGAAATCCGCTCCCCCCTTCAGACGCGCCTCCAGATCGTCGGCCTTCTTCTTCGCATCCGCCACCTGCGTCGCATCGTCCGGGTTCGGCGTCGCGATCAGGATCTCGCTCAGCCGTTCCTCTTCCGGCTTTTCGAATTCCTTCTGATGCCCCTCGTAGTACCCCCGTATCTCCGAAGGCGCCACCTGGATGTGCGAGCCCACCTCCTGGCTGATCACCTGCGACCGGATCACATTCTCCCGTATCTGCTCCTTCAGGTCTTCGAAGGAAACTCCCTGCGCTTCCGCCGCCTTCTGCAGATCTTCCAGCGTCGCCAGGTGGTACTGCTTGCGCATATCGTCCAGCCGCTTAATCACCTCGGTCTCGCCGTTGATGCCCAGCTCCTTGCCCTTCGAAAGCAGCAGCTGATTGTCGATCAGCGACCGCATCAGGCCACGCCTCTGCTCCATCAGCTGCGCCTGCGACCAGCTCTGCTGCCGCGCCTCCTGCTCCAGCTCCTGATCCGCGCGGTCATAGTCCGATTTGCTGATCACCTGATCGTTCACCCGCGCCGCAATCTCCTCCACCACCGTTCCGTGGTAAGGCGACTGCTGGGTCTGGGTATCGGAGGAGTCCCGCCCCTGGGCCAGCACGGGTGCTGCGACGGGAAGAACGGCAAGGCCCACGCTGGCAGCCAGCAGGGCAGGAAGAAACGGAACGCGAAGCATCATAGGAATCAACGTCTCAGAGCGCCCACCGGATCACGTTCAGCCGTACTTGCGGGCAGATTGTCTCAGTGGTGGGCGCTCCGCTTATTGTACAGCCGCACACCCATCCGTCCTGGCATCGGAGGCATGCATATCGAACCCTGTTCCCCGATTCACCGGCACGCCTTCGCCAGCTCCGCTTCGTAGTTCCTGTGTTTCGGCAGCGGCAGATGTTTCTGGTCCATTAGTCCTTCCAGCGTGTCCGGCCCAGGCACCAGCTTCGGATCGACGTCGAATCGGTAAAACGGATCCTTCTCCGCGTCTTCCAGCGCAACAAACGTGAACCCGTGCCGCTTATACATCGCCAGCAGTCGCGGCAGCATCCGCGCGTCGAACGCCCCAATGTGCATCAGCAGCACGTACGCAATATCGTGCCCGAAGAGTTGCTCGGCCATCGCGTGCCGATACGCAATATCTTCCTCGGCCGCCCGCAGGTAGCTGTGTTCCAGCCACACGATCTTCGCTGCATCATGCTTCTCGCTGCAGCGCGCGTAAGGCTCGTTCCAGTCGTAATCGGCAAAGCTCATCGTGACGTCGGCAATCCTGTATCCATGCTGCGCCAGATACACCCGGACTCCGGTCTTCTTCTCGATGGTGTTCCCTTCCACCAGATAAGGGAACCGGAACCAGTGCCAGTCCGCGCCCTTCATCTGTAACTGCAGCAGCGCCTCGTTCTTTTCGATATTGTTTTCAAACTCCTTCATCGGAACGTGGTCCAGGTTCTCGTGCGACCACGTATGGTTTCCCAGCGGAAATCCCGCCTTCCGCCACGCTGCCAGCACATCCACCGTCGTCGGTTTCTGCTCCACATGGATCCCGTTCACGAACCCATACGTCGGAGGCACACGCGCCGCCTTCAGCGCCCGGATCACCCGCTCGGCCACCTGCAGCCGCGTCTCGCCCGGCGGCAGCGGCCCATGCACCGGCAGGTCGTCAAACGTGACGGCGACCTGCTTTGCCTCCGTTTTCTGCGCCTTTTTCTTTTGCGCCTGGTGCGCCGCATGAGGCTGCTGTGCCGCGGCCGCCATCCCTGAAACCAATCCAGCAAGAACCGCCAGCCTCAACCACCGTCCGACTCCCACCTTTGGCTGCAATGTCGTCTGTCCCCTTCTTCAGGGATTCGAATTCCATCGGTAGGATGCGCTCCAGGCTCAGCTCGTGATCGTCCCCACCGCCATGGGCATGTTCCTGAGCCGCTGGCCCGTCGCTGCAAAAATGGCGTTGCCCACCGCCGGAGCCACCGCCACAATCCCTGTCTCTCCCGCCCCCGCCGACGGCAGGTCCTTCCGGTCGATCAGAATCACCTCCACCTCCGGCGCATCTGCGAACCGCGGCACTCGATAGTCCGCAAAGTGCGCGTTGAGGACTTTGCCGCTGGCAAACTGTATCGACTCGAACAGCCCGCCCCCAATCGCCATCACTGCCGCACCCATGATCTGATTCCTCAGCCCATCGGGATTCACCACCGCCCCGGACTCCCACGCCTGCACCACCCGCCGGATCCGCACCTTCTTCTGCGCGTCGATCTCGACCTTCACGCACGCCGCCGTGTAGCCGCCCTTCTCCGTTCCGCCCGCGATCCCGAATCCCCGCTCCGGCGTGGACTTCTCTTTGCCCCACCCGAACCGCTCCGCCGCGGCTGTGAACACCGCCTGCAGCCGCGCATCGTCCAGGTTCTTCATCCGGAACGCCAGCGGATCCATCCCCGCTGCATCCGCCAGCTCATCCATCGCACACTCGCGCGCAAAGTGATTCGCCGTCGCCGCCAGTCCCCGATACGAACCCTGCGCCAGCGGCGGCTCCTCCCACTCGTGATACTCCTCCACTTTCGTCCCAACCTTATAGGGTGTGTGTAACCCCGACGGCCCGGAATTGTAGTTGTGGTGTTCCCACGCCACCAGCGTCCCGTCCTTCTGCGCGGCGCCGCGCACGTCCATCACGCCCGCCGGCCGGAAGTACGCCCAGGTAAACTCCTCCTCGCGCGTCCAGATCAGCTTTACCGGCCTGCCCGCGGCCTTCGCCAGACGCGCCGCCTCCAGCGCGCACTCGCCCGTGTGCTTGCCGCCGTAGCCGCTGCCCATATCCGGCATCAGCACCCGTACCTTGTCGGGAGCAAGACGGAATGCCCGCACCAGCTCGTCCTTCACCCCAAACGGTCGCTGCGTCCCCGTCCACACCGTCAGCTTGCCGCCCTGCCACTCCGCCACCGCCGCCCGCGGCTCCAGCGGAGCATGCGCAATGTAGGCCACTGTGTACGTCTGCTCCAGCTTCACCGGCGCGTCGGACAAAACTCGTTCAACGTCCGACGACGCACCCCCGCCCGTGTCTCCGCCCCCGCCCTTCCGGATCGCCGCAAACAGCTCGCGGTTTGAAATCTGCGGCGGCACCTTCCATTGCGCCTGGATTTTTCCCAGCCCCAGTTCCGCCGTCCACACATCGTCCGCCACCACGCCGATAAAGTCTCCGTCCCGCACCACCCGCACACCCGGCACCTTTTCCGCCGCGCTCGTGTCTGCCGAGACCAGCGTTGCCTGAAACCCTGTCGGACGCAGCACCTTACCGAACTGCATTCCCTGTCGGACAGTGTCCGACGGATACTTGTGCCGCCCGGTCACGAAGTCGCGCCCGTCCACCTTCGGCTCCGGCGTCCCCGCGATCTTCCACGCGCTCGCCGGTGTCAGTGCCGGATCGCCGCTGACCGTCCGCGTCAGTTTCTCGCCCCGCGTGATCTCCCCATACGTCAGCGATGCCCGCGTCTTTGGATTCGTGACCTTGCCATCCCAGGCCTCCAGACCCGCCGGATCGCAGCTCCACCGCTGTGCCGCCGTCTCCACCAGCAGTTGCCGCGCCGCTGCCGCCATATTCCTCAGTTGCGGACCCATCGTCGGCGTCGTCCGGCTCCCGAACGTCCCCGCATCCCACGGCACCAGATCCGTATCGCCCATCACCATCGCGATCGAGCCAAACGGCGCCCGCAGCTCTTCCGCCACGCTCTGCGCCAGCGAGGTGCGAATGTTCTGCCCGATCTCCACCTTGCCCGTGGTTACCGTCACCCGTCCGTCCGTGTCAATGTGGATCCACGCGCTGATCGTCTGCGGCAGCTCGTGTCCGCCAAAATGCCGTCCCGACTCCTGCGCGTCGGCCACC
>DASXFH010000008.1:0-7181 GCA_036489655.1 Acidobacteriaceae bacterium | reverse complement strand
GCGCGCCCAGGCGTGGGGTCATGGGATGAAAAGCTCCGGGACGACCAGCATAGGCATTCTGTAACCGTGAGGCAATGCTAATCTTGACTGTCTTTTGGAGAGGCAGAGATGAACTGGAGAGGATTCTGGTATTTGCCATGCATGGTGCTGGTGACCGCGGCGGCCGGGGCGCAGTTGACGGTGAACACGCTGCCGCCGGATGTGGCGCAGAGAGTGGACACAGTGGCCAAAAACACGCTGGCGAGTACGGGCGTGCCGAGCGCGTCGCTGGCGATCGTGCAGGACGGCAAGATCGCCTATACGAAGGCGTACGGAAACGCGCATCTGAATCCCGATGAGCCGGCCGAGCCGCGCATGCGGTATTCGATCGGATCGATCTCGAAGCAGTTCACGGCGGCGGCGATTTTGATGTTGCAGCAGGAGGGGAAGCTGTCGGTGGACGATCCGGTGGGCAAATATCTGCCGGATCTGACGAACGCCGGCGAAGTGACGATTCGCGAGGTACTGTCGCATACGTCGGGCTATGAGGATTACTGGCCGGAAGACTATCTGATGCCGCCAATGGCGAAGCCCACGACGGCAGAGCACATTCTGGATGTGTGGGGAAAGAAGCCGCTGGATTTTCCGCCGGGGACGAAGTGGCAATACTCAAACACCGGCTATGTGATCGCCGGGCAGATTGTGGAGAAGGTGAGCGGCGAGCCGCTGATGCAGTTTCTGGAGGAGCACATCTTTCATCCTCTGGAGATGAAGGAGGTATGGAACTCGGATTTGACCAAACTGGGAGAGACCGACGCAGAGGGGTACATCCGGTACGCGCTGGGGCCGCTGCGCCCGGCGCCGAAGGAGGGGCGCGGGTGGATGTTTGCGGCGGGGGAACTGGCGATGCCGGCCTACGATCTGGCGCAGTGGGACATCAGCGTGATGGATCGCAGCCTGCTGGCGCAGAAGTCATATGACGAGATGGAAACGGCAGTGATGCTGAAGGACGGAACCAGCTCGCATTATGGGCTGGGGATGTTTGTGCGGGATCTGGACGGGCATGAGGAACTGGAGCACTCCGGGGAAGTATCGGGGTTTGTCTCGGAGAACATGGTGTTCCCGAAGGACAAAGTGGCGATTGCGGTGCTGACGAACCAGGATGCATCGCGAGCGGCGGGGGTGATCGGGCGGGAGCTGGCGCCGCTGCTGCTGGGAGCGGCACACACCACGCCGGTGGCCGCCGAGGCGCAGACCCAGGATCTGTTCGAGAGTTTCCAGCAGGGGAAGATCGACCGAAGCCTGTTTACGCCATGGTGCAACGCATATTTTGACGAGCAGGCGCTGCACGATTTCGAAACCAGCCTGGGGCCGCTGGGCAAGCCGTCAAGTGTGCAGCAGGTGGCCGAAGAACTGCGCGGTGGGATGACTTTCCGGGTCTTTCGCGTGCAATTTGCGAGCGGGGCGAAGCCGGTGACGATCACGACGTATACCGAGCCGGACGGGAAGCTGGAGCAGTACATGGTGTTTCCGGGCAGCTAGCCGCCGCAGGCGGAAGCGCCTTTGGCGCGGAGCGCAGGGTGACCCTGCATCTCTTCTCTTTGCGGGGGGCTTTCCTGTCTTTTCACGCAGGCGTCAACCGTCGTTAACCATTGGGAACCAGAATCGTCATCATCAAAGTGCGGACGGTGGCGCATCTGTGCCGGGACCCTGACCGGAATCCGGGGGTGGTTGAGGTGCGTCTTTTCGTGCCCCGTGGCGGCGGGGAAGAACCGCGCTGAAGCTGTGAGGGGCGCTTTATTCCCTTATTTTTCATACGGATTAACGTGGCATTCAAATTCACCGGTTAGGGTAGAAGCGTCGTGAGCCTGCGCATTCAGGAACCCCGTGTCCCCCAACGTGCTGAGACGGCCCTGCCGGTGGACGGGATCGCCGCGGTCTCCGTTCCTGCGCCGGCGTCGGCCATTCGCACCTATTTACAGAGTCGAGGCAGCTCCAGCATGGCGGACTCGACGTTTCGCTGGCTGATGTTGCTGTGTGCCCTGAGCATTTTCGGGATCGTGGCGCTGATCGCGACGGAGCTGGTCATCCACTCGCAGATCACGCTGGCCAGGTTTGGATGGAAGTTCTTTTTCGCGTCGGCCTGGGATCCGGTGAACGACAATTTCGGTGCGCTGCCGTTCATCTACGGAACCATCACGACTTCGATTGTGGCACTGATCATTGCGGTGCCTTTGGCGGTCGGGGTGGCGGTCTTTTTGACGGAAATGTGTCCGAAAGCGCTGCGGGGCGCGCTTTCGTTTCTGACCGAGCTGCTGGCGGCGATCCCCAGCGTGGTGTATGGGCTGTGGGCGATCTTCGTGCTGGTACCGCTGCTGCGGACCTATATCAATCCATTGCTGATCGATGTGCTGGGGTGGACGGGATTCTTCGCGCGGCCGGACTTCGGCATCGGCACGTTCGCGGCGGGAGTAATTCTGGCCATCATGATTCTGCCGATCATCTCGTCGCTGACCCGCGAAGTGATGTCGGCGGTGCCGCACTCGCAGCGGGAAGCGGTGCTGGCGCTGGGGGCCACGCGCTGGGAGATGATCCGGATGGCGGTGCTGCGCAACGCGCGCATCGGGATCGTAGGTTCGATCATCCTGGGACTGGGGCGCGCGCTGGGCGAAACCATGGCAGTCGCCATGGTGATCGGGAGCAGCCCGACCATCTCGAAATCGCTGCTGGCGCCGGCGGCGACCATGGCCAGCGTGATCGCGAATGAATTCGCCGAGGCTGCGGACGACACGTACCGGAGCGCGCTGATCGAGATTGGGCTGGCGCTGTTTCTGGTGACCATAGTGGTGAACATTTTTGCGAGGCTGCTGGTCTGGGCGGTGACACGCGGCGCGCCGGCGAGGGTGAGCTAGTGAGCGGAGCTGCGGTCTCATTGCGTGCGAGCGCGCTGAACCGGCATTGGCGCCGGGCGACCAATCATCTGGCCACAATCCTGGCGGTGGGCGCGACGATTCTGGTGATTGCGCCGCTGGTGGCGATCTTTGCGGATCTGGTGTACAAGGGCGTGGTTTCGCTGAACTGGGATTTTTTTACGAAGCTGCCGGTGCCGGTGGGAGAAAAGGGCGGCGGCATGGCCAACGCCATCGTGGGCTCGGGCGTGCTGCTGGGACTGGCGAGCGCCATGGGCGTGCCGATGGGGATTGCCGCCGGCATCTATCTGGCGGAATTCGGGCGCGGAACGAAGCTGTCGACCCTGGTGCGGTTCACAGCGGACGTGCTCAACGGCGTGCCCTCGATTGTGATGGGTATCGCGGTCTACGCTCAGGTGGTAGCGCCGATGAAAGGATTTTCGGCGTTCGCCGGCGGCGTGGCTTTGGGCATCATGATGATCCCTACAGTGGCGCGCACGACCGAGGAGATGCTGCTGATGGTGCCGCATTCCATCCGTGAGGCGGCGCTGGGCCTGGGCGTGCCCACATGGCGGTCAATGTTATCGATTACGCTGAAGACGGCGCTGCCGGGTGTGATTACCGGGTGCATGCTGGCCTTCGCGCGCATTGCCGGCGAGACGGCTCCGCTGCTGTTTACGGCCTTTGGCAACAACTTCTGGAGCACGGCGATCAACCAGCCGATTGAGGCGCTGCCGCTGCAGATTTATGTATACGCGCTGTCTCCCTACGACGAGTGGCACCGCCTGGCGTGGGCCGGCTCGCTGGTGCTGATTGTGCTGATTGTGCTCGCGGTCTCTCTGGTTCGCTATGTGACATCGCGCGGAGTTCTGAAAGGAAACAGTTAGGATGGGCGTCGGAATTGAGGTCAACACCCTGAATGCGTGGTATGGGACGAATCACACGCTGCAGGAGATCACGCTGCACATTCCGGCGAATGAGGCGACGGCGCTGATCGGCCCTTCGGGCTGCGGCAAATCGACGTTTGTGCGCTGCCTCAACCGCATGCACGAGACGAATCCGATCGCTCGGGTGACCGGCGAGGTGAAGATCGGCGGACTGGACATCTACAACCGGACGTCGGCGGTAGAGGTGCGGCGGCGGATCGGCATGGTCTTCCAGCGGCCCAATCCATTTCCTACCATGTCGATTTATGACAATGTGGCATCGGGGCTGAAGCTGAACGGCTATCGGAATCGCCGGGTGCTGGATGACGTGGTGGAACGCTCGCTGCAGCAGGCGGCGTTGTGGGACGAGGTGAAGGACGACCTGAAGAAGAAGTCCGGGGCAAGCCTGTCGGGCGGGCAGCAGCAGCGGTTATGCATTGCGCGCGCTCTGGCTGTGGATCCGGAGGTGCTGTTGATGGACGAGCCGGCGTCGGCGCTGGATCCGGTGTCCACGGCGAAGATCGAAGATCTGATTTTTCAGCTGAAGTCGCAGTACACGATCGTGATTGTGACGCACAATATGCAGCAGGCGGCGCGCGTGGCCGAGCGAACCGGGTTCTTCCTGAACGGGAAGCTTATCGAGTTCGATTCGACGCACAAGATCTTTACAAATCCCAGCGACAAACGGACGGAAGATTACATTACGGGCAGGTTCGGATAATGACGAGAACGCGATTCCATCAAAGCCTGGACGATCTGAAGGAGAAGCTGCTGGTCATGGCGGGCATGGCCGAGCAGTCGATTCAGCGCGCGGTGGAGGCGTATCGCGTGCGGGATCTTTCCATCTGCGATCTGGTGGACCGCGGCGAGATGGCGATCAACCGGCTGGAGCGGGAGATCGATCAGATGGCGCTGGACCTGCTGGCGATGGAGCAGCCGATGGCGATCGATCTGCGCTTCATCCTGTCGGTGATCAAGATCAATGCGGATGTGGAGCGGGTGGGGGACTCGGCGCGGGCCATCAGCGATCGGGTACGGGAATTGCAGGCGTTTCCGGTGGCGGAGCTGCCGATCGATATTCCGCGGACTGCGAACCTGGCGAGCGGGATGGTACGCAAGGCGCTGCAGGCGTTTATCGAAGGCGACGCGGAAATGGCCGTGAGCGTGCTTTCGATGGACGACAGCGTCGACAAACTGAACGGCGCGGCGCATTACACACTGCTGAACCTGATGAAGAAGGAGCCGGGGCTGGCGCCCCAGGCGCTGAACGCGCTGATGATCTCGCGGGCGCTGGAGCGGGTGGCCGATCACGCGACCAACATCGCCGAGGACGTGATCTTCTGGGTGCGAGGTGCGGATGTGCGGCACCACATGGGCGCCCCCGCGAGCGCCGCTGCCGGCGGCAATAACAATCAGCCGGTAGCGGGATCCCAGTAATCCAGCAGAGCCGAGGCGGGATAGTACAAACCCAGGCGCAAAGGTATGTCCTGGCCGTGCAAAGCGCGGAGAACGCGGCCGTAGGCTTCGAGTTGAGGCGCGTAGCGGGTCCGCTCCTGAGCCAGGAAAAGCGCTCCTGACGAGCCGGGGCTGGTCTTGTAGTCGATAACCCAGAAAACGCCGGCGCCGTCGGCGAGCGGCGCGGGGCCGGCGCGAAAGACGCGATCGGCGCGGAGGGTGCGCAGGCGGGCTCCTGATTCCTGCGCAAGAAAGCCAGACCAGGAAGCTTCCGACTGAGCATCGGGATGAGGAGCGAGGATCCACTGGCAAACGGGGTCAGCGGCGCAGGCGCGCAGCATTTTTGTCACAGTGGTGGTGGCGGACGAGAGGGCGTCGCCGGTGAGGGCGGCCGCTCGGAAGAGGCTGGCAGTCCGGGCGCGGAGATCGGCCGGGGAAATGGCGGATAGATGCGGCCCGAGGCGTTGCATCAGGGTGTGCACTGTGGAGCCGATGAGGCGGGCCTGGCGAGACCCCTCTGGACGGCGATAGTCGGGCGAGTCAGGTGAACCGGTGACACTTATGCCGGCGGCGGTGACATTTTCCTCGCGAGGCAGAGGCTCGATATCGAGGAGCAGACGTCGCGGGCTCGGTGCTGAAACCGGAACGGCGGCCGCGGCGAGTTCTTCGAGCACGGCCGGGGCGGGGAAGGAGAGCACGCGCGGCGCGACAACAGGCTCGGGCGCACGAGCGGCGGTTTCGAAGTCGTCCTGAAGCGCCGGCCACGCGGTTTTGAGAAGGCTGTCTTTGTTGGGTGCACTGAGGCCGGAGGCTCCATATACAGCGGCCCCGAACAGGTGCAGCTCACGCCGGGCGCGGGTGCAGGCCACGTAGAAGAGGCGCTTGCGCTCTTCGTCGAATCGCATTTGCCGCTGGCGGCGAACCCAGCGGTAGAGGGGTTCGGTATTTTCGCCGTGCATGCCGATGGGGGCCACCAGAAACTCGGTTTCTCCGGGGTGACCGGGATCGATGCGCTCCAGCGAGCAGACCAGGGGGTTGTCGTCGCCGGAGGATGTGCGGTCGAGCCCGGGAACCAGCACGACGTCGAAGCCGAGCCCTTTGGCCTTATGGATGGTCATCAGCTGAATGCCACAGGTTCCGCTGACCGATGGGTCGGGCTGGGCAAAGAGGCGGTCCAGTTCGGCTGCAAATTCGCCGGTGAAGGGAGCGAGCCCGTCGGGCGGAAGCGCGTCGAGGAGGGAGAAGAAGACCTGGGCGTTTTCATATGCCGCGGCGTCAAGGCACGCGGGTCCGCCAAGGGTGCGCCAGGTGCGCTCAATCCACGAGACGAAGGAGGGGATCTCAGCCTGACGCCAGCGCAATTCCAGAGCGCGGCGGAGAATCTCAGCGGTGCGCGCGAGGCGGTGCTGCCCGTCGGGGGTGAGAAGGTGCTGGTGCAACTCGATCAGCTCAAGGACGGAGAGCTTTTTGAATCTCGGATTGTCGGCGCCGGTGAGGCGGTGCAGATCGTCGAGGGTCAGACCGCACCACGGCGCGCGCAGTACGGCAAGCCACGCAATGCGATCCATGGGATGAAGCAAAGCGCGGGTGAGGGAGAGAAGATCGAGCAGTTCCTGCCGCTCGGAGAGGCGCTCGATCTCCACGGCGCGGAACGGTATTCCGCGCCGGCGGAGCAGCGGAACCAGCTGCGCCAGATGGGGACGGGCGCGGACGAGAACAGCGATGCGGTAGTCTCTGCCCTCGGCACGCGCTGCCTCAATGGCGGGCATCTGCTGCTCGAGGATACGAAGAACCTGCTGCGCCTCCTGCTGGTGCGCCTCGCGGGTCTCATCGGGGGTGGGACGGCGGCCGGGTGTGCCGAGAATCTGCGGATGAATGTGAAGCGCCGGCTCGGGCGGGGCGGGGTCGTGGG
>DASXFH010000352.1:0-2839 GCA_036489655.1 Acidobacteriaceae bacterium | reverse complement strand
TTGCCGTGAATGCGGCCGGGATGCACCACGTTGTCCACGACGCCCTGCACGTAGACACCGGCGGGAATGAGGACGTGGTTGCCGACGACGACCGGGAAGGTGGAGTCCAGATAGACGCCGTCGCCGGGTTTTGCGCTTTTGGTGTTGAGCGGGCTGCGCAACTCCAGCAGGACTTTTGTGCCTGCCGGGACGAGGAAGGTCTTAGCAGCCGCGGCGGGTGCGGACGCATCGGCGGTGGCTGCCGGAGTTGCCGAAGCACCAGAGGCGGCTGCGTTTGCCGGGGCGGCCGAGGCATTGGGCGCGGAGGGTCCGGCAGTTTGTGCAGCGGCGGCCAGGCTTCCGGCAAGAAGCCACACCGGCCATCCCGATGCGCACAGGCGGCGCAACGGGTACCCTGGCGCGGCTGGTGATCGATGCATGGTGGAGAGCCTCCCGGAACCCCTTCTATTGTGCCTGAAATCCCAGTACGCATTGGGATCGGGCCTGGATCGCGCAAAATCCCGGATTCGGCAAAAAACAGAGACGCCGAGCAGGGTTGCGGCTCCTGTTTGGACCGCCGGAGGGACGTGTGGGTGAGCCGCCGGGAAAAAGGCGGCGTTTCGCTTCAGGCTCGGATCAGCTGCGGTCCGCTGGAAGGAACGATCTCGGACAGGTCGTCGAGAGCGGCCATGCGTCGCAGGTGCTCCTCGATGCGGCACATCTCCGCGGCGCTGGCAAACTGGACGGCCTTGTTCAGCAGCTCGCGGGCGGCAGGGCGGCCCATGCGTTTTTCCTGGATGGTGGCCAGATGGATGTAGCAGCGGGCCAGGGTGGGATCGTGCTGGAGGGCGCGCAGGGCCAGGCGGTAGGCTTCCTCGTAGTTCTTCGATGAAAAGAGCAGCTGGCTCTGAAGCACGAGCAGGTCGACATCTTCGCCGGCCAGGCGCAGAGCGGCGTCGGAGTGGAGGAGCGCGTCGTCGGTCTTGCCCTGGCTCTGGTAGAGAAGAGCCATGTGGCGGTGCAGCGCCAGGAGACCGATGCGGGGCAGCGGCAGCAGGAGTTGCGCCTCGCAAAAGCCGGCCAGCTCCCGCTCGCGATTCAATTCGGTCATGACGGTGTAGAAGATGTTCTGGATTTCGGGTCCGGCAACGGCGTCGCCGAGCGTGCCGGCAACTAAGTCCTGCAGCAGGCGGAGGGACTCTTCGCGCTCCGAAGCATGGGCCTTGGCCGACAGGGCCAGAAACTCTGCGCGGGCGTTGAGATTCTCATTGTCCTTGTTCGTGGCCTGGCGGTAGAACTCGATGGCCTTGGCGAGGAAACCCTGATCGCGGCAGATGTCACCGGCGGATTCGAGATTCCGGGAGGTGGCGGTGGCGGGGTCGATGCGGGCCAGATAACCTGCGGTCTTCGCCCATTCCTCGGCCAGGCGCGCCAGGCGCAGCAGCGCTTCGGGAGAATTCCATTCGCCGTTGTCGCGGGCTGGATGGTTCTCAGAGCGGGCCGTTGCGGCCTCGGCCTGCGGGGGTGGAGCGACCTCTTCGCGGACGGTGGTGATTTTGGTGACGTACTGGCGCACGCTGCGGATTTCGGAAACCATGCGCTGGATTTCTTCTTTGGCGGCGTCAATATGCTGCTGGAAGCGGGCGTTTTCCTCGAGGGCGCCGGCCTTGGCCAGGGAGATGCTCGCCAGCAGCTGGCGCGCGTCATCGTTGGTGCGGCGCGTGTCTTCGGTGAGCTTGTCGAGTTCGGCACGGACCCGGTCCTGCACCTGCTCTTCCAGCTCAGCTCTGGCCTGGCGGCGATCGCGAATCAGATAGATGACAAGAAAGAGGTTAACCAGCGAAAACAGCACAACAAGGACCGGCGGCAAGTCCGCCATCAACGAGGCAAGTATCTGCTGGCCCATCGCTGCCTTTCCGGGGGGGGGAAGAAAGGTCATCATAGCACGTCATGAAGTGAGGGATTGAGGGCTCGTTGAGCGGTTTGTGTGATGTGGAGAGCATCTGCTCAGGGCATCTCCGACGCATGTGTCCGACATATCCGAACGTGTTCCGGCAGACACGACGTGGGGTGTCCGACACGCGTCGGACACCGGTATCCAACAACGTTGCGCAGATAACTCTTTTGTTTGCATAAGACGAAAGAGTGGTCGCGGCCTTGCAATTTGTCGTGGCGCAGGCATCAAGCGAGGCGCGCGATGAACGGTCAAGTGCAGGCGAGGTTGGCGGCAGGATTCAGGGTTCTCTTCTTTCCGGTTCTCTCGTTTCTGGTTCTCTCCACAATGGCCCTTCCGGGTCAGGCACAGGTGGCGGCGTCGGACACCACGGTTCCGGTTATGCAGGGTGCCACGCGGACGATCGTCGTGAGCCTTGAGGACCGGCGGCTGGCGCTGCTGGAAGACGGCGTGGTGAAGAAGGTTTATCGGATTGCGGTAGGGAAGGATGCGACGCCGAGTCCGACCGGGACCTTCACCATCGTGGATCGCGTGACGAATCCGACGTACTACCACGCCGGGACGGTGATTCCACCCGGGCCGGGGAATCCGGTGGGCACGCGCTGGATGGGGCTGAGCGCGAAGGGGTACGGGATCCACGGAACAAATGAGCCGCGGTCGATCGGCAGGGCGGCGTCGCATGGATGCATCCGCATGGGCCGTCACGATCTGGAGGACCTGTTCGCGCAGGTGAGAAGTGGCGACGGGGTGGAGATTGTCGGCGAACGCGATGCCGAGACCGCGGCAATCTTTGGAATGCCGGCAGTGCCAGGCATCCAGCCGGCGACAACGGTGCTGGCGAAGGCGGAGCCGGGGAGTGTGGATCGGCCGGCCGATGTTGCCGCAGCGGCTGAGATGCCCGCGGCT
>DASXFH010000323.1:0-5121 GCA_036489655.1 Acidobacteriaceae bacterium | reverse complement strand
CGCCGCGGGGAACGGCGATGGCGCGCAGGGAGAGGGTTCCGATGCAGAGCGTGTAGACGCAGAGCGCCAGCGCGAGGTAGAGCGAGAGTTCGCCGAACGACGGCATGGGATGCAGCATGAGCGGGGAAGACGTCCTCGATCCATTGTCTCAAACTTCGGTCCGGGGGATTGCGGGCAGAGAATTTGGTGCGGCCCGGAGCAAACGAATATCGCGCGGACTGCATCTGAGGATGCGATAACCCATCTCCAAACGCGCGCCGGTCTTATATAGCTGAGGTGTACTGTGCGGTGGGCGGAGAGGACTGCATCGCCTTCGCAAGCTGCGAGGCTTTCGTACGTTGGGGGCCGGACGAGAGGCTGAGGGGACGAGACGCTGGGTGCGAGGATGCGGCGAGGGTGGCTGACAGAGGACGATGTGGCGAATCGCTGAGCAGCACTGCATGTGGTCTTCAGAGACAGGGATTGCCCATGGGATCTGATTCTTCGGGGAAGGTGCGCGGCCCCGGCCGCTGGTGCAAGGCAGGGCAGGGTATCTCGCGTAGAGCCCACTCCGGAAGGATGCCGGCGGGAGCTCTCTTCCTTATGTTGGCGTGCGGAGGGATGACGCTGCCGAACTGTGCCTGGGCAAGGCCGACGAAGGCTGCGCAAAAACGAGACCTGACGCAGCTGAGCCTGGAGGAACTGGGGAATGTGGAGGTGACGACCGCCTCCAAGGAGCCGGAGCAGGTATGGAAGACGCCGGCGGCGATCTACGTGATCACGCAGGAGGACATTCGGCGATACGGAGCGACGAGCATTCCGGAACTGCTGCGGCTGGCGCCGGGCGTGGAGGTGGCGCGGATCGACTCGGACCATTGGGCAGTGGGCGTGCGGGGGTTCAACGGGGAGTTTTCGAAGTCGCTGCTGGTGCTGATCGACGGACGGAGCGTGTATTCGCCGCTGTTCGCGGGCGTGTACTGGCAGGTGCAGGACACGTTCTTTGAGGACATCGACCGCATCGAGGTGATCCGCGGGCCGGGCGGAACGATCTGGGGCGCGAATGCGGTGAACGGGATCATCAACATTATTACGAAGAGCGCGAAGGAGACGCATGGGTCGCTGTCGTCCGTGTCCGCCGGGACGGTGGACCAGGGCGCGGCCGAGACGCGCTTCGGCGGCGGGCACGAGATCAGTGGGGGCAAGAGGCTGGACTATCGCGTGTACGGCAAGGGGTTCATCCGCGGAGCGGAGTTTCATCCGGATGGGGATGGCTTCGATGAATGGAAGGCGGGACAGGTGGGGTTCAGGACGGACTGGAGTCTGAATCGGCGCGACACGCTGAATGTGCAGGGCGATCTGTACCTGGGCCATGACGGGGAGCGGGTCGCGATCTCGTTTTACAATCCGCCGTCGACGGAGGTGATCGACGGAGGACATCACACGTCGGGCGGCAATGTGGTGGCAAGCTGGCGGCGGCAGCTGAAGGCGGATTCCGATGTGGAGCTGCGCGGATACTTCGACCGGACGACGCGATTCAGTCCGCAGCTGGACGAGACGCGGAATACGTTCGACCTGGATCTGCTCTATCACCGGGCGATAGGAGGACGGCAGGAGGTGCTGGTGGGAGCGGGCGCGCGATGGAGCCCGGACAAGATCGGCCAGAAGTTTGAGACGCTGGACTTTGCGCCGCACCAGGAGACCGACAGCATCTATAGCTGGTTTGGGCAGGACCAGATCGGGATTGTGCCGAAGAAGCTGTCGCTGATTGTGGGAACGAAGTTCGAGCACAATAACCGCTCGGGATTCGAGTACCAGCCGAACGTGCGTCTGCTGTGGACGCCGACGGCGCGGCAGACGGTGTGGGCAGCGGAGACGCGAGCGGTGCGCACGCCGTCGCGACTGGACCAGGACCTGCAGCTGACCGACTATCTGACGATGTTCAATGGAGAGGCCGCGTTCTTCAGGGTGCTGGGGAACAGGGACTTCAAGTCAGAGGAGCTGCTGGGAACGGAGGTAGGGTATCGGACGCTGCTGACCGGGAAGCTGTATGTGGATGTGGCGGTCTTCCGCAATGAGTACAACCGGCTGTACGGGTACAGCAACAGGACGCTGATTGCAGAGGCGACCCCGGCGCCCGCGCACCTGGTGCTGCTGCAGTCACTGGCGAACTCGCTGAAGGGCGATACGGCGGGCGGAGAGATTGCGCCGGACTGGAAGCCGGCGCGCTGGATCGAGCTGAAGGGATCGTATTCCTACCTGCACTTGTATGTGCATGACCGGACGGGATACACGGATGATTTGAATACGGTCTCGGACAACGGATCGAGTCCACATCATCAGGGGATGGTGCAGTCGCTGTTCACGCTGCCGCGAGGGATCGAGTTCGATGCGACGTACCGGTATGTGAGCGGCCTGCCGGCGCAGACGGTGAAGGAGTACAGCACGGCGGATGCGCGATTCGGATGGAAGGTCTCTCCGCGATGGTCGCTGGCGGTGACAGGACAGAACCTGCTGCAGCCGCATCATGCGGAGTTCGGAAGCGACGTGAATACGATTGTGGGGATCAAGAGGGACGTCTACGCCAGCCTGAGATGGACGCGATGAAGCCAGCGGCGTATTAGCGGGAGGCGTGCTGGGGAGCTCCAGAGGCGATGAGGCGGTGCACGCTGGCGAGGAGATTGTCAGGAAGCAGCGGCTTGAGGCGGAACTCGACGTCGAGATCCTTGTACTCCTCTTCGGCCTCGACCATGCCGCTGATGACGAGCACGGGAGCCTGCGGCTGGAAGGTGCGCAGATGCGCGACGAACTGTGAGCCGGTCATGCCGGGCATGATGTGGTCGGTGATGATGAGGTCGATGGGCGCGGGGAACTCGTTATTGCGGAACTGCTCGAGGGCGCGCTGCGGGCTGAGGACCGCGATGACGAAGTAGCCGGCGCGTTTGAGGATGGTTTGACGGGTCGCGGCCTGGACGGCATTGTCGTCGATGAGCAGGAGGGTGGCGGGCATGAGTTCCTAACCGTGCTGATGGTGCGCTCTTGCTGACATCCCCGGGACTCCGCGGCCAGCCTTATGGTGTGCTGTCTCGGATGCAGGGTAGATGCGAAAGGCTGCCTGACCGCGTTGCGTTGTCAGCGGAAGTATACGGCGGAGTGGGGACAATGCCGCGGCGAGGCTCTTCCACAATAATGACGAGAAGGGTGCCTGCGATAATGCAGCCATGAAGCGCCGCGTGATCAAACAGTACGAGTTCCTCCGAAAGATCGGCTCGGGGGGCAGTGGCGTAGTGTTTCTGGCCAATGACACGCTGCTGCAACGGCCTGTGGTCTTGAAATTGCTTAAGCGCGGACTGCAGACGCCGGAGCAGGTGCGGGTGACGCAGCTGCGCGAGGCACGGCTGGCGTCGGCGATCGACCATCCCAACGTGTGCGCCATCTACGAGGTAGGCGAAGAGGAAGAGGAAGCCTACATCGTGATGCAGTACATCCCGGGCAAGAGCCTGGACAAGGTGATTGCGGAGGGGCCGGCGAATGTGCAGCTGGTGCTGTCGAGTGGCATGCAGATTGCGGACGGTTTGCAGGCGGCGCACAGCCTGGGCATCTTTCATCGCGACCTGAAGCCGGCCAACGTGATGCTGACCGATGGCGGGCTGATCAAGATTCTGGACTTTGGGCTGGCGCGGCAGTTGAAGCGCGAGAAGCAGACCGAGCCGGGTGGGAACTTCGACCCGTCGCTGCCGGCGCAGCCACCGCAGTTTTCGCCGGGAGCCACGTATACGGCGCGCGGCGGAACGATTGCTTATATGGCTCCGGAACAGTTTGTGACCGGGCAGAGCAGCGTGCAGAGCGACGTGTTTGCGCTGGGACTGATTCTGTACGAGATGGTGAGCGGGCGGCACCCGTTTCACCGGCCGGATGCGCAGGAGCTGCAGAGCATACGGGCGATCCAGTTTGCGGCGCCGCCGCCGCTGCGCGAGATTGTGCCGGAGATTCCGGTGGAGCTGGAGAGTGTGATCCTTCGCTGTTTGGCGAAGCAGCCGTCGGAGCGGTATGGCTCGGCTGCGGAGGTGCGCGAGGGGCTAAGGACGATTGTGAAGGCGCTGCAGCTGGACGAGATGATGATGCCGGGCGAGGGCGCGATCAACATGCCGGCGCAGCAGCGGCTGGATCTGGAGATGCCGGAGGAAGAGAAGCGGACGACGGGAATTCTTTCGATGCTGGCGGAGCGGTTTCGCGACAGCGCGGCGAGCACCTCGTCGAAGGGACCGAATATTGTGGTGCTGCCGTTTGTGAACCTGGGATCGACAGAGACGCAGCACTTCTACGGCTATGCGCTGGCGGATGCGCTGGCGGCGCGGCTGGCGAAGATGCCGTCGCTGGTGGTGCGGCCGTCGAGCGCGCTGATGAATGTGCCGACGCGGCAGCTGGATCCGCTGAGCGTGGGACGAAAGCTGCTGGTGGATTTTGTGCTGGCGGGGAGTTTTCTGCGGTCGGAGCGAGGGTTTCATCTGAACTGGCAGCTGCTGGATGTGGCGGGGCAGAGCGTGCGTGCGGGCGGCGCGATCAATGTGGAGAGCTTCGACCTGATTGCGGTGCAGACGGAGATCTGCGACGAGGTGTTTGCGGAGCTGCATGGGAGCGGCGAGCTGCAGAGCGGGCTGGGGGCGCCGGCGCGGGAGAGTCCGCTGGGGGGCGCGGTGTCGGAGGAGTATCTGCAGGCGCGGGCGCTGCTGTCGTCGTTCCTGTCGCGGACGGGCAGCCGCGACGAGCTGGAACGCGCACGCGACTTGTTCGAGCGCGTGGTGGCGCGCGATCCGGCGTATGCGCCGGGGTGGTCGGGGCTGGGGATTACGCATCTGCAGTATGCGCGGCATGGATTGGGCGGACAGATGCACGTGCTGGAGGCGCGAAGGGCGTTCGATAAGGCGCTGGAGCGCGATCCGGGGTCGACGGAGGCGAATCTGTATCGGGTGTACATGCTGCTGTCGCGCGGCGAGAAAGAGAGTGCGCGGCATGGCATCGAACATCTGCTGCAGGAGGCGGCGAACGACTGGAACGTGCACCTGGTGGCGGGTATTACGCTGCGCAACGATGGGCTGTATGAGGAGGCGCTGAACCAGTTCAACACGTCGCTGCGGCTGAACC
>DASXFH010000054.1:0-19355 GCA_036489655.1 Acidobacteriaceae bacterium | reverse complement strand
CCCGACACTGGGACGGCCTCCGGTTTAGCGGGCGTCGCGCCTGCATCGACGCTGGAAGGGCCCCATCCTGAACTCGTCGCGGGCGCCGCCAAGGCAGTGAACGGCGGTCTGCATTCCGGCGCCGGCGCGGCACCTTCAACGGCTCCGAGCGAATCGACCTCAGGGACAGCCTGGGAGGGTGCGGCGAACGGCCCCGCCGCTACGGTCGTTGCCGCGTCTGCCGGTGCGGGACATGTTGTCGAAAGAGGGCAGCCCGCGCAGGTCGACCCCTATCAGCGGATGGATCAAGGGGCGCAAGGGGCGCCGCTTTCCGCCGCAGTGCTCCACGCTGCGTCAAACCGGGTTGCGGTCGGGATTCACGATCCCACGCTCGGATGGCTGGAGATCAACACGCAATCTTCGGCCGGCCAGTTGTCCGCCGCGCTGGTCACCGGGTCCAGCCAGAGCCACGACAGCTTGACCGCCCAGCTTCCCTCGATTACCCAGTACCTGGCCGACCATCAGGTAAAGGTCAGCCACATCGACATCGAACAGCAGATGACGGGAGGAGGGTCGCTCCCGGGTCACGGCAACGCAGGCAGGAATGCCAACAGCGGTACGCGGAATACGGGGAATCAGGAACATCCTCAAGTTCATGCCCAAGAGCGCTCCCCCACGTTGCAGCCAGGATGGTCCGAAGGTGTGGAAGCAGGTCCGTTGTCTTACATCAGTGTCCGCGCCTGAGCTGCGCGGCAGAAGAGGAATCAGAGTATATGCATATCCAGGCGCATCATCCCCAGACCTCTCCCTTTGTGGCCACGCCGGCCACATCTTCCGCCGCAGCCAGACCAGGCGGGTCCGCTGCCGCTGCGGCATCGTCTTCTTCGTCCTCAAGTTCATCGAGTTCGACTTCGACGGCGACGATTACTGCGAACGATTTTCTCCAGCTCCTGGTGACCGAGCTGCAGAATCAGGACCCAACCGCGAACACCGATCCGAACGAGTATGTAGACCAGTTGGTGCAGGTCAACAGCCTCCAGCAACAGATTCAGATGAACGAGACAATGGACGGCGGACCGACACTCACCGGGTCGAGCAACGGGTTGCTGCAGGAACTGGCCCAGATCAATGCAGCGGTTGGCGGCAGCTCCTCAGCCGGCACCTCCGGACAAATTGCAACGGGCGGCGTGGGTGCGAGCACCACATTGAGTAAGGCGTCGGGTGTGGCGGCAGGAGGAAATCTCAGCTCGGCCGCCAGCGGGAAGATGCAGGCTGCCGCGGAGAAGGTGGCGAACGCGCTTGCGCCGGCGCCGAATCAAGCGACGGGCAGCGGAGCGACCCAGGCCTTCGAGCAGTTTGCCGCACGCCTCAAAGCGACTGCGCAGCAGAAGTAGAGACCAATCGAGCAAGCACTTCAATCGCGAAACGCTAAGGAGAAAGCTATGGGTTCATTTTCCATCCCCCTCACCGGTCTGGAGTCTTCTTCTACAGACCTTGACACCATCGCCAACAATCTTTCCAACATGAACACCACTGGCTTCAAGAGCCAGAACGTAAGCTTCAGCGATCTGTTTTATCAACAGATCGGAGAGTCCGGCTCCGGCAATCCGCTTGAAGTGGGCGCGGGAGCGCAGGTGGCCTCAACCTCTACCGATTTCACCGAAGGCAGCATCAATTCCACCGGAAACGAAGACGATATGGCCATTGGGGGCACCACCGGCGCCGGCTTCTTCGTCGTGCAGGACGGCAACACCACCGAATACACGCGCGACGGCAGCTTCACCGTAAGCTCCACGGGCAATCTGACGACAGCAGGCGGCCTGAACGTGATGGGCTATCCGGCGGTCAACGGAGTTGTGAACACCAACGCGCCGCTGGCTCCGATCCAGCTTCCGGTGAACCAGTCTGAACAGCCGGCGGCTACGCAGAATATGTCGGTTACCGCCAACCTGGACTCCTCGTCCGCGGTGGGAACGACGGTACCTGCCCAGATTAAGATGTACGATTCGTTGGGCAATCCGCAGGAGGCGACCGTGACCTTTACCAATGCTGGAGGGGGCACCTGGGACTACAGCATCGCGCTTCCCGCAGGAGCCGCGACCGGAGGAACCGGCCTGACCGGCACGCTCACCTTCGACGCGAACGGCAACCTGACCACCACCCCGGCCACTCTGCCGGTCAGCTTTACCGGGCTCTCGGACGGCGCGAGCAACATGGCCTTCAATTGGAACCTGGCCAACTCCAACGGGCAGCCTACCATCACCCAGTTCTCCGGGAACGGCTCGGGATCTGACGTGACCGGAACCAACCAGGACGGCTATGCCAGCGGCGAGTATTCGGGCTTTACCGTCTCCTCCGCCGGTGTGATTTCGGCAACGTTCAGCAACGGTCAGTCATCTCCGGTAGGCCAGGTGGCGCTGGCGAACGTAATCAATCCCGAAGGCCTGAGCGTCGAAGGCGGCAATCTCTACCAGACGACGCTGGCCTCCGGAACTGCCAGCGTCGGCGTGGCTGGAACCGGCGGCCTGGGAACAATTCAGGACTCCGCTCTGGAGGCCTCGAACGTGAACATCTCCTCGGAGTTCTCCGATCTGATCATCGCGCAGCAGGCCTACGAGGCAAGTTCTAAAGCGGTGACCACCTTCGACACCGTCTCCCAGGACACCATCAACATGATCCATTAAACTCGGAAGGCCACAGTTGGTACGCGGGCGAGGAAGGTGCGAGAGCATCTCCTGCCCGCGCCGCAATCTTCAGAGATTTCTAATCTTGAGTGATCCAATTTGGGTCATGCGAATGCACCAATAGCGGCATCATGTCCGCACCGCCTCAGACCGCTCCACCCGAAAGCAAATCCGACTCCCCTCCACAGTCAGCAAGCGCGGGAGCGGCACTGCTTGCACCCCGCGAAGGGGATCGATCCTCAGCCGGGCATCTCTCCGATCCCAGCGGCAACCTGGTGCTGGCCGGCTTGCCGCTGCAATTAGACGTCTCGGTTCCGGTGCCCAACTTTCGTGTCCGCGACCTGCTGGCCCTGGAGAAGGGCACAGTGGTCACAACCGCGTGGCCCCACGCCGAAGATGTGCCGGTCTGGTGCGGGGGCTCGCAGCTGGTCTGGACGGAGTTCGAGGTGGTCGATAACGTCCTGGCGGTGAGGGTGACTCGTGTTCTCTGACCATAGCCTGACTCACTTCCCGGCTTCCCGCGAGGAAACAAGCGACGCGCGCCGTCCGCTGTTGCCGGGTTGGATAGCAGCGTTGCTGGCGCGTATAGGCAGGCGGCTGCAACCGGCCGGACGCGTGCTTCATGTCGAGGAGCGCCTGATGCTCGGGGGGCGGAAGTCGGTTACGCTCATCGTCTGCCACGGCCGCAGGTTTCTCCTGGCATCCTCCGGCGATGCCCTGGCTCCGCTGGTTGAAGTGCGACCTTTCGATGACGGCCCCTCTGCTTCAGCACAGGACCAGGAGTGCTCATGATCGTGCTCGCCTTGCTGGGAACGAAAATGCTGCCGCTGCCGCCTATCGACGCGCGCGCGCTCCAGAACAACTCTGTTCCCTGGACGATTCTCTTCATTCTGACCCTGCTCACGCTGCTGCCGGCGATTGTGCTGTCGATGACCCCCATGGTTCGTCTGCTGGTGGTCTTCCACTTCCTGCGCCAGGCGCTGGGTACTCAGACCGCTCCCAGCAATCAGGTCCTGATGGGGTTGGGATTGATGATGACCTGGTTCCTGATGCAGCCGGTGCTGGCCGCGGTGGAGACACAGGCGGTGGAGCCCTTTCGCCAGGGCCAGATTTCCGGGTGGGAGGCGATTCAGCGCGGCTGCGATCCGCCGCGGCTCTACATGCTGCACTACGCGCGGGAGAAGGATCTGGCGCTGTTTACCTCGGCCGCTCTGGTGCCGAAGCCCAACCGCCCCGAGGATCTGCCTCTGCGCGTGGTGGCTCCCGCGTATATGCTCTCCGAACTCAAGGCCGGCTTCGAGATCGGAGCGGTGCTCTTCCTGCCCTTTCTCCTGGTAGACATGATCGTGGCTTCGATCACCACCTCGATCGGTATGTTTCAGCTGCCGCCGGTGGTGATCTCGACTCCGCTCAAGATCCTGCTCTTCGTCATGGCCGACGGCTGGAATCTGCTGGCCGGGTCACTACTAAAAAGTTTTTAGGAGGTTTTCTTGGGAACCGATCAGGCGGTAGAGATCATGCGGCACCTGCTGCGCGAGGCGCTCATCATCAGCGCGCCTATTCTGCTGGCGGCGAGCCTGACCAGTTTCGCGCTGAGCCTGGTGCAGACGCTCACCTCCTTGCAGGAACAGACGCTCACCACCGTGCCCCGCCTGCTCATTGTCGTCAGCCTGATCCTGGTCGGCCTTCCCTGGTTCGCCAAGCGGCTGGTCTGGTACACGATTTTGTTGTTCAGCAATTTTCACCGCTATCTCGGATAAAGCCATGCCGATTCTGCTGCCGTTTCTGTCCTCAAACGCGGGCGTAACGTCCGACTGGCCGCGTTTTCTCGCCGCCATGGTGCTGGTGATGATCCGCGTGAGCGGCCTGATGGTCTTTGCGCCTATCTTCTCCTCGGATGCAATTCCTGCGCGGGTCAAGACGGTCTTTGTGCTGGCCACCTCGCTGCTGCTGGCGCCGGTGGCAGCTGCGCTGCCCCTAAGCCATGTCGACCTGGGGTGCCGCTCCATTGCCGGAGAGCTGGGACTGGGTCTGGTCTTCGGACTCGAACTCTCCATGTTGAGCGAGATTCTGATCTTCGCCGGCCAGGTGCTCGGATTCCAGTTCAGCTTCTCGCTGGTGAATCTTCTCGACCCCAACGCTTCGATCCAAACGCCGCTGTTGAGCCAGATGTTCACTCTGCTGGGAACGCTGGTGCTGTTGACCTCCGGCCTCTACCGCGAGGTGTTGCTGGCGCTCTTCCGCAGCTTCATCGACGCTCCAGTGGGGTCGGTGTGGATCGAAGGGCATGTCGCGTTGAGCCTGGTGGGTGCGTTTAATGCAGTCTTCTTCGCCGCGCTGCAGCTGGCGGCGCCGGTGGTGGCGGCCACCGTGCTGGTCGAGGTCGCAGTCTCGGTGGTGGGCAAGCTTTCCCCTCAACTTCCGGTGATGATGGTGGCGATCCCGGCCAAGACGCTGCTCGGATACGCGGTGCTCATCGGATCGCTCGGCCTGTGGCCGCGTTTTCTCGAGAGCCGCTTCTCGCTGCTCCTGGACGAAGGCCAGTTCCTGATCCGGCACGCGATGAGGATGCCATGAGCGGAGACCGCACCGAGCGGGCCTCGCCGCGAAAGCGTCAGCAAGCGGCCGAAAAGGGCGATCGCGTTCACAGCCGCGAACTGGTCTCGGCTGCGGCCATGCTTTGCGGAGTACTGGCCCTCGGCGCCCTGGCGGAGAAATGGACGGGGCAGTGGTCTCTGGTCTATCAAAGCTTTCTGGCCATGGGAAAGCCACATGTCTGGGAGGGTGGAGGAGAGGTCAAAATGGTCATCGCCATTCGCCAGATGTCGATGGTCATGCTGATGCCTCTGGCCCTGATGTTCGCAGCGGTGGCCGCGGCCGCGCTCTTTGCCAGCGTGGGGCAAAGCCGTGGCGTTACGTTCAACGCCGAGGCGCTGCAATGGAAGTGGCAGCGCATCAACGCCGTCGAGAATTTGAAGAACCTCGCCTCTTTGCGGGGCCTGGCGAGGCTGGTCAAATCGCTGGTTCCGGCCGCTATCCTGTCGGTCTTTGCCATCCGCAGGATCATCGCGCAGGCGGCCGTGCCGCCGCTCGGCGCGGAGCAGATGCCGGGCATGCTGCGCGCCGCGTACGCCATTCTGCTCGATACTGCATGGATTCTCTTTGCCTGGTCGGCGGTTGATTATCTGGTGGAATGGCGCAGCTGGGAGTCGCGCCAGCGGATGTCGAAGCAGGAGCTGCGGGAAGAGCAGAAGCAGACCGAAGGCAGCCCCCAGATTCGCGGCAAGATCAAGTCGCTGCGCCGGCAGATGCGCCGGAGGCTGCTCAAGGCGGATATCAGCCGGGCCTCGGTGGTGATCACGAATCCCGCCCACTATGCCGTGGCCCTGAGCTTCAGCTTCGAGACCATGGAGCCGCCCAGGATGATTGCCAAGGGCCGTGACCTGCTGGCCGCGCAGATCAAGGAGGAGGCGAGGTGGGCGGGCATCCCAATCGTCGAGAACCCTCCTCTGGCACGCTCCCTCTACCGGCACCTCGAACCGGGACAGAGCATCCCTTATGACCTGTACGCGGCGGTGGCAGCGATCCTGGCTTATCTCTACCGTCAGCAGGTCGAAGAGCGGTTGCGCCGCGAACGCGGACGGGGAAGTGCGGCGCGCACCGATCGCCCTGCCGTAGCCCCGGGAGGCATGCCCTGGGCTCCTCATAGCGGGGAACCGAAATCCGCGGCCGGTAAAGACGCGGCACAGAGATCTGGTCTCCGTGAATCCCAGGAGCATACATGAGCTCTCCTCTCTCTCTCTCTTCGCCGCCTCCCGTTGTCTCTTCGGCACGTCCGGCTTCCGGCGAGCAGCCGCTTGGGCAGAGGGTGGCTCGAGTGGCCAAGGATCTGGCCCTGCCCATGGGTGCGATCAGCGTGATCTTCGTCATGCTGATTCCCATACCCGCTGCGCTGATGGATTTGCTTCTAGCTGCCTCCATGGCGGCTTCGGTGCTGGTCTTTCTCTCCGCCGTACAGGTACGCAAGGCGGTCGACCTCTCCGTCTTCCCAACGTTGCTATTGCTGCTGACACTCTTCCGGCTCTCGCTGAATATCGCCTCCAGCCGCCGTATTCTGCTGCACGGCAGCGAAGGCACGGCGGCGGCAGGCAAGGTGATCGAGTCCTTCGGCCAGTTCGTGGTGGGAGGGAATTACGTCGTCGGCTTTGTCCTGTTCCTGGCCCTGATCGCGATCCAGTTTCTGGTGGTGAGCCATGGCGCGGTGCGCACTGCCGAAGTGACGGCGCGCTTCACGCTCGACGCGCTGCCCGGCAAACAGATGGCGATCGACGCCGACATGAACGCCGGGCTTATCGACGAAGCCGGAGCCCGGGCGCGACGTCTCGCGGTGGCTCAGGAGGCGGAGTTCTACGGTGCCATGGACGGCGCAGCGCGCTTCAACCAGCGCGACTCGCTGGCCACCATCCTGATTACGGCGATCAACATTGTGGCTGGGCTGCTCATCGGGACCATCCAGCAGGGGGTTGCGCTCACGGAAGCGGTGCGCACCTATACCATCCTCAGCGTCGGCGACGGGCTGGTCACCATGATCCCGTCGCTGCTGGTTTCGGTGGCTGGCGGCATAGTGCTGACCCGGGCCTCATCTGCCGGAGCCCTGAGCGCGGAGATCGGTTCGCAGCTCTTCCGCAAGAGGATCACGCTCTACGTCGCAAGCGCCGTCATGGCGGCTTTGTGCCTGGTTCCGGGGCTGCCCAAACTGGCCTTTTTCGGCATTGCTCTGGCTCTGGGTTGGGCCGGCCGCCGCATTCAGCCGGAGCCGGTTGTGGAGAGCGTGGCCGCAGAGAGGGAGCGGAAGGCCGGAGACAAGGCGCAGATCGAGAATCTGGCCGCCATCCTGAAGATGGAAGATCTGAGCCTGGAGATCGGTTTTCAGCTGATCCCGCTGGTCGATGAGAAGCAAGGCGGCCAGATGCTGGCGCGAGTGCGCACGTTGCGCCGCCACCTCGCAGGAGAGCTGGGCTTTCTGATCCCGCCGGTCCACATTTCGGACAATCTGCGCCTCAAGCCGCGGGAGTATGTCTTCTCCCTGCGTGGCATCGAAATCGGGCGCTGGCAGACCGAGGGCAATTCGCTGCTTGCGGTCAGCGCGGAGGCGCAGACGCGGCCGGTGCCGGGAAGAGAGACGCGCGAGCCGGCCTTCGGCGTGGCGGCTCGTTGGATTCAGCCGGGACTCGAGGATCAGGCTATGGCTGCCGGCTATTCGGTTGTGGATACGGCGACTGTCATCAGCACCCATCTGGGGGAGATGATCCGCCGGCACGCCCACGAGCTGCTGAGCCGGGCGGAGACCAAGCGCCTCCTGGACGCGCTCAACGAGACACATCCCAAGCTGGTCGAGGAGCTGGTGCCGAAGATGCTGACCCTGGGAGAGGTGCAGAAAGTTCTGCAGCAGCTGCTGCGGGAGCAGGTTTCGATCCGCGATCTGGGCACGATTCTGGAGGCGCTGGTGGATGCAGCAGCCGTCGGCAAGAATCTTCCCGCCCTGGTGGAGGCGGTGCGCCAGGTGCTCGGCCGCCGCGTTCTTCAGCCACTGCTGGACGGCGACGGCAGCCTGAGGGTGCTCCTGCTCGACCCCGCCATTGAGGAGGAGCTTGCAGCCGGCTTTCAGTCCGAAGGCGTGGCTCGCCTGCTCAACGATGGCCGGTCTTTCGCCACGCCGCCGTTGCGTCGCATTGCCGATTCTTTGAAGCAGCTAATCGGGGCACCCACCTCTTCGGCCATACCCGTGCTCCTGTGTCAGAGTCCGGCCCGCTATTACCTGCGCAGGTGGCTTGAGTCGACTCTGCCCAGGATCGCGGTGATCGCGCCATCGGAGATTCCGCCCGACGTGCAGCTGCGATCGGTCGGCGTTGTGCGCTGACCACGTGTGGCATTCGCTGCTGCGGAAGAGCAGAAGAGGGGATTTTCGATTTCATGCAGAACGTGGGCCGGGGAGGCGAAGATGCGCGAGGGGTGCGTGGGGCGAGGATTATCCAGGAGACGCCGGAGTCCGGTTCCGCGGGGATGCACGCCATGACTTCCTCTGTTCCTGCCAGGGAACTGCGGACGGAATTATTGACGAAGGAGATACAGGCCAGAGAGGTTCAGTCAGGCAATGGGAGCAGAGAACGCTCTGAGCCGGTGCTGCCAGAGTCGAATCGCGGCGAGCATCACGAGGCGGCGGAGTCCTATGCTGCCCTCAATGGAGGGCGGCAGATCACGATTGAACAGGAGCGCATGATGATCGATCATCTGCCTACTGTTCGCTTTCTGGCCCGCCGTATACACGAGCGGCTGCCGCAGCACGTGGAGATCGAAGATCTGGTCAGCGCCGGGGTGTTGGGTTTGATGGATGCTCTGCAGAAGTTCGATCCCGCCAAGAAGGTGCAGTTTCGAAGCTACGCGCAGTTCCGCATTCGCGGAGCGATCCTCGACAGCCTGCGCACCCTGGACTGGAGCCCGCGCGACCTTCGCCGCAAGGGGCGGGCGGTGGAGGAGGCCATGCGCGCGCTCACCACGCGGATCGGGCGCAGTCCGTCGGAAAGCGAGGTTGCCGCCGAAATGGAGATGACGCTGGGGGAATATCAGCAGCTGCTCGGCGAGCTGAAGGGACTGGAGATCGGCACCCTTCACGCGGAGCGCTCCGAGGACTCGGGAGAAGAGGAGCTCGCGTATATACCGAACCGGCCCGAGGACGATCCGCTCTTCCGCTGTCTCAAGGGCGAGATGCAGGCCCGGCTGACGGACGCCATCGACCAGCTTCCGGAGCGGGAGCGGCTGGTGATGACGCTTTACTACTACGAAGAAATGACCATGAAAGAGATCGGGCTGACCCTGGGTGTGGTCGAATCCCGGGTATCGCAGATTCACGCCTCGGCGGTGCTTCATCTGCGCAGTCTGCTGGGCGCGATCCGTAAAGAGAGCGCGGGTACGGCGCGGAAGATGGGCAAGATCGGCGACGGCAATGGGGAATTGAAGGTTTGAGCGGTTAGTCCCGACGGAACGTGACCTGCGGGAGCATCAACAGCGGGAATATCAGCGGAAGCGAAGCGACGGAAAGAGCAGGTGTGGCAGGCATGGAGAAGACGCTCAAACAGGACGAAATCGATGCTCTCTTCCAGGCGGCGCGAGCCCAGAAGGGTACTGGAGCCGCCGAAGTTCGCAGTGAGAACCGTAGCAAGGCCCAGCCCTACAGCTTTGCCCGCTCCGGCCAGATCAGCAACGAACAGATGCGGGCCATCAGCCTTCTCAACGACATCTTTGCGCGCAACCTGACCCACAATCTGGGAGCGTGGCTGCGCAGCACCTTTCAGGTCACCCTCGTCTCCGCCGAACAGATCCCCTTCAACGAGTTCATTGCCCGTATCCCGGAGCTTTCCTACGTCTGCTCGGTGCGTCTGGAGCCGCTGCGTGCTGTATCCGTCCTGCAGATGGAAATGGCGCCGGCGCCCTCCATCATCGACCTGCTGCTGGGCGGCCGGGGCGCGGCCGGGCAGCTGCGCGAACTGACGGATATCGAGGAGGCAATTCTGGCCAGCGTGGTCGAGGTGATCTGCCGGGAGCTGAGCTCGGCCTGGGAGCCGGTGGGACTCAGCTTCCAGTACGAGCAGCGGCAGATGCACACCCAGATTGCCCATCTCATGCCGGTCTCCGAAAAGACCCTCTGCCTCAACTTCGAGGTGCGTATGGAAGAGGCCAGCGGGTTGATGAACCTGGCCTTTCCGGCCGTGGTCTCGAACACCATACTGCACCGCATGGTCGGAGACTGGACGCGGCAACGCAGCCACAACCCGGAGACCCGCCAGCGCCTGAGGGACAGCGTCGGCAAAGCCCAGGTCGGGGGCGCCTTGCAGCTTCCCTCCTTCCGGATTGCGGCGCGCCAGATCGAAGGCCTGGAGGCCGGCGCAATGCTGCGTTTTCCGCTGACGGCCTCGCGTTCCGCCGAATTTCGGGTGGTCGGGGTGCCCCTCTTCGCTGCCTCCCCGGTGCGCCGCGGAGAACATCGTGGAGCGCATCTGACGGCGCAGTTGAAGTAGAGCGTAGAGCAAGGTGAAGGGTGACTGGAATGAAATCGTTTCTTGAAAGCTGGCTGACCGAAGCACCGCTGGTTTTGCGGCGGGAACTCTCCGCCGAGTTGCGACTGGCGGCTGCCGAACAGTTGCCGAATTTGGCTGGCGCATTCTGCCTGGGGATGAATGTGAGCGGTGCTCGAAGTGGCCGTTTCGCCATCTTGACGGATCGCGGTGAACTCCACGCCTTGCTGACTGAGGCGAACGTGGCGAATGAGGCTATCGATTTTCAGCGGGAAGCTGAGCTGTGGCAGGGGCTGCAGCAGCAGATCGCTCAGGTGGCAGCGGCCGGGATAGGCGAGACGCATACTACGTCGGTAGAGGTGGAGACCTGGACGCTTGGCGTTCCAGCTGCAGCCTACCAATTGCATATCGGCTCGGTGGCGATGCACATTGCCTTCGCCGACGAGACTTATACTACGGCCCGCGTTCCTGCCGGGCCGCAGGCGGGAGCAGCGGTTCCCGAGACACCGCCGGAAAAGCTGCGCGCAGGGGTCAACCTGCTGTTGGATGTTGAGCTCGAGGCCTCCCTGCGTTTTGGCTCGCGGGAGATGTCTCTCAACGAAGTGCTCGACCTGGGACCGGGCGACGTGGTCGAGCTCGACCGTCATGTCGCCGAGCCGGTCGATCTGTTGGTGGGGGACAAGATTGTGGCCCGCGGTGAAGTGGTGCTGGTCAACGGTAATTTCGGATTCAGCGTCCTCGAAGTGGCCGAGGCTGAGAAGCGACTGGAGAGCATCCGATGCCTCTTCTAGGAGTCCGGCGGGGCACCCAGGACGGTGCGGAGGGTCCGCGTCCGGCGTCGAGGCCGCGATTTTCGCCGCTTTTTCCTGAATGCTCGAATGCGCACTGCGGCAGCGGGCGCCTTCATCTCTGGCGCCACCGCCGGACGCCGGTTATCGAGGGCGGGTGGGTGTGCGGTCCAGCCTGCAGCCTGCGGCGGCTTCAGGAAGCGATCGCGCGGGAGCTGGAGGGCTATCCGCCGGTTCGTGAACTGCATCGTCATCGCATTCCGCTGGGGCTGATTTTGCTGGACCAGGGCTGGATCGACCATGGGCAGTTGAAGAAGGCGCTACGCGCGAAGCGTGAGGGCGATCCGAAACGGATTGGTGCCTGGCTGATGCAGCATTGCGGGCTCGAAGAGCAGCGGGTGACTCAGGCCTTGAGCCTGCAGTGGAACTGTCCCATATTCTCCGGAGAACCAGACTCGCTCATGCTGGCCCTCTCGCCCATTCCACGCATTTTGCTGGACGCGCTGGGCGTTATCCCGCTGCGCCAGGCCGCTTCGGGCTCTCTTTATGTGGCCTTTGAAGACCGGATCGATCATAGTCTGGCGCTGGCCATCGAGAGGATTACGGGGCTCCCGGTGGTAGCCGGACTGTTGAGCGGGTCCGCGTTCCGGCGCCATCACGAACGCATGCTGGCTGCGGGCTTTCCGCGGGTGCGGCTGATCGAGGCCAGTAGCGCGGAAACCCTGGCGCCCGCCCTGACGCAACTGATAGAGAAGGCGCAGCCGGCGCAGGCTCGGCTGGTCCGCGTCGACCGCTTCCTCTGGCTCCGGATGTGGAAGCAGACGAGGGCTTCCGGGTCGGACGGCGATCTCGACAATCGCCGCTCGACCGAGGACGTGATCTGCTCCATTACGCCGTTTCAGTAACGCGCAATTCCGGTGATGCGTGGTTTGACTACGGAGCTCTGGTGATCACGAGGCCGAGCTGGGTCGACCGAACCGGGCGTAACGCCATGAGCTTTTTCTAATCCGCGCCGACCGTCTTTGGCGGCGCCTGTGCTCACTGCAACAGCACAACGAGGTGCAACATGAGTAGCGGTTACTATGCGGCCTTCTCCGGTTTGCTGGCGCGTTCCGAAGCTCTGGACGCGGCGGCCAGCAATCTTTCGAACTCCGGCACCAAGGGATTCCGCGCCGAGCGCGAGTATTTCCGCAGCGCCATCATGGGTCCCGACGCCCTCAATTCCCAGCTCAATCGCACCGTGAACGACTTTGGCGTGCTCGGCGGCAATCGGCTCGATCTCGGCCAGGGATCGCTGGTTCCGACAGGCAACCCTCTTGATCTGGCGATCGAGGGTCAGGGATTCTTTGCTATCCAGACGGCGGCGGGGGTGCGCTACACACGGGACGGCCAGTTTCAGCGGGCAGCCGACGGCTTACTCACCACCGCCCAGGGAGACCCGGTTCTCGACGCACGCAATCAGCCTATCCGTATTCCCACCGGCGATGTAACGGTCGGCTCCGACGGCACGATCTCGGTGAGTGGTGCGGTGGCGGCAAATCTCGGGATCTGGGGCTTTGCCTCCTCCGACGAACTGCTTCCCGAAGGCATGAACCGCTATGCCCTGAGCGCAGGCAGCAAGCCGAAGGCGGTGGCGGCTGCGATCCATCAAGGCTCGCTCGAGGGTTCGAACCAGGATGTGATCCAGGGCACTCTGCAGCTGATTCTGGTGCAGCGCCAGGCGGAGATGATGCAGAAGGCGCTCACCGTCTTCAACACCGACTTCGACAAGCCGGCCAGTGAAGATCTGCCCAAGGTTTAGGCGGCTGCGCACAGAGCAGTCCGCGGAGCGGATCGACGGGCGCGGCGACGAAAAATGACGACGCGAATAGAAATCACGAAGTGAAGAAGCGAACAGAGGATAGGGGAAGGACATAGAGAATGATTCGAGCCCTGTATACCGCCGCGAGCGGCATGAGCGCGCAGCAACTGAATCTGGATACCATCGCCAACAACCTGGCTAACTCGTCGACGGTGGGCTTTCGCCAGAGATCTTTGCAGTTCCAGGACATGATTTACCAGAACCTGGTTACACCGGGAGCGGCGCAAAGCCAGCAGACAGTGTCAGCGGGGCTGCAGATCGGATTGGGAACGAAGTCCGCCGCGACCGAACTGATCATGACCCAGGGGGACATGAATCAGACCAACAATCCCCTGGACCTGGCCATCCAGGGCAGCGGCTTCTTTCAGGTGCAGCGTCCCGATGGAACCATCGCCTATACCCGGGCGGGCAACTTCTTCCTCAACAACCAGGGAACCATGGTCGATTCGCAGGGCGATCAGCTGATACCCGCCATCAGCATCCCGCCCACAGCCACTGCGATCACGATCACGCAGTACGGCGTCATCAACGCCACTCTTCCCGGGCAGCAGAACCCGCAACAGCTGGGCCAGCTGCAGCTGGCCACCTTCGCCAATCCGGGCGGACTGGACAGCGTCGGATCGAACCTCTACACCGCAACCCTCTCCTCGGGCGATGCGGTGCTCGGCAACCCGGGAGGCAACGAAGGTCTCGGAACGCTGCAGCAGGGCTACCTCGAAAATTCGAACGTGGACGTGGTGGGGGCCTTCGTGCAGATGGTGCTCGCGCAGCGCGCCTACGAGAGCAATTCCAAGGTCATCACCGCTGCGAATGAGATGTACAGCGAAGTTAACAATATGGCCAAGTGATGAGCGCTTTCACCGGAATCTCCGCCCTTCTGCTGCTCGCGACGACCGGGCTGGTCGCAACCGGCGCCGGCGCCGCGGCCTGCGGTGGGTCGCAGCAGGGAGCTGCGGGCACGGTCGTCGATCATTATCTCTTCGATCCCATCCTGCGGCGCTCCTGGGCCGTGGTCGTCGATTGCCGTCACCCGGAAAGGCCTCCAACGCTCATGCCGGTCAAGGGCCGTCCATCTGCACCGCACAGGGTTTCGGGCAGAGACGTTGCAGGGCGCGGAGGGGTGCCGGGAAATTCTTCGGCCAAGGTGTGGCTGCGCGCCGGATCTCCGGTGCGCATCTGGAAGAATGGAGCGGTTCGCGTCCAGCTTTCCGGAACGGCGGTGGAGTCGGCGCCGGTGGGAGTCGAAGTAACGGTTCGCGGCGGAGACGGCGGCGCGCTGCTGCGGGGGATTGTGCGCGGAGCAGATTCGGTCGAACTGTTGCCGGCCGTCGCAGGATGGAGCGAGCCGTGACCGCCATCCGTCAAGGTCTGATTCCGGACCTGTCTCCGACCACGCTCCTGGTTCTATTGTTGGGTCTACTTGCTGGAGGTTGCCCAGGCTGGGCGCAGAAGACCGCCAAAAAGCCGACGGTCGCGGCCAAGTCTCCGCCGGACGCCGCTCTTAACGCGTATATCGCACGAGTGCGTTCCGAGCATCTGGCCGGCGCGGCGACTCCCGGATCAATCTGGACCGAGGACGGCAGGATGGCCAGGTTGCCGGACGATCTGAAGGCCAGCCGGCTTCACGATCCCGTCGCCATTGTCGTCTCCGAGAGTCTCACCGCGTCAACCGATGGAACCGTGAAAAACTCGCGAGCTTCGAACGCCTCGTCACAAATCTCGGCCCTGCTGGGCAAGCTGGCCGCGGGCAACGCGCTGAATAATCTACTCAATCAGTCCTCCAGTTCAGGGTTGAACGCGCAAGGCCAGTCGGTAACTGATTCGAGCCTCAGCACAACCCTGGGTGGCGAAGTGGTCGATGTGCTGCCCAATGGCATGCTGGTCATTCAGGCGGTGCGCCAGGTCTCATTCAACCAGCAGACGCAGCTGATCCGACTGCGCGGGTTGGTGCGGCCGGACGATATCAGTGCGCAGAACCAGGTTTTGTCCACCACCATCACCGATCTGGAGCTGGAAGTGGTTGGCAAGGGCATCATCAACGACTACACCTACCGCCAGAATCCCGTGGTCCGTTTTCTGGAGAAGATTCTGGTCTTCTAGGAGACCGAACACTGGAATCATATGACGCCGAGCCCAAAGCTTCACTGCGCAACGAGCTGGATTCACTGGACGAACCTCTCCGGTCGCCTTGCGGGGTTCGCTTTTGCTGCCCTGGTGGTGACTCAGATATCCGCCCAGGCAGGCCCGCCGGCGGCATCGCGGCTGGCCCAGGTCAAGGATGTGGCCACCATCGAGGGTATCCGCGACAACCAGCTGGTGGGGTATGGGATTGTGGTTGGGCTGCGCGGCACCGGCGACAGCTCACAAACCGTCTTTCCTATTCAGACCCTGATCACTACCCTGCAGCGTATGGGAGTCACGCTTCCCCAGAATTCGACTACCGCCTCTCTGCAGGTCAGGAATATGGCGGCGGTTTTTCTGGCCGCCACGCTGCCGCCGTTTTCGCGTCCCGGAAACCGCCTGGACGTCACCGTTTCGTCGGCGGGCGACGCGCGCAGCATCGAGGGGGGCCTGCTGCTGATGGCGCCGCTCTACGGACCCGACGGGCAGATCTACGCGGAGGCGCAGGGGCCGCTGGTGCTGGGCGGCTACTCGGTCACCAGCAACGGAAGCAGCCGGTCGCTGAACCACCCGACCACCGGCCGCATACCGTCAGGCGCGATCGTGGAACGCGCGGTGCCGCTGGATATCACCGACATGCGCAAATTTTCCCTGTTGCTCAACGACGCCGATTTCCGCACTGCAGAGTTGATGGCCGCAGCGATTAACAAGGAACTCGGGCGGGCGGCGGCGCATGCCGTCGACAGCCGCCGCATCGAGGTCGCGGCCGCTTCAGGGGAGGATGTTCCTCAGCTGCTGGCGCGCATCGAGGCGGTTAAAGTCGATGTTTTCCCCCGCGCCAAGGTGGTGGTGAACGAACGCACCGGCACGGTGGTCATCGGCGGGGACGTACGTCTGCAGCCGGTGTCGATTCTGCACGGTGGGCTGGCCGTCAATGTGATCAGCGAGTTCCAGGTCTCGCAGCCCGGCCCGCTCAGCCAGGGCACAACCCAGGTAGTGCAGCAGACCACGGTTCAGGCCCAGGACAAGCCGGTGAATCAGATCGAGCTGCGAGCCGGCGCGACGGTCGATGATCTGGTGCAGAATCTGCAGCAGATCGGGGCCACGGCCCGAGACGTGATCTCGATCCTGCAAGCCATGAAAGAAGCCGGCGCGTTAGAGGCCGAGTTGGAGGTAATGTGATGAGCGTGACAGCGGTGCATTCTGTCGTGGCGGCTGCCTTGAATCCCGTGGCCGATGATTCGCGGTTGAAGTCCGCGGCGCATGAATTCGAAGCCAGCCTGATGCAGGAGTTTCTCAAGCCCTTGCAGCATGATGCGCTCTTTTCGAGCGACAGCGAGGGCCTTGCAGAGAGCGGTGTTGCGATCGGTGGCGACGAGGACGGGGGGAGCGAGGGTGCGCTGATGAGCTTTGGGACCCAGGCCATGGCCAAAGCTATCTCCGAGCGCGGAGGATTCGGCATCGCAACGAAAATCCTGGATCATTTCCGGACATCCTCGGCCTCTGAAGTCCGGGGCGGCGCAACGAAGCTGTGAGATGGATTGCCCATGGACTGTGAGAAGAATCTAAGAGCGAACTCGCTTTTTATTACTAAAGTGATCCACTTCATTGCCGATTAAGTAAAACGAGGAGCAAGAACGGCATGAAAATTCCAGGCGATCTCCAGCCCATTCAACAGACGCAGGAGGCCTCTCCGCCATCGAGTGTGGTTGGCAAGACGGCGGCGGTGCCGCTTTCTCCAGCCGGGCAGGCTGGCGATCAGGCGCATTTAAGCACGGCGGCTAACATCGTCAGCCAGTCGGTGAGCCAGAGCGATGTACGGACGGACAAGGTGGCATCGGTGCAGGCCGCGATCGCCGGCGGCAGTTACCATGTGGAGTCTTCGCAGATAGCCGGCAAGCTGATCGATCACATGCTGGGCGGTGGACAGTAATGCTGCCGACGGCAGGGAGACCAACCGGTATGAAAGCGGCCGATCCGACGGCACCGCGTGCGGACGGCCTGGGCACCGATAGCAGCTCCCTGGTTGCGCTTCTGCGCGAAGCGATTGAGGCCCTGGTGCGGAGCGATGCTCAACGGCTCGAGCGCATTTTGTGTTCCATCGATTGCGTGTCCGCGCCCGTCGGCGCGGAGCTGGCTGAAGCTCGCTCGCTGCGGCGCCTGCTGGGTGCGTTGCTGAAGGAGACACATCGGAACCTCCGCTTGCTGCGCCGATCTCGAGCAGCACAGCGTCGCGAGTGGTATGGGTCTTTAACTTCGCAGTTCCGAGCTTAGTTTCAAACCTCAACCAGGTTCATTCATTGGGCGAAAGGGAAGCGCCAGGTATGGCCACGTTAAACACTGCGTTCAATATTGCTACAAGCGCTCTTGAGGCGGATCAGGCAGCCTTGAATGTTGTTTCGAACAATGTCGCCAACGCCAACACCACCGGCTACACGCGCCAGGTTGCCAACTTCGAGGAAAACGATCCCATTACGATCAACGGCCAGGGTTACGGCGACGGGGTCACGAATACCGGAGGGGTGTCGCAGCGCGACCGGATACTGGAGCAGGAGCTTCAGCAGCAGAATCAGAACGCCAGCGCGTCGGCGGCGCGGCTGACCGCGCTCGATCAGGTGCAGACGGTATTCAGTCAAACGACCACGGCGACTTCGAGCACTTCGACGGGAGCCACCGATGGAATCAGCCAGGACCTGACCAGTTTTTTCGGCGCGCTCTCTTCGCTCGAATCGAGTCCGGCGGATTCATCGCTCCGTCAAGCGGTCCTTTCGAGTGCCACCACGTTGGCCAGCGATTTCCAGAGCGCTTCCTCGCAGCTTGCATCGCAGCAGAGCTCGCTCGATCAACAGAGCGTCAACGTAGTGTCCCAGGTCAATTCTCTGTCGCAGACCATCGCGCGGCTCAATCAGCAGATCCAGTCGGCCAGCCCCAACGCCGATGCCGGCACCCTCGAAGATCAGCGCCAGCAGGATATCCAGCAGCTTTCGCAGTTGGTGGGCGTGCATCAGGTCCAGACCGAGAACAACGGGCTGACCATCACCACATCGAGCGGTGCCCTCCTGGTCTCGGAGGGCCAGTCGTATGCGCTCACCACTGGCCCGCTGAATGGGTCCACGCATATCTATGACTCGCAGGGCAACGACATCACCTCGTCGCTGGCTGCGGGAGGCGGGGAGATCGGCGGTGTGCTTACGGCCAGAAACCAGGACATCCCGCAGATCGTGAGCGCGCTCGACACATTAGCCTACGACCTGGGCACCCAGGTGAACACCGTGAATGAGGCTGGTTCAGACGCCAACGGCAATGCGGGCGTCGCCATCTTCAATCTGCCCGCCACGGCGACTGGGGCTTCGGCCGCGATTTCGGTAGCCATCACCAGTCCATCGCAGATTGCGGCGGCCGGGGCGGGGCTGGGATCATCGGACGACACTAATCTGCTGGCGTTGGCAAATCTCGCTAACCAGGCCATCATTGCCGGATCGACGCCCACCAACTACTATGCGTCCTTTGTGGGCTCGCTGGGCACGCTGGTGTCCGACGTCTCGACCCAGAACACGGCGCAGCAGGCTTCGCTGACCCAACTGCAGTCCCAGGTGAACTCGCTCAGCGCGGTCAACCTGAACGATGAGGCGGCTTCGCTGGAAACCTTCGAGCAATCGTATGAGGCGGCATCCAAGGTCTTCTCAGTTCTGGATCAGGTGATGACCTCGGCGTTGAACCTTGGCATTCCGACTACCTACGCGAGCTAACCGTTTCCTTGTGGCAGAATCTCCGCGTGGAGCCGTCGATTCCGCAGAGGACAAGGTGCAACGTACAGACGTGGCAATGTGAAATCTGCTGCAAGGAAGAG
>DASXFH010000297.1:0-2378 GCA_036489655.1 Acidobacteriaceae bacterium | reverse complement strand
TCTCTGCTGCAGCGCGGACTGGTGGTGACGCAGGCGGCGCTGTCGCTGGTGCTGCTGGTGGCTGCCGGGCTGTTCACGCAGAGCCTGAACAAGCTCGAGCACGCAGACATGCGGCTGGAGACGACGAACCGCTATATCGTGCACATCAATGCGCAGGCAGCCGGTTACGGAGCGAAACAACTTGAGGCGCTGTATCACACGATGGAGGATCGCTTCCATGGTCTGCCCGGCGTGGTGAAGGTGGGCATCAGCGCATATACGCCGATGGAGGACAACAACTGGGGCACGGGCGTCCAGGTGCAGGGGCAGCCGAATATCGGGCATGAGGCCTTTGCGTCGATTGTGCGTGTGAGTCCGGAGTACTTCGATTCGGTGGGGACGCGGGTGGTGATGGGGCGCGGGATCACCGCGCAGGACACATCGACGGCACCGGCGGTGGCGGTGGTGAACCGAACCTTTGTGAAGAAGTTCTTCCATGGAGCGAACCCGATTGGGCAGCATTTTGGAGGTGGAGAGAAGGCGACGGGGGATTATCAGATCGTCGGAGTGGTCGAGGATACGTCCTATACCAGCCTGCGCTGGACGGATCACCAGATGTACTTCATTCCGCTGATGCAGCGGCCGGCGAGTGACAAGGACCCGATCGAGAAGGACATGTCGCTCTACGCCGGAGCGATTGTTTTGCAAACAGCGCGCCCGATGAGCGATATGGAGTCACTGGCGCGGAGGACGCTGGCGGGAATCAATCCGAACCTGACGGTGGTGAAGTTCCAGACCTTCGATCAGCAGGTAGCGGACCGATTCAACGATGACCGTATGGTGGCGCGGCTGACGATGCTGTTTGGCGCGCTGGCGCTGCTGCTGGCGGCTGTGGGCTTGTATGGCGTGACGGCGTACACCGTGGCGCTGCGCACGAGCGAGATAGGCATCCGCATGGCGCTGGGTGCGGAGCGCGGCGGTGTGGTGGCGATGATCATGCGTGGAGCGATCTTGCAGACGGCGCTCGGGCTTGCGATTGGGATTCCGGTGGCACTGGTGTGTGTGCGCTTTGTGAAGGCGCAGCTTTACGAGATCACAAATGCAGATGCGAGTGTGATGGCGTTTGCGATTGTGACGCTCGCAATAGCGGCGTGTGTGGCGGGGCTGATTCCGGCGCGGCGCGCGGCGTCGATTGATCCCATGCGGGCTTTGAGAACGGAATAGGTTTGTGAAGGAGTGCGGGTGACACTGATGCAGGATCTTCGCTATGCACTGCGGCAGTTGCGCAAGACGCCGGGCTTTACCCTGACCGCGATCCTGACGCTGGCGTTGGGGATTGGGGCGAATGCCGCGATCTTCACGCTGGTGCATGCGGTATTGCTGAAGAACCTGCCGGTGACCGATCCGAAGACGCTGGTGCGGCTGGGCGACACGAATGACTGCTGCGTAGGCGGTGGTGTGCCGGATGGCGCAGACTACTCCGCCTTCCCGACGGCGACCTGGCAGTACGTGAAGAAGAATGCGCGAGAGTTTGAAGAGCTGGCCGCGATGCAGGCGGGATTTGAATACACGCCGATCACGGTGCGGCGCGGGGGGAGCCAGGAGGCTGCGCAGTCGGCGGTGGGCGAGTTCGTTTCCGGCAACTACTTTCGCACCTTCGGGCTGCGTCCGGAGGCGGGAAGGCTCTTTACCGATGCGGACAATGCGCAGGGCGCGCCGATGGTTGCGGTGATGAGCTACGAGATCTGGCAGCGGGATTACGCCGGCGATCCGGCGGTGGTGGGTAGCACCTTCTGGGTGAACACGAAGGCGGTGACGATCACGGGAGTTGCGCCGAAGGGCTTCTTCGGCGACCGGCTGTCGAACACACCGCCGGAATTTTATCTGCCGATTGAGTCGATGCCCGTGCTGACGGAAGCTGCGTATGTACATGATGCCGATCAGGACTGGATCTACATGATTGGCCGCGTAAAGCCGGGCGTCTCGCTACCTGCATTGCAGGCGAAGGTGAGCGCGCTGGTGCGGCAGCAGTTCGCAGATACTGCGAGGTTCGCGAATGCCGAAAACAAAGCGAAGCTGCCGAAGGTGCACGTGGTGCTGACGGCGGGGGGCGGGGGCATCCAGAACATGCAGGAACAGTATGGATCGAACCTGCATCTGCTGCTGTGGATCTCCGGCGCGGTGCTGCTGATTGCGTGCGCGAATATTGCGAATCTGCTGCTGGTGCGCGGCATGGGACGCAAGGCGGAGATGAGCGTGCGCACAGCGCTGGGTGCGACGCGCGGCAGGCTGATCCAGCAACTGCTGACGGAGAGCGTGCTGCTGGCTGCGTTGGGCGGCGCGGCGGGACTTGCCGTGGCGTACGCGGGAACGCGGATGTTGCTGATGCTGGCGTTTCC
>DASXFH010000293.1:0-14703 GCA_036489655.1 Acidobacteriaceae bacterium | reverse complement strand
CGATAGAACTCGGCCATCTCCATGGCGATCCGGGCGCTCTCTTCGTAGCCGGAGCACAGAGAAACAGGATGAAGGAGCTTTCGCGGGGCTCCAAAAGAGGAGGCCTGGTGAGCGTGAGGGCCGACGGTGCAGACCGGGACTTCGGCGGAGCGGAGAATCTCGTGGGCGACCGAACCGAGGAAGAAGCGCTTCAGGTTTCGGCGGCCATGGGTGCCGGCGATGATGCGACCGGCATGGGTGGCGCGCGCCAGGACGACGAGCTGTTCTTTGGGATTGCCCTGCACTACGGTCACGTCGCAGGGGATGCCAGTGTCGCGTACCTGAGCGGCAGCCGGGCCAAGGATTTCGACGGCCTCTCTCTTCATGTCGGCGACGTCGAGATAAGGGATGGCGCTGGCGTCCAGAGGCATGGCCTCACCTGGCGGGATGACATGCACCAGAGTCAGGGCGCCGCCGCAGGCACGGGCCTGAGCGATGGCATGGGGAAGAAGGTAATCGATATCGGCGAGATCGGTCGCCACCAGAATCTTGTCGGGTACGGCAAACAGACGATTGCCGGGCACAACATGCTCGAGGGTTTTCATGGTGAAAAACCTCCTGCGGAAAGTCTGCTGCCGGTACCTTCGTACCGCTGTGACTGTAGGCACAAGTCCCTGTGATGAGGGTCACGCGGAATTCCGGCCCTGTGGGTGCTTAATGTCGGAAGTCGGATCGGGAGGAAGGAAAAAGGCTCCCGTGATGGCAGTCACATACAAGGGTTTTTAAGCAAGGATACGGTCTGTCTGCGAATCCCCGGACTCGCAGGCAGGAGGGCTGGATGGTTACGGGCGAATCGGTTCTGGAGAGATGCCGACAACGGGGAATCTCGCGCAGGCGGTTTGTGCAGTTCTGCGGGACAATGGCGGCGACGCTGGCGCTGCCCGAGGGCTATGCGCAAACGATCGCAAAAGCCCTGAGCACGAAGAAGAAACCGACGGTGGTATGGCTGGAATTTCAGGACTGCGCGGGGAACACGGAATCGATGCTGCGGTCGCCGCATCCGCCGATTGAGGACCTGGTTCTGGAAGCGATCTCGCTGGAGTACCACGAAACCATCATGGCGGGTTACGGCAGACACGCCGAGGCGGCGCTGAAGCGGGTGGTGGATGAGGAGAAGGGCAAGTATCTGGTAATCGTGGAGGGCGCGATTCCAACCGCCGACGATGGCATCTACTGCATGATCGGGGGACGCACGGCGCTGGACATTGCGCGCGAGGTTTGCGGAGGGGCGGCGGCGACGATTGCGGTGGGCGCCTGCGCATGGGATGGCGGGCTGCCGGCGGCAGGTCCCAATCCGACCGGGGCCGTGGGGCTGCATGAAGCGGTTCCCGGACTCAGGCAGGTCAATTTGCCGGGCTGCCCGCACAATTCCGTGAACACGGCGGCGGTGCTGGTGCACTACCTTACGTTCGGCGAGCTGCCGGCGCTGGATGCGGAAGGCCGTCCGCTGTTCGCGTATGGGCAACTGATCCACGACCAGTGCGAGCGGCGCGCGCATTACGACGCCGGGCGCTATGTACAGACCTGGGGAGATGAGGGGCATCGGAAAGGCTGGTGCCTGTTCAAGATGGGCTGCAAGGGGCCGGAGGCGAATTACAACTGTCCGGTGGTTCGGTGGAACGATGCGACGAGCTGGCCGGTGAAGTCCGGCCATGGCTGCATCGCCTGCGCTTCCTCGCGGTTCTGGGATACCAAGTCGCCGTTTTACGAGCGGCTACCGCATCCAGCCGGGTTTGGCGTAGATGTGACGGCCGGCCAGATTGGCTGGACGGTGGTGGGCGCCGTTGCGGCGGCCACCGCCGCCCACGCTGTGGGTCACGTGGTCCGGGATCACTTCCATCCGGGCGAGGACAATAGCGAAACGGGAGCGGACGAGAAGACGAAAAAGACCACGACGGAGGTGCACTGAGATGGCCCGCGTGGTGATCGATCCGGTAACGCGCATTGAAGGCCATCTCCGCATTGAGACGGAGGTGAATGGAGGCCGGGTGACGGACGCCTGGAGCTCCGGCACCATGTTTCGCGGCATTGAGCTGATTCTGCGCGGACGCGATCCACGCGAAGCATGGATCTGGGCGCAGCGGATATGCGGCGTCTGTACAACGGTTCACGCGCTGGCTTCAGTGCGCGCTGTTGAGAATGCTCTGGGTATCGAAGTGCCTGACAACGCGCGGCTGGTGCGTAATATCATCGCCGGTACGCAAAATGTTCACGATCACGTTGTTCACTTTTATCATCTGCACGCGCTCGACTGGGTCGATGTGACCCTTGCCCTGAGGGCCGATCCGGCAAAGACTTCGCAGCTGGCGCAGTCGATTTCGGAATGGCCTAAGTCGAGCACGACGTATTTCAAGGGTGTCCAGGACCGTGTCAAGGCCCTAGTGGCCAGTCGGCAGTTGAGCCTCTTTAGCAGCGGTGACTGGGGACACCCTGCTTACCAACTGCCGCCGGAAGCGAACCTGCTTGCAGTCGCGCATTACATCGAGGCGCTTGATATGCAGCGGGATTTTATTCGCATCCACGCGGTCCTGGGCGGTAAAAATCCACACCTGCAGACCTATCTGGTGGGTGGGATGACGACCGCCATCGATGGGAACGAGCCGGAAGCGGTGATTAATCCGGAGCGCATTACGCTCTTCAATGAGCTTGCGGCTCGTGCCACAACTTTCGTGCAACAGGTCTATGTTCCCGATGTTCTCGCAATCGCCGGCTTCTACAAGGAGTGGTTCGGCTATGGTGAAGGCCTCGGCAACTTCATGGCGTATGGGGATCTGCCGTCGGGCAGCATCTACGATTCCGCAGGGTTCTTCTATCCGCGAGGCGTGATCCTGAACCGGGATCTCTCGACGGTGCATCCGGTGGATCCGGGGAAGGTGGCCGAATATGTCACCCACTCCTGGTACGAATACTCGGTGGGGGACAACGCGAGCCGAAAGCCGGCGGAGGGCGAGACCAGGCCAAAGTACTCAGGGCCGAAGCCGCCGTTCGACCAACTCGACACGGACGCGAAATACTCCTGGCTGAAATCGCCTCGGTATGACGACAAGCCGATGGAGGTGGGACCGCTGGCGCGGACGCTGATCGCCTATGCCTCGGGCGATGCGCAGGTGAAGAAGACCGTCGACGGCGTGCTGGCGAAGTTCAATGCTCCGCCGGCGGCGTTGTTCTCGACGCTGGGAAGAACCGCGGCGCGGGCCATCGAGGCCGATCTGGTGGTTAAGAAGCTGCCGGAGTGGATTGGACAGCTGGACGACAACATGAGCCACGGCGACGTGCGGATTCACAACGGCGACAAGTGGGATCCGGAGAGCTGGCCGAAGTCGTGCGCCGGTTTCGGGCTGGAAGAAGCGCCGCGCGGTTCGCTGGGCCACTGGGTGGAGATCGAAAACAAGAAGATCGTCAATTATCAGGCCATCGTGCCCTCCACGTGGAACGCCGGTCCGCGCGATGCGCATGGCCAGCGGGGAGCGTACGAAGCCGCTCTGCTGAACACGCCGATCGCCGATCCGGAGCGTCCGCTGGAAGTGCTGCGCACGGTTCACTCGTTCGATCCGTGCCTGGCGTGCGCCGTGCACGTGGTCGATGGAAGAAGCCGCATCTACGGCCGGAATGGAGTAGCTGTGTCGGAGCCGCAGGAATCCATGTCGCTTCCTCCGGAGCCTGCGTGTCTGGCGGGAGGCATGTGATGGCCACGATTGTTCGTCCGATCCCCGCGAAGGCGCATGTCGCGGCGGCCGAGGAGCATCTGGTTCCCGTCTACGTGTGGGAGCTGCCGGTTCGCCTGAGCCATTGGGGCATCGTGGCCGCGGTGACGGTGCTGACCTGGACCGGGCTCTATATGAATCACCCCTTCCTGATCTTCCCGCACAAGACCGCGTGGACCATGGGGACGGTGCGATTTATCCACGAGCTGGCTGGATTTGAGCTGATCGGCGCGCTGATCGTGCGCATCTACTGGTTTTTTGCGGGCAACCACTGGGCGCGGTGGAGGCAGTTTCTGCCGTTAACCCGGCGACAGTGGAAGAGCCTGAAGGCCATGGTGCGGTACTACACGTTCCAGCAGAGAAAGCCCTTCGAGCAGATCGGGCACAACACCCTGGCCGGGCTGACCTACATCATCGTGTATTTCATGATCGCCTGCGAGTGTGTGACGGGCCTTGTGCTCTTTGGCACGGTGGAAGGCTCGCCCACGCTGAATTTCTTTGTCGGCTGGATTCCCCGGGTCATCGACATTCAGTGGCTCCGCCTGGTGCATTTTCTCTTCATGTTCTTCCTGACGGGCTTTTTCATTCACCATGTGTACAGCGCCGTGCTGGTGGCCATGACGGAGCGGAATGCGGAGATGGAGAGCGTCTTCAGCGGCTATAAGTTCGTGCCCGATGAAGTCATCGACGAGGAGATGGAGATCGCGGCCCTGGAGCCGAAGCATCTCTTTGGAAAGCGCAGGATTCACCGCACCCGGAACTGGGATCGATGAGCGGGATCCACATCGTCGTTCTGGGCCTCGGCAATCTGATGCGGACTGACGATGCTGTAGGCATGCTGGCGGTCGAGCAGCTGCGGGCCGACGTTCGGCTGCCGGCCAGCGTTTCCCTGGTGGATGGCGGGACGCTGGGGCTAGACCTGCTGTATCCGCTGGAGGGGGCGACCCACCTGCTGGCGCTGGACGCCGTCGACACGGGCGCCGCGCCCGGAACGCTGCTCCGGTTCGAAGAAGAACAGATCGCCGAGCTGCCGATTTCGAAGAGCGTCCACCTGCTCGGCTTTTCCGATCTGATCGGCGCCATGCATCTGACCGGGAGCACGCCGGCAGAGATTGTTGTGCTGGGTGTGCAGCCGGAGGCAACCGGATGGGGCACACAACTCACATCCAGAGTGGAAGGCGCGCTGCCGGAACTCATTGCGTCGGCGATCGCGCAAGTGGAGCGGTGGCGAGGGGAGATGCCGGCGTTGCCTCCGGCTGGATACACTGATCGCGCGCAGGCCTGTGCGGCTGGATAGAAGATCCACCCACGCGTGGTTCCACCCCAATCTCGCCCCAGAGGGATTCATGTTCAGGACTTGACTCATTCGATGGGCCTCAGGCGTGTTCGGCGCCGGGACGGCGCTGATGCACGAAGTCGGCATTGCCAGCTCGATTCTGGAAGCGAGTCTTGCCGAGACGGCGCGCAGGCCGGGAGCGCGGCTGGTGGCCATCGGGGTGCGTGTGGGGGTGCTCTCGGGCGTGGACGTGGACGCGCTGCGGTTTGCCTTCGAGTGTATTGTGGCCGATACCGACGAGCAAAACGTTGCTTTCACCGTGGAGGCGTGTCCACGGGTGAACCGCTGCGAAGGATGCGGCCACGAATTTGATTCGCCCTCGAATACGCCGTTCTCCGACGCGCCGTGCCCGCGCTGCCAAAGCCAGCACACCCGCTTTGTCAGCGGAGACCAGCTGGATCTAAAGTTCATTGAGGTGGAGGAGCCATGACCGTTGTTCGGGTGGAAGAGAAGGTCCTGAACGAGAACCAGCGCATCGCGCTCGATCTGCGCCGGCGCTTCCAGGAAAACCATGTGCTGTGCCTTAACCTTGTCAGTTCGCCCGGGTCCGGCAAGACGACTCTGCTGGAGAGCACGCTGGCGTCATTCGGTCCGGAAGAGCGTGTGGCGGTGCTGACCGGGGACCTGCAGACGGAAAACGATGCGCGGCGCCTGATGCGGTATGGCTTCCCGGTGCAGCAGATCGTGACCGGCGGTGTCTGCCATCTGGACGGAAAGATGATTGAGCGCGCGCTCGAAAAGTGGTCTCTAAGAGACCTGGACATTCTCTTGATCGAGAACGTCGGCAACCTGGTTTGCCCTTCCAGCTACGATCTTGGCGAAGAATCGAAGATCGTGCTGCTGAGTGTGACCGAGGGCGAGGACAAGCCGCTGAAGTATCCCTCGATCTTCCACAAGGCGGCCCTCCTGGTGCTGACCAAGGTTGACCTGCTGCCCTACGTTCCGTTCGATATCGAGGCGGCAAAGGTGAATGCGCGTTCCGTCCACCCCGAGATGGAGATCCTGGAGGTTTCCTGTTCCACCGGGAAGGGCATGGACGCGTGGCTTGCATGGCTGAGGCAACGCCGCGCGGCGGCCGGAGTGCAGACGGCCGCGCTCTGAAGATCTTTGCTCAGGCAGTCACGAGGTCTGCTTTGCAGCAAGCGTCAAGCCCGACGCGCCTGGTGGACCAATCGAAGGTAATGCCCGCGGCCGCGCCCCCGGTGGATGGTCCATGATCTTCCTCAAAAGATCATCCGGGGAGAATTATCCCGATTTACAGGAGTTATCGCGTCCTCCCGGGCGCGTATCGGTCTGGAGGCCCCGGACAGGGGCTCCGATGCTAAGTGATTGTCATCACAGCACCAACGGTAACATCCGGATGTGATTTGCATCACTGTGGCCTTCCTAAACGCACCGTTATTCTCCACGAGTACGTAAAGCAGTTATTTCAGCAAGGCAGGGTGAAAGCCGAATCCCCCTTGCTGTGCGAGGTGAATACGCATGCGTCGTCTCTTTACCAGCATGGCGTGTCTTCTACTGCTGACCGGGTTCGCAGGAACCAGGCTGGCGCAGGCTGCGAGCCATGGCCCGCAGCAAGCGGCAACTTCCGAACCAAAGGCGGCAGCCGATTCGACCCAGTACGTCGGTCAGGAGACCTGCGCCACATGTCATGAGGAGGTCGTGAATAAGTTCGGCACGAACCCTCATTCTCGTCTTGCTCTCGAACATGGCGGTAAGGGAGTGACCTGCGAGAGCTGTCACGGACCCGGGAAGGCTCACGTGGAAGGCGGCGGCGATGTGACGAAGATCCGCCGCTTCGACAAGCTCAGCACGAAGGAGATCGACCAAACCTGCCTGGGCTGCCACGCCGGCACGCATCCCAACTTCGATCGCTCGCCGCACGCGAAGGCCAACGTAGGCTGCACCAGCTGCCACAGCGTGCACGCGCCGAAGACGGATGTCGCGCTGCTGAAGGCGCCGCAACCGCAGCTCTGCTTCCAGTGCCACTCCGACCAGAAGCCGCAATTCGGCATGCCGTTCCATCATCCGGTGCAGGAGGGCGTGGTGAGCTGCAGCGACTGCCATGATGCGCACGGCACATTCCAGGCCAGCAATCTGCGCAGCACGGCCGACCAGAACGCAATCTGCACTAAGTGCCATGCGGAGACGCGCGGGCCGTTTGTTTATGAGCATGCTGCGGTCAGGGCAGAAGGCTGCCTTGGTTGCCACAGCCCGCATGGATCGCAGAACGCACGCATGCTGAACATGCCGTCGATCAACACCCTGTGCAACCAGTGCCACAGCCCGGTAGCTGCGGGCACGGTTCATGGCATGGGTGCGGGATCGGCGTCGTACCAGCCCTGCACCAGCTGCCATACCTATATTCACGGATCCAACATCAACCAGGCATTCCTCCGATAGGCGGCCGGGCTGCGTCCTTCGGCCACACGGAAGGCGCGGTCCGGAGCGGATCGGGTTGCGGTGTGGGAGAGAGTTTTATCCCAGGTGAGGCTTGATATGAAAAGGATTCATTGTTTTACTTTGCTGTCCGAACGGCAGCCCCATCACGCCGGGATCTGGCGGATCGCCGGGGGCATTGGAATCGCCCTTCTGGCAATGACCACGGGCACGGCAAGGGCACAGGATGCGAATCCGTCGGCCAGCGTGCGGCAACCGGTCGCCCCGAGCGGTTATACGCTCCACGAATCGATCGACCTCGGTGGCCGCATCACGAATCTGGATGGCAGCGGCGCCATGTACGACACCATGGTGAACGAGCAGTCCGGACCGCGGGTGCTGGGCGAGACGTTTGAACTGCGCGCGCTGCCCGGCACAAAGAACACCCTTGTCGATTCGCTTTCGGCGTTCAGCAACGGGTGGGGCGGCGATCCGGATAATTTTTCCCGGATCAATCTGTACAAAGGGAAGCTGTATGACTTCTCGGGCATGTTCCGGCGCGACCGGCAGTATTTCGATTACGACCTGCTGGGCAACCCGAATGTTCCTTCGGGACTGAAGGTTCCGATTGGGCCGTTGGGGGCGACGACGGGCACCTATAACTGGCCGCAGGTGATGCAGTCACCCTTCCTGTTCAATACCGTGCGACGTATGACGGACACCGATCTTACTCTTCTGCCGCTGTCGAAGGTGAGTTTCCGGGCCGGGTATTCGCAGGATGTGTTCCAGGGTCCGAGCCTGACGCCCAGCGGTTATCAGTTCGCCGGATCCTATTCCGTCCTCACGCAGGAAATGCAGCGCAACGGCACCGACCGGTTCTTCGGTGCCGTCGACTGGAAGCCGGTGCGGGATACAAAGCTCACCTTCGAGGAGCAGGTTGACCACTACAAGGCCGATTCCTGGTTCGCGATGGACCCGTCCAACTTCATCTTCCAGGAAGCGGACGGAACCAGAGTCGCTCCTCTGGTGAACTACTACGGCACGACGGCTCCCACGGCGGCTTCGCTGTGCAACGCGAACAGTACTGGCACGACTCCGGTCCTCTCCTCTCCGCAGGCGCCAGGCGGCCTGCCGATCATCAATCCGGCCTGCGCGGTTGTGACCAGCTACAAGCGGTATCAGCCCACGCGCATCCTCTATCCCACCGAGATCTTCCGCTTCCAGACTTCCAGTCTCCGGAACGTCTCGATGAACGGGGATATTCGCTACACCCATGCGAATATGAACCTGCCAAATTACTACGAGGATTTCGAGGGCCTGGGCAAGGGATCGGCCAGGGCGGGAGCGCTGCGTTCGCAGATCAACACAGCTACCGCGACCGCAAAGCGTGAGGTTACGGCAGTTGACTACGGGGTCTCCTGGCAGGCCAGCACGAAGGTCAGCTTGGCCGATTCCATTACGTATTCCAATGCGCAGCAGCCGGGAAGCTCGACCATGACGAGCCTGACCACACTGACGACTCCCCTGGCAGCCAACGCAGAAACCGTCAATTACCCAAATCTGATCTCAACCACCGCAGCAGCCGGGGCTTCCACGTATGAAGGCAGCAGCTCGATTGGAACGCCATTGCCGGGCTTCTTCGGCCAGAAATTCCTGACCAATGACGCGACCGCGACATGGGACGGCTGGTCGGCCGCCACGATTTCGCTGACCTGGCGCTATCGCAGACAAGTGATCGCCGAGGGCATCCCTCACGACACTGCGATTCCTGTGGGTGAAACGGAAGGCGGAACCGTCACCATCAACCAGAATGGCGGCATCCTGAGTCTGGCCCTCCGTCCCACCAGCCACTGGGACATCAACGGGTCCGCCGAGGTTCTGTCTGCCGACAACGTTTTCACCCCGGTGGCTCCGCGTCAGCAACAGCGTTATCGCGTGCACACCACCTACAAGGCAAAATCCTGGGCAACGCTTTCGGGTGCCTACAACGATATGGAGCTGCATAACAACACCAACAACGCGCAGCAGGATGTTGCAGATACCAAGGCCGGCATCCTCTATTACGGTCCACTCGACCACGTCGCTCATAGCCGTGTGGGGAGCGTAAGCGCGGATCTGACCCCGAACGAACACTACGCGTTCGATCTCAGCTATACCTACAGCGATGTGTATACCGCAACCAACATCTGCTACACGAGCGGTGCCGCGGGTCCTGCTTACCCTGGCGCTGCTACGGCTCCGGGAACACCGCTGCCGCCGAACGTTGACTCGAATGGCGTGTGCGCAGGAGTGTTCGGCTATGGAGGCAGGACCCTGGTCGACTGGTATGCGAAGGACTTCGAGGACGCTCCCACGCAATCTGCATCGGCAGCGCTCCACATGTCGCCGATCAAAAAGCTGAGTTCGGACCTCGGTTATCGCATTAATTCTGTGAACGGTACCCGCTTCTATCAGGATGCGCGCGATGTTGCCGGATCGCTGGTATCCAACTGGCAGTCGCCGTTTGCGACTGTGGCATGGACGCTCCGCCCGGGATTCGTCTGGAAGGCGGAGTACAACTTCTACGGCTACGACGAAGGCGGTCGTTCGGGAGCGGCGTACTGCAGCACATCCACATCCGCCACAGCCACGGTCGTTCCCTGCACTTCGGCAAGCCTCACCGGTCCCACCGGTCTGACCGAGCCGGTTTCGGGTCTTACTGCACCGCGCAACTTCCACGCCAACAATGTCACGCTCGGGTTCCATTACGAATTCTGAGCGGCAACCGCAAGACTAGGATGGCCGGGGTTCGCCCCGGCCATCGGTTTGAGGAGCAGAACGTGAAACAGAAATATTGGATCACGGCAATGATTCTGCCTGGGGCCTTGTTCGCCATGTCCGCTCTGGCCCAGCAGCCTGGAGAAGCCACCTACAAAGCTAAATGCGCCATGTGTCATGGAGCCGATGGCACAGCCAGTACCCCCGTGGGCAGGAGCATGAAGTTGCGCTCGCTGAAGGCTCCCGAGGACGTGAAAGCTTCCGACGACCAGCTGTTTAAGCAGACCAAAGAGGGCGTCGGCAGGATGCAGGGCTATGCGGGGAAGCTGACTGACGCTCAGATCAGGGACGTCGTTTCATATATCCGCACCCTGCAGAAGTAGTTCGAGGAGCGGCAGCGAAAGCAGGACCACCTGCGGCGACACACAGCGTTGTGTCCGGATCGCTGCCCAGCTCCGGATTCGGCAGCCTTTCTGCCTGCGGATCCGGACTTCCGGGTCGGGCTCGCTCTGAGCGGGACGCGGAAGATTGTGAGAGTACGTTATGAGGACCCGCGCGGATTTGCCTGCGCATCGCTGCTTTGGTTTCAGGTTTGTCTTCAGCCCGTTTGAAGGCCGCTGCTTCCACACATTGATCCTCGGGCTCCTCCTCGCCCCTCTGCTCCTGGGTGCTTCCGTGTTCGCGCAGAAGGCCTCAGACTGCCTGGTCTGCCACAGCACTTCGACTGGGTTGAAGAATTCCCGGAACAAAAGCATCACCATTAACCCATCGACCCACATGAAGGGGCCACACTCCGCGATGGGTTGCGTGGACTGCCATGCCGGGGCCAGCGCGCCAACGCATAACGCCAAAACGGCTTCTGCATCGTGCATAACGTGTCATGCGGATTCTGTAAAAGATGTGGCATCCGGCGCGCATGCGGCGCTGGGGAACCCCAATGATCCGCAAACCTGCATTGCCTGTCACGGCACCAACAATGTTAAGAAGGCTGTTGCGGGCCCACAGTTCTGCGCGACGTGCCACACGACGGAAGTTGAGCAGTACCGGAACAGCGTTCACGGCAAGGCCCACGACCATGGCAACGGCGACGTTCCCACTTGCCGGAGCTGCCACGGATCTGCGCACACCGTGCTCGCAGCCACCGATCCGCGTTCTCCGGTCAGCAAGAACCGGCTCCCGGATACCTGCGGCTCCTGCCATTCGGATCCGAAGCTGGCCGCGAAATACATGTTCGCCGAAGTGCGCCCGGTCCAGGCCTACCGCCAGGGTGTTCACGGACGCGCTGTTGAGCGGGGAAATCAGAATGCGGCTACCTGCAACGATTGTCACGGCACCCATGACATCCTGCCCGCTTCCGATCCGCACTCGAAAATCTGGAGGCAAAACGTCGCCTCCACCTGTGGCAGATGCCACAGCGATGTCTTTAAGACCTATGCGCAGAGCATCCACGGTCAGGCCGTGAGCAAAGGGGTTCTGCAGGCGGCTACCTGTACCGACTGCCACAGCGAGCACCGCATCCTGGCGCCTGGAGATCCCGGCTCACCTGTGTACATGGCGAATGTCTCGCAGGAAGCCTGCTCCCGCTGCCATGCGGACGCGCAGCTGATGGCCGGATTCGATCTGCCGCAGGACCGCGTCCCCACTTACGAGGACAGCTATCATGGCCTCGCTGCGCACGAAGGCCGCCAGACCGTCGCCAATTGTGCCAGTTGTCACGGCGTTCACAACATCTATCCCTCGAGCGACCCGCGTTCCACGGTCAACCACGCCAATCTGAGCAAGACCTGCGGGCAATGCCACACGGATGCGGGTCGCCGTTTCGCTATCGGGCCGGTACACGCGCTCTCGTCATCCACGCCGGGCGGCCGGATCCTGGACTACGTCAAAATTTTCTACTTCATCGTGATTCCCGTGACCCTGGGACTCATGCTGCTGCATAACCTGATCGACTGGCGCCGCAAAACCCGCGCCGTTCTTGCGCAGTATCGACAGCATCCCGGGCAGATACGCCTGACCCTCAGCGAGCGGGCGCAGCATGGGCTGCTCGTGGTCAGCTTCATCGTTCTGGTGATCACCGGGTTTGCCCTGAAGTTCCCGCATGCGTTCTGGGTAAAGCCCATTGTCGGATGGGAGCATGCATTCCCCATTCGCGGATGGATTCATCGGATCGCCGGCGTGGTGCTGATCGGCGCCTCGGTCTACCACGTTGTCTATCTTTCGATGAAAAAGAGCGGCCGCCTCTGGCTGAAGGACATGATTCCCGACCTGCGCGACGCGAAAGAAGCCGTTCAGACGGTCGAGTACAATCTCGGCTGGCGAGATCAACTGCCGCGCTATCGGCGCTTCAATTATGCCGAGAAGGCCGAGTACTGGGCGCTGGTCTGGGGCACGGTCGTCATGGCAATCACCGGCGTCCTGCTCTGGCTCAACGACTGGATCCTGGCCCACCTGCCGCATCCGGCATCGATTCTCGCCATCAGCACGGCGATCCACTTTTACGAGGCAATCCTGGCGACCGCTGCGATCGTGATCTGGCATTTCTATGCGGTGATCTTCGATCCGGACATTTACCCCCTGAAGTGGACGTTCCTGACCGGACGCGCGCCGGAGCATGAAGTTCGGGAGCAGACGGCCGGCGAGACGGGCCCGGCGACACAGCCTTCCGGCTCCGCAAATGCGAAACCCGACGAGCCTGCTGGCGGCGCGGATCCTTCCAGATGAAGGTCCGAAGCCCCGCATTACCGGGGTGAGCGTGCCAATGCCGGCAAATGGGCGGTTTGTATCGAGCGTCACAGTCAGCGCCCAGTCGCAGGCTTTATCAGAGAGACAAGGGGACCTGGGATATCTCAGGTTTCTGGAGGAGCACCACTCATGAAAGCCATCCGAACTGCGGCAATGATCCTGCTCGCCGCCTCTCTTGCGGCGCCTGCGTTTGCGCAGAGCGCCGGTGCCGCCACCTACAAAGCGAAGTGCGCCATGTGCCACGGTCCCGACGGAACAGCCGCCACTCCGATGGGAAAAATGATGAAGATCCCGTCCTTCAAGTCGCCGGAAGCGACGAAGGCCTCGGAGGCCTCCTACATCGCTGTCACCAAAGACGGCAAGGGCAAGATGCCGGCCTACAACGGCAAATTGACGGATGCCCAGATCAAGGAAGTTGTCTCCTTTATTCGCACACTGCAGAAGTAGGAGAGGCACAGCCGTCGTTGCGCGGCGGGACGAAGGGCGTTGTCAGTGGACCCTCCGGCTTCCGCCGCCATGCACGGCGCGTACCCCCGGAGCTCCCATGAAGACCCTTGCGTCCTTTGGCCTGACGAGCGCTGCGGCAGTGCTCCTCTTGATGTGTCCGGCGCGGGCGCTGCTCGCGCAGACGGATTGCCTGGCCTGTCACGGCGATCCCACCATGCAGGACGCATCGGGCAAGGGCATAGGGGTCAGCGCCGACAAGTTCCATGCCAGCATTCACGGATCCCTGAAGTGCACGGATTGCCACACCAGCGTGAAGGGTTATCCGCACGCGGCCAACGCCGCCGTAGTGGAATGCAGCACCTGCCATACCGAGGAGAACTCGGGCCTCGCGGGCAGCGTGCATGCAAAAGCCAGCGAACATCCGTGCCTGAGCTGTCATGGCGAACCGCACTCCATCGTTGCGAAGACCGATCCGCAATCGCCTGTCTATCCGCTGAATATCCCCAAAACCTGCGGCTCCTGCCATGGCAACGAAACCATGGCAAAGAAGTACCACCTGCCGAACGTCTATGCGCTTTACCTTGACTCGATCCACGGATTCGCGCTGGGCAAGGAGGGCCTGCTGGTCGCGGCCAACTGCACCAGCTGCCACGGCTCCCACGGCATTCTGAGCCATACGAATCCAAAGAGCTCCACGTACCGGACGAATATTCCCTCCACCTGTGGCCAGTGCCACGTCGGCATCAACGAGCAGTATCAGGCCGGCATTCATGGCAAGGCGGTTGCCGCCGGCAATTCCCAGGCTCCGGTCTGTACCGACTGCCATACGGCGCACGGCATCGTCGAGCCCACATCGGCCAACTTCCGTATGCAGTCCACTCCGGTTTGCGGTTCCTGCCATCGCGACAAGTTCTCCACCTACCGCGACACATTTCACTCTCAGCTCGGCCTGCTGGGGGGCTATGTGCAGACGGCGCGCTGCTGGGACTGCCACGGCGCCCATGCGATACTGCCCGCGTCCGACCCGCACTCCCGTGTCAATAAGGCCAACCTGGTGAAAACCTGCGGCAAGTGCCACGCCGGCGCGAATGCCAGCTTCGTGCAGTACCAGCCGCATGCGAACCCACGGAATCGCAAAATGAATCCGGCCCTGTACTACATCCGATTGTTCATGAATCTGCTGCTGGCCAGCGTGCTCACCTTCTTCCTCATTCACACCGTGCTGTGGCTGATCCGGTCGCATATAGCGCACGCGAAAACCAGATCGGCCAATGGAGGGAACCATGACTGAACCGACCG
>DASXFH010000169.1:0-9185 GCA_036489655.1 Acidobacteriaceae bacterium | reverse complement strand
CTCCTTGAGGACATCTCCGCACTCCAGGTCACCACCACCGCCGCCGTCCACGCCCTCCTCAACAAGTCCCTCGACCCCAAAGAGGTCCGCATCGTCCTCTATGGAGTCAATACCGCCGCCCGCGTCCTCAACCTCGACTTCGCCCAAAAACGCTGGCTCCACCAAACCGGCCAAACCCTCCCCGAGCCCGTCGTCGACTTCGCCGTCATGGGCCACGAACACGTCGCCCTCGAAGATCCGCTTTGGCCGGATATGAGTGGCCAAAAATCTGAACCAGCTTCCACCGGGGACCGGGGACCGGCAACCGGAGACTCGCCTGCCCATACTCCGCCGCCCGCAAAGAAACCCTCCACCTCGCTCGACCCCGAAGACCACTTCCTCACTCCCGAAACCTTCGTCCCCTTCGACGAGAAGATGCGCATCCCTCTGCCCTCCCCCGGCGAGCCCGACCCTCTCCGCATCGACGGCCAGCCCTGGCCCTGCCCTTATCGCTTCGACTACTGCCAGGGACCCGGCCCCAAAGCCTCCTGCCACTACTGCTCCGGAGAGATGCGCTGGGAAGACGTTCACCCCAACGAGCCCGACCCCGGCGCCCCAGGACCCCTCCCCACCGTTGACCTCAACTGGACCTTCGTTGCTCACCGCGACATCGCCGCCCCGGGTGCCCCATCCTTGTCGCCCTCTTTTGGCGACAGGGTGGGAGGCCACGACCCCAAACCCGAGCCCAACCCGGGTGCCCCATCCTTGTCGCCCTCTTTTGGCGACAGGGTGGGAGGCCACGACCCCAAACCCGAGCCGATCGACAACCCCGAAACCCGTATCCCCGAACCCCAATCCGATCCGGAACCCGTCGCCGAAGAAGAACTCCTCCCCGTCCTCGTAGCCTCCGCCGAAGAACTCCCACCACGAGCTACAGGCCACAGGCTACAGGCTACCGGCTGCCTCCAGGACGTTACCAATGCCCCCCAGCAGAATCAGCCACTTCCCTGTTCGGAAGCTACGCTCTCTCCGCCGTCGACGCAGTGCCGGCAACCCGTGAGTGCGTCATTATTTCCCGGGAAAACCTCTAAGGCCGTGAAAGGTCATATAGAGCGAGTAGACGCCGACCGCAACGGCAATCAACATTTCGAGGACCAGAACAGCGACTCCGTATTTGTACCAGGGGTCATGGGGGGGTATTTGCGTTCGATCGCTGGTTGTGTTCATCGTTGGACTCTCCGGGTTTGAGATTCGTTGAAGCTAAGCGGCTTCCTCTGCCGCGAGCAGGTCCGTCATAAGCCCGTGCTCCTCAGGATGCCGTTCGTAGCGCGCAGCCCAGAAGTAGAACAGGACGAAGGGCAGAAACATGGAAACGGCGACCGTGAGATAGCCTCCGTAAACATGGGTCTCGCCGGCGAAGATCAGCGGATAAACAATGGCCGCCGCCGTCGACACGCCGCCGATGAATCCCGAGGCGGTCCCCGGCCGGTCCGGAAACAAAAGCGGCACAAGGGCAAACGTACCGCCCGTTCCGCATGAGATGAAAACGCCGAGGATCACCAGGACCGCGACAGAAAGATGCAGCGATCCCATCACCCCGGCCGCGGTAAGGCCCGCCATCCCGAGAGTGATAAGGATGAGTGCAGTTCCCAGCCAGTGCAGGCGCGGCGCGTAAGGAAGGGTCCTGGCGATGAAGGGAAGCGGTGTCCATCGCCTGCGCTGGAAGAGATCAGACATATACCCGGAGAAGGGCCGGAACAACGAAGCTGTGAAGGAGGCGACGGCGGCAAAGGTTCCCGCGGCAATCTGAACTCCCTTGACTCCTGCAAATCCCAGAGCGGCGATCTCGCTGTGAAATCCGCGCGTGAAATAAACGGGCAGCCATGCATTCAGCGCGATCTCGAGACCGAAGGACATGGCATAGGCCAGCATGAGCGCAACGGCGATGTACCGGCTCCAAACGAAGATGGTTCCGCGAAAGTTGCTGCGCGCCCGCACCAGGTCGCGCTGTTCCGCTGTCGGTGCGGCCTTGCCGCGCACCAGATACCACACCGCGACGCCCAGCGCGATGACGCCCAGCCAGAGGAAAGCGCTGCGGTAGTCGGTACCGAAAATGCGGGGCAGGAGCAGCGCGCCCGCACCCGCGCCCACATTGCCGGTACCGGCGTAGAGGCCTTCCGCCGTGCCGATCTCATCGGCCCTGAACCACAGGGCGACGTGCTGGATGCCGATGACGAAGGAAACGCCGGCCGCAGCGACGATCACGCGCTCGATGAACAGGAGACGATAGTTCAGCGTGAAGGCGGAAGCGATCGAAACGATCCCGCAGACTCCGAGCACAGAGGCAAAGGCTCGCGGCGCGCCGAAGCGATCCGACGCCCAACCTGCAGCAACACGGCCGACCGGCGCCATCCAGATGGCCGAGCTCGCAAGCAGCCCCAGAGCTTTGATGCTCAGGCGGTAGTGGGCCGCAATACTGGGGCTGAACGCAGCCGTAGCAAACCACATGAGAAAGCACCAGAAGAAGCCAACGGTTGCGATGACGAGCTGCTCGACCTTATGCGTCTTCATGCGAACCTCCGGAAAGACAGGTGACTGACACTGCTATGAACGACAGGCTGACCTCAATCTCCCCAGCGGTACACCATCTCGACATACCCGTACTGCAGGTTGTGTCCCGGTGGATAAATCGCCGCAGGAACGCTCTTGCCCCACGTGAACCCGTAATAAAAGTTCAGGGCGACGTTGTGCGTGGTTTGCCAGTCGGCGCTGGCGTCGAGAAGCGACGCAAGCGAAGAGTGCCCGTTCGCCGGCCGCCCGACAAAGCCGAAGACCTTGTTGTCGAATGCGCCTCCGCCCTGATACCAAAGATCTTTCGGCGAGGTAAGCTGCAGCCCGTGCAGATCGACCCGCAGGTCGAGCCTCGGCGATGGGTTGTCGACCAGTTGCACGAACTCGTCGGTGCTGTTCATCAGGTTGTAGAACGGCGTCCTGGCGTACACGCGCGGCGTGGGCAGAATCTGAAAGAACGTGTTGTGCCTGTTATCAGAGGGATTGGAGTCGCCGGTACTGCGGAACCAGCCGGTGCGCAGCCATGGCGAGGTCTTCACCGAGATCAGGCGATAACCGCCTTCGAGGGCAGCCGCTCCGGCACTGTCGCTCTGAACTCCCCAGTCGCCGTTCTGCAGCGCAGCCCAGAAGACGAAGTCGAACGATCCCTGTCCTGCAGGAATGGCCGCGAGCACATCTCCGCCGTAGGTTCCCAGGCGAATGTTCCCGTGGTCGGCCTCCCGAACTGCCAGAGGACGATTGTCTGTCTTCGTAAGGCCGGTGCGTCCGTCGTGATAACCCAGGCCGAAAGCGCGCGCCAGCACGTGTCCCCCGGCAGCGGATCGCGTCAACGCCACATACTGCACATCCACGTTCAGCTCGGGATTACCGTTCATGTTGAACACGCCCTGGTCGGCGCGCGCCGCCATTGCCGTCAGCGTCCACGATCCAGTCCCGCAGCTGCCGTCAATCCCATCGAAGCTGCGCTGCGCGTTCGAGAATCCGAAGTTGGCGATCAAACGCTGCGCGATCCGCTGGTTTTGCAACCAGGCAATCGTGGAGTCAGCAGGTCTCGTCTCCTGCCCATCGAAAAACTCGAAACGCCCCAGACGCAGATCGCGGTTGGGTCCGGAAAAGCGATACCGAACGAATCCCTGCTTGAGGAATGCCGCGGCTGGCCAGGCGCTATTGCCGTTCGAAGCGTAGTAAGTGCCGCCGAGTCCCAGTTGCCCCTGCGCGCTCACGGGAGAAACCGCATCCGTCGGCACATCGAGAATCGCCGGCTGCGCCAGCTCCAGCTTCCAGTCCCACCGATCCAGCTTCTGTGCCATTCCGATGCGCAGCAGCGATTCCACGTAAGCGTCGGTCGAGGATTCGGGCGGAGCGGCGAACCACTGCCAGGTATCGACTCGCGTGCGGTCGACGAGCGAGAACCTGACCGGGTGCCCCACGCGGGTGGGATTATCGGGCGCGTTTTGCGCAAAGCAGCATGTGCTGCTGAGCACAGCTGCAACGCAGAGAGCATATCGTTTCATCCCTGGGTGCTCCTTACAAAATTGGGTGCAGTCAGGCAATGGCCGTAGAACCGGGGCTGTCGAGACGTGAGCGCGGAATCCCCGTCTGGTTTGTGCAGTTGGGTTCCCTGGTACGATTTTTCTGCACACAACCGCGCCGACTCTGCGGACCGGCTCACAGGAGAATCAATTGGAATCAGGGGCGGCAGCCGCGGGATTCAGGGAGGCGCCGTTGCCTTTACAGATCACACACCCGTCGCGGAATCGCACGCTTGAAGCTTCGGGACGTCCAGGGTACCGGAGCAACGGTTGTGTGAGTGGGAGTTTAACCCGAGGGAATGCAGCGGCGCAAGAGCTACCACAGATTTCTGTCGGCACACAGGATTACAACGCACCGGAACTCCAGTGTGGCAATGTATCGGCGGTGCGGGCTTGTTGCCGCGAGCGATCTCGCCTATGATCGGAATACTTTTCTTTGCCGGCACCGTGCCTGTGCCGGCCGAATCTCTCCACGACGAGCGTTAACCCGGGAACGGCGGTTCCCGCTGGAACGGCTTCTTGCCGAAACAGGCGATCCCTGTCGCTCGCAGAACAACGTGGAGGGAAGAATGGAATTGCCCCTGCTCATCCGGGCCCAGGAAGACGACGAACAATTCAGGCTCACGCCGGTCGACAGCAGGCCCACAGAGACGGACGCCTCCGCACGTCTGACGCCGGGTCGACTGCCCGCCGCGGGCGAACAGTATCGCTTTCACCTCGACATGACGCAATGCATCGGCTGCAAGTGCTGCGTGGTTGCCTGCAACGAACAGAATGGCAACCCGGCCCAAATCCAGTGGCGGCGCGTGGGAGAAGTCGAGGGCGGAGTGTTTCCACACACAATTCGTCACTACGTTTCCATGGGCTGCAATCACTGCCTCGAGCCCACGTGCATGACTGGATGTCCGGTGAATGCCTACACAAAGGACCCACTGACCGGCATTGTGCTGCACAGCGCCGAGCGGTGCATCGGCTGCCAGTACTGCACCTGGAACTGCTCCTACGGAGTGCCGCAGTACAATCCCGAGCGCGGCGTGGTGGGCAAATGCGACATGTGCTACGGGCGCCTCACGGATGGACGCGAGCCCGCCTGCGTGGCGGCATGTCCGGAAGAAGCTATTCGCATAGAGATCGTCAATATCGCGGAATGGCGCCACGAATATGTCTCTCAGGCCAATGCGCCCGGCCTGCCTTCGGCTGACGACAGCATCTCGACCACCCGCGTGACGCTGCGGGGATCGTTGCCGGAGGATACCAGCCGAGTCGACCACTGGCGTGTTGAACCGCAGCATCCCCACTGGACGCTGATCTTCATGACGGTGCTCACCCAGCTCGCCGCCGGCGCGATCACCTCCATGGCCATTCTGAAGGCCGCTGCGCACTTGACTCTGGGGCGCGGCCCGGTCACCGGTGTGGTGCTCACCGCCATGCTGTCGCTGGCGGCCTCCACGCTGCACCTTGGCCGGCCCGCCTATGCGTGGCGCGCGCTCAGCATGTGGCGGCGCTCCTGGCTCAGCCGAGAAGCGCTGGCCTTCTCCCTTTTCTCCGTCGCCGCTGGAGTCTACGCGGGGCTACTCTGGGCAGGCTCGGCGGCGGCCGCGCCGGTGGGCATCGCTGCTGCAGCACTGGGACTGGCCGGCGTCTATGCGAGCGCCCGTCTCTATATGGTTGCGGCTCGTCCCGCCTGGAACAGCAGGCATACCATTCTGGAGTTCGGCCTCAGCGGGGCCTTCACAGGAGCGCTGACCGTTGCCCTCTTTCTTCCCGCTGCGCGCCCCGCATTGATGCTGGCTGCGGCCTCGAGCGCGATGGCATTGGCCATCCAGCAGCTCGCGAAAGCTGCCTCCATGCGAATGTCCGGTGATTTCGAACGGCGCGCGGCGGGCGAACTCCTGCTTCGCCGGTTTCGGACCGTCTTTCTCCTGCGCCATCTGGGTCTGTGGGGCGTAGCAATGGCGATGCCTGCGATGGGCGACTCTATCGGTTTCCTGACTCTGTGCCTCGCAGCAGCGATCGGCCTTGAGTTGACCGGCCGCTGGCTCTTCTTCGTCAGCGTCGTGCCCAGGAACATGGCGGCTCCGTATCTGAGCGAAAGACGTGCGGCATGAAACTGCAACGCTTCCTCGGCCTGGACATCGCCCGGGAGAAATACGCATTCGCAAGAGACGCGGCAGTGGGCCACATCTCCGCGCAAAAAGTGGCTGACCGGTGGGTGAAGACCACCTGCGGATATTGCTCCGTTGGTTGCGGGATGTTGCTCGGCGTTCGCGATGGCAAAGTCGTTGCCTCCCGGGGAGACCCCAACCATCCCGTCAATCGCGGCAAGCTTTGTCCCAAGGGACTCGCCGAACATTATGTGCTGGAGGCTGCGAATCGCGCCCGATATCCGCTCGCGCGTGGCGAGAACGGCTTCCACCGCATCTCGTGGAACGACGCGTTGGGGAGAATGGCGACAGAATTCAAGCGCGTCGCCGACCGGCACGGCCCGCGCGCCGTCGGTGTCATCAGCACCGGTCAGTTGGTCACCGAGGAGTTCTACACGCTGGGAAAGCTGGTGCAACTGGGCCTGGGCACCTCAAACTACGACGGCAACACCACGCTGTGCATGTCCACCGCTGTTTCCGGCTACAAACGATCCTTTGGCAGTGATGGCCCACCCGGTGCTTACGAAGATCTGACCTGCGCGGACGTCATCCTCCTCATCGGCGCCAACATCGCCGAAAATCATCCCATCCTGTGCCAGCATATCGAGGCCAATCGAGCCGCGACGCTGATCGTCGCTGACCCGCGTGTGACGAAGACCGCGATGATGGCCGACCTGTACCTCCCGGTCAGGCCGCGCTCCGATCTGGCGCTGCTCAATGGGATCGCGCACATCCTCATCCGTGACGGGCTCATTGATTGCGATTACATCGAGCGCCACACCACCGGCTTCAATGACCTGAAGCACTTCGTTGCGAGATACGATCCGGAATTCACCAGCGGGATCACAGGCCTGGCTCCGGAACTGATTCACAAGGTGGCTCATCTCTATGGAAATGCTAAAGCCGGTTTCATCGGCTGGACGATGGGCGTCAATCACAGCTCCAAAGGGACGGACACCGTCACGGCGATCAACAATCTCGCGCTGCTGACCGGCAACGTCGGCCGTGTGGGCGGCTCCCCGTTCTCCATCACCGGGCAGTGTAATGCGATGGGTACGCGGGAAAGCGGCTTCACTTCGAGTCTGCCGGGATATCGCAGGTTCGAGGACGCCGCCGATCGCGCAGAGCTTGCACAAATCTGGAATATCCCTGCGGAACGCATTCCGGCGCGACGCGGGCTGGCGTATCCGGACATCATCGACGCGGTGCTGAAGAAAGAAATTCGCGCTCTGTGGATCATCGCCACCAACCCTCTCGTCTCTTTCCCAAACATCGACGTGCTCAAACAGGCGCTGGGTGAGCTGGAATTCCTCGTGGTTCAGGACTGTTTTCATCCCACACCCACCACAGAGCTCGCCGATCTCATGCTGCCAGCAGCGACGTGGGGCGAAAAAGAGGGGACGTACACGAATTCCGAGCGCCGCGTCAGCAAGGTGAATGCCGCGACACGCCCCCCTGGCGAAGCGCTCAGCGATTTCGATATTTTCCTCCGTGTGGCGCAGGAGATGGGCTGTTGCGAGGAGCTATTCCCTGGATGGCAATCGCCGCGCGACGCGTTTGAAGAGTGGAAGCTGGTCTCGAAAGGGCGGCTCTGCGATTACTCCGGCATGACCTGGGAGATGCTTGAAGAGACCGGCGGTGTTCAGTGGCCGTTCCCCGGGAATGAGGCTTCGTCACCAGCCTCCGTGCGCCGTCTCTATGCGGTCGGACAATTTGAAACTGCAGACGGGAAGGCACGGCTCTGTTGTGCGGAGTGGGAGCCGTTTCCTGAACAGCCATCGGCCGAGTTTCCGCTTGTGCTCAACACGGGTAGAACTGTCGAGCACTGGCACACGCGCACCAAGACCGGCGCCGTTCCCATCCTCGAGAAACTGGCGCCGCGAGCCTGGCTGGAGATGAACCCGGCCGACGCGAAGAACCTGACGCTGCGTCCTCACGACCGGGTCGACGTGATCTCGCGGCGAGGAACGGTCAGAGGCGTTGAGCTGCGTGTCACCGAAGTGATCGCGCCCGGTCAGGTCTTCGTCCCGTTTCACTTCGCCGAGTGGAACATCAACGACGTGACTCAGGATATCTTCGACCCGATCTCGCGGGAGCCGAATTACAAGCAATGCGCGGTTCGCGTCGAGAAATCGCCCACTCGGTAGCCACGATGAGGGTGCCCGGCATCGGGGTCGCAGTCATCCCCGGCTGCCTTTAGCCTGTAGTGCAGCGATTCGGTCGTGGACATACTGTCGCGCGGGACATTCAGATGAGGGACAAAGGGGCCGCTGCGCAAGCTCGTGCAGCAGCAGATTGCGGTCCGCTCCGGCCGGAGCAGAGGCACGGATTCCGCGGCGCAGTGCGCCGACTTCGTTCAGCCACGGTCCCAGGTCGCCAGGAAGCTGTTCATCTATCTCGCGTCTCAGACGCTGGGCCAGAGCCGGACTTTCGCCGGCCGTCGAGACAGCAATCTGGAGATCGCCGCGGGCAACAACGGAACCGAAGTAGAAATCGCAGTTTGGCGGATCGTCCACTGCATTGCAGAGAATGTTGCGCCGTGCGGCTTCTTCGTGCACGATGCGATTCACGGCAGGATCGTTGGTCGCGGCGATGACGAGGAACACTCCATCAAGATCCGCTGGAACAAACGTGCGCTGTCGCCAGGTCAGCGTGCCCTGAGCTGCAAGGCCGCGTACGTCCGTGACGGCCTGCGGTGCAATTACGATGATCACTGCTCCCGTCGACAGCAGGCTCTCAATTTTGGCCAGGGCGACCGTCCCCGCGCCAACCACCACCACAGGGCGCTCTCTGACACGCAAAAAGATGGGAAGCAGGCTCATCGCGGTCTCCTTGGCTAGACCCTTTGATCGCAGGCGCTCAGCAACAGTGACTTGCTCAAATCAACGGAGGCAGCGTCCGGCATCGCTCGGTCACGACGCGCGAGTGCCCAGCCGGCGAGGAGGATCGCGGGCGTGGG
>DASXFH010000157.1:0-25470 GCA_036489655.1 Acidobacteriaceae bacterium | reverse complement strand
GTTCCCTGGCGCTGTCATCGCTCGCTGATTGCCGACGCGCTTGTTGCTCGTGGCGTCGCGGCCCAGGAGATCACCAGCCAGACGGGCGTTCGTCCTCACACGTTGACACCGTGGGCGCGAGTCGAGCAGGGACGCATCACTTATCCCGCTGAGAATGCCAACGGCGCAATGGCAGGCCGGACAGGCTCCACCACCGCGCCGGGGAAAAAGGCCCGCCGATAGGAAGCCGCGTCACCGGCCGGCAGTCTGTTTTCTCGGTGCCGAGGCGATCATCGGTCCCGGCCTCACGATCACGGTTCCCTTCATTCCACTGGTTTCGTGCAGCACGCATACATAGTGATAGATTCCGGGTTTGTCGAATACGTGATAGAAGCTCGTTCCCGGCTGAACGAGGGGAGAGCCGAAGGGAATGCTTCCGGACGGAAAGCTGACATCCACGCGGTTCATGACTCTCTCCGGATCATCGACGACGTTATGGAAGTACGCCGAAGCGTTTTTCCATACCACCTGTTCTCCCGCAGTGATTGTAATCGTCGGAGGATCGAATGACATGGAACCCATCGTCACAACGCCACCAATCGGGGCGTCGGGAGGTGCCAGTGCCTTCTCAATATCGGCCGCGGTCGTCCTTGAGGAGCAATTGTCTGCAATGGACTCGACGGTTTCGACCACATAGCTGGGGATGTGCGGGTTCTCCACCAAAACAACGCTTCCGAAGTGGCCAGTGACATGCACGAGGTGGCCGGCATTTTGGGAGAAGAGAAGCGGTTGTGCCTCGAGACGGTAGATCTTCTGCGAATGAAAGAGTTTCAGCATCGTCTTGCCGTCGCTGAGTTCATTCATGCATCCGACGAGGCTATGACTGGAATCGATTGTGGCCCTGAGGTCGAACCGAGGCAGAGCCGAAGTCGCCCCAGGGGCGCTATCCAAAGCCGCGGGCGACATGTCCGGCATTGCCTCGGTGCCTGACGAGATGCCCGCTCCCGAAGAAGCCACGGCGACCATGGACGGCGCTTCCGTCGCAGCTTTCGAATCAGCCGCGGTCATTCCGCTGATCTCCGCAGTTCCCATCGGCGGCGGTGTAGGACCGTCATGCATCAGCGCGGTGTTTTCCTGTCCCTTCACGTCCAGCACCGCCAGCAGCCCTTTGTCCATCCTTGCCATCGCGTGGTCCATCAGAGTGAACTTTCCCGGCATTTCTGCTTTCAGGTCCAGAATGGCCGCGTCACCGGGTGGTACACCGGCCGTCTGAACCCCGGTCAAAGGAGCGGAAGTAAGGGAACCCGACAGATAGACTTTCGTGAAGATCTCGCCGATCATGTGCTCCGAGGCGGTCGCGTTCGGTCCCGCATTCCCGAAGAAAATACGTACCGTTTCCCCCACATTGGCTTGCAGTGGGAACCGGCTGCTGAGGGCGCCCACCGAACCGTTATAAACAAAGTACTCCGGGCTCTCCTGCGCCAGACTCTGCTCGCTGAATTGCTGCATGCCGGGTTTTCCTTTGGGAGCGCTCGTATAGATCTCCCCCTGCATCACGTAATATTCATGATCCACATGCGGCAGGCCGCCGGCAGGTTCGACCAGAATCAGTCCGTACATACCGTTGGCGATGTGATCGGCCACCATCGGTGTACCGCAGTGGTAGAGAAAGAGACCCGGTGTTGTGGCCTGGAACGAGAAGGTCTTCGACTGCCCCGGAGGTACCTGCGAGAGAACCGCGCCGCCGCCCGGCCCAAGGGCCGCATGAAGATCGATGGAATGGACCATCATGTCGTTCTTGTCGTTTTGCAGGGTGACTTCGACGGTGTCGCCCTGGCGGACGCGAATGAAGGGTCCCGGAACCTTCCCATTGAAGGTCCAGTAACGATAGGTTGTGCCAGTGGACGGATCAAGCACGCCGGTGACCTCCCGGGCGGTAAGAACTACATGCACCACGCCGGCGGGGCGATCTGCGATCGGAGGCGGCAAGTCAGCCGGATCCCGCACAATGTCGGCTGCCTGGATTGTGGATGCCTGGTGCGACTGCTTCGTGTCATGATCCGCCGCGAATGTCGTTGCACCGGCCGATGCAAGAAATAGCGTAAGAATTAAAGAGAGAAACCTGCGATTCGCGATGGCTTTCATAATCCGCCTCTTTCTTCTTCCAGCTAACCGCAAAGGAGAGGCGTGAGGCAGGAACTAAAGTCACAAGCCGGCTCTGCCAATCGAACCCGGCGATCCGGACTTCGATCGTGCAGAAACTGCGCCCGCAAGGACATCCCGCCAAAGCGCTTCGTTCTGTGGCAGCTATATCCAGATTGAAGCGGGCGACATTCAGAAACAATGAATCAGATGTACGGAGTGATAGCACAACTGTGCCGGTTGGATTTCAACCCGGACGGAGGGACCAGAACTCCGGCAAGTCAGTTCGCCACCGGTCTTCCAAATCGCCTGCTGTCATTGGGCGACAGATGAGATCGTGGAATGAGGCCGAGGGATGAGCGGATGCGGAGCAGCGGTACTAGTGCGGGCCACTCCGTTTGGACGTGGCCCGCTTTGGACAGAGGGGTTAGCGCAGTTCGACGGAAGTCACCTTGAGCGTGTCTCCCTGGACGGTACCGCTGACATTGACGCGCAGGTGGTCGGTCTCTTTGCTGGATTTGAGCTGGGAGAGGATCTTCTGATTGCCGGCGGCGTCGAATTTCAGATATTGGTTATCGCTGGTGATGATACCGAAGCCGCTGGCGGCGCACTTGAGGGCGCAGTCGCGGGTGTGGCTGTCGGGATTGGCGGCGACGCGGCGCGAGCAGTTCGTGTCCACGACGGGAACGTTTTTGAAGGTTTGCGCACCGGCGGGCAGAGCCAGCAGCCCGATGAGAGCGAGGCGAATCACGTATTTCATGGATTCCTCCGTGTTTGAGAAGCGGATTGGGGTTTACGAGGTCGTCAGTTCGGAATTCCGGGCGGTGGCCGGGGCCTGGGTAATCTGTGTGCGTTCACGGAACGCGGTGATCTGGGAAAGGGCAAAGGCGCCGACGGCGATCTCGATGTCGCGGACAGCGAGGTCGTAGAACATGCCGGTGGTCAGGAGATTGGCGACGATGGCGAGGAGCCACAGGCCGACGATAATACTGCCGATGCGGGTGAAGCGGCTGAGGACGATGATGCCGGCGATGATTTCGACGACGCCGACGATATGCATGAAGGTGGAGGGACTGAACGGGACGACTTTGGTGGCGAGGGGGCTGAGGTACATCGTCCAGTCAGTGAGGCGGTTGAAGTACTTATCGAGACCGGCGAGGGTGGGGCCTATGCCCAGGGCAAGGCGCAGGGCCCACCAGGCGGTATTGAGGCGGCGGTCCATCGTTCCGGCTGGCATGAGGGTATCTCCTGTCGTAATGGAGTGGCGGGAGCGCAGAAGGTTACAGGCAGAGGGGTGTAACCTTCGGTAGCCAGGCGACTCTATAGAGTGAGGCAGAAACGGATGGAACTGCTGGAAGCTGCGCGGGTGGAAGCATGGAGCGACGAACGCGTCGTGGAGCAGGTTCTGGCCGGAGAGACGGCGCTGTACGAGATCCTGATGCGCCGTTATAACCAGCGCCTGTACCGGGTCGTGCGGGCGATTCTGCGCGAGGACGACGAAACGGAAGACGTGATGCAGGATGCCTATGTGCGCGCGTTCCAGCATCTGGATCAGTTTGCGGGGCGGGCGGCGTTTTCGACATGGCTGACGCGGATTGCGGTACATGAGGCGCTGGCACGGCTGCGGCGGCGGAACCGATTCGCGTCTTTGGAGGCGGAGGATGGCGAGGGAGAGAGTGCGATGATGCCTGCGACGACGCTGCCGGATCCGGAGCAGAGCCGGCTGCACGGCGAGGTGAGCGGATTGCTGGAAGAAACGATCCTGGCGCTGCCGCCGATGTACCGGACGGTGGTGGTGCTGCGCGACGTGGAGGAACTGAGCACGGCGGAGACGGCCGAGGCGCTGGAGATCTCAGAGGAGAACGTGAAGGTGCGGCTGCATCGCGGACGGGCGCTGGCTCGGAAGGCGCTGCTGTCACGCGTGGGCTCGTCGACCAGAGCGGCATTTCCTTTCATGGGTAACCGGTGCGATCGGGTTGTGGCAGCGGTATTTGTGCGCCTGGCGGATGGCACGTTCTAAGTGAGGGCAAAGGAGTGCGTGGCACGAGCAGATGAATGCTGGTTTTTACACTCGAACTCCCACGATGCAAATGACACCCATATGCCCTCTGTATTTGGAAAAGACTCTCCGCATTGCCCCAATACGACGGCGGACGACCGGATCTCGGACAAGATTGAACGCAATCCTCAGACACCCGCGGAGACCCTCATCCCGCAGCACGCTCCGGGGCTCGAGCAGATCCATCGCGGCTTCGCCGGCCCAGATTGGTTTCAGCCCGTGCCGTTCGAGCAAAGTCACCCATTCGCTCTTGCAGAGCGGTTGCACTCCAACGTGAATTTCCCCCGACATCGCCGAGGCAATCTCACGTCGCTCATCCTCGGAAATGTCATCGGGGCGCAGGCAGAGTTCATGAATCCCATATCGCCCGCCGGGAGCGAGAAGGCGCACAGCTTCCGACAGAATCCGCTCCTTCTGGTCGGCGGTCTGCATACTAAGCATCGCCTCGCCGTAGACCACAGTGGCCGAGCCACCCGGCAATCCCGAGTCCTCCGCCCGTGCCTGCACGACTTGACCACGATTCCATGGTAGTTGCGCCTGAAGGCGCTTCGCTGCCACCGGATCACGCTCGACAGCGCAATATCGCTTGGGACTCTCGCGCAACACCATGCGCGCCGTGACCCCCAGCCCCGGAGCAAACTCGACGACGCTGTCCTGCTCGGAGATAGCCAAAGCATCGAGCATCCGCCGCGTGAGATCCAGCCCACCGGGACGCAGAACACGTTTGCCGGCACGCGCCAGCAACCAATGGCCCTGCATCCGTTCAATGCGCTGGCCTTCGCCGGGCAGCGCGAGCGGTACATCCACAGCGCATCCACACCGTTCAACGGTTTCAGTCATGGTTGGTCTCCGAAAGTTGCCATGCCCCTTTACCGCTCACGATCGAATCATGATGAGCAGCATCTTGAACTGGGAAATCGCCTGCACGGCATGCGGTCGGTTGGCCGGCATCAGGATCGCCTCGCCGGCACTCAGTTGAGCAGGTTGGCCGTCGATCGTGATTTCCGCCTTCCCCTCCAGGACGTGCGCCAGCGCATCGAACGGCGCAGTATGTTCGCTGAGACTCTGCCCCTCATCGAAAGCGAACAGCGTCAGCGTTCCGGCTGTCCGAGAGATGATGGCGCGGCTGACGACCGCTCCGGGCTGATAGGCGACCATCCCAACCAGGGAAGTGACTTCGCCCGCTGCGATCTCCGTTCGCGTCGTTCGGGGTGAAGCGCCCGCTGCTTTCTCTTCACTTGTAGCCATTTCGCACCTCCCACAGTGCAGCCCCCGGATTCCGTTATGGGTCTTCCGGACCTCGGTTGGCGTCATCCTGCGTTCTCTTCGGATCGGCAGCACGCTTTTCAGTTGCCGAGATGCAACCAGGTTTAAGTATCCTCGGCTGAGAAAGCGCGGGCAATGGGCTGTGCGTACTGCACGCTTCTACATTTGTACGTGCATCATCCCGATGCCTTCCGCATCTACCCAGAAAAGAGTGCCTGGATTGAGAGCGGTACAGACCGTGTATGCCTGTTTGTTTGTGCTGAATTGACGGAGGGAGCAGAGAGATGGCTAAGAGAGTGGCGGAACTGTTCGTCGAGGTCCTCGCATCGGCGGGTGTGAAGCGGATTTATGGCGTCGCGGGCGATTCGCTCAACGGGATCACCGATTCAGTCAGGCGTCGGAACGGTATCGACTGGGTCGGGGTGCGACACGAGGAGACCGCAGCCTTTGCCGCCGGGGCCGAAGCTGCGCTGACGGGCCGACTGGCGGTTTGCGCCGGAAGCTGTGGACCGGGGAACCTCCATCTGATCAACGGCCTCTACGACGCTCATCGCAGCAGAGTGCCGGTCCTTGCGATCGCCGCACATATCCCCTCGCAGGAGATTGGCAGTGCGTATTTTCAGGAGACGCATCCGGAACTGCTGTTCAGGGAATGCAGCCAGTACTGCGAGTTGGTATCGCATCCGGCGCAGATGCCGCGTACCCTCGAGATCGCCATTCAGACAGCACTCTCAAAACGTGGCGTGGCCGTCGTCGTGCTCCCCGGCGACACAGCCTTGCTGGAGGCCGAGAATGACGACCGGCGCGTCAACTTTACGTACGCGCAGCCCCATATCGTTCCTCGCCCAGAGGAACTCGACCGGCTTGCAGCGGAACTGAACCGGGCCCAGCATGTGACGATTCTTGCTGGAGCCGGCTGTGCCGATGCTCACGATGCTCTCCTGGCTCTGGCTGGCAAGCTGCAGGCCCCGATCGTCCATGCGATGCGTGGCAAAGAATTCATTGAGTACGACAATCCCTACGACGTGGGGATGACTGGCCTGTTGGGTTTTTCCTCCGGTTACCACGCGATGATGAACTGTGACGCTCTGCTGATGCTGGGCACCGACTTTCCATATCAGCAGTTCTATCCGAAAAATGCTCGCGTGATGCAGATCGATCTGCGCGAGGAGCAACTCGGCCGGCGCAGCCACCTCGATTTGGGACTCGTTGGCGGAATCGCGGAAACACTGCCTGTTCTTCTTCCGCGCATCGCACAGAAATCCGACCACAGCTATCTGGACATTTGTCTTAGCCATTATCGCGATGCGCGCAAAGGCCTCGACGACCTGGCGACCGGGAGGCCGGGTCAGCGTCCCATCCATCCGCAGTATCTGGCGAAAATCCTCAATGAAGTCGCGGCAGAGGACGCAATCTTCACGGTGGATGTCGGTACACCGGTGATCTGGGCCGCTCGCTATCTGACCATGAATGGTAAGCGGAGGCTGCTGAGTTCGTTCAATCACGGCTCGATGGCCAACGCATTGCCGCAGGCGATTGGCGCTCAGATCTCCCACCCAGGGCGACAGGTAGTGACGCTGTCGGGCGATGGAGGCTTCTCGATGCTGATGGGCGACCTCCTCTCTCTGCGGCAACTGAACCTGCCGGTGAAGATGGTCGTGTTCAACAACGGCTCGCTTGGCTTTGTCGAACTGGAGATGAAGGCCACCGGATTCGTAAGTCATGGAACTGACCTGGTCAATCCCGATCTCGCCGGCATCGCCAAAGCAGCCGGCGTGCTCGGCCTGCACGTCGACGATCCCGAGCGGATTCAACCCGCCCTGGAGCAGGCTTTTGCGTACAACGGTCCGGCGCTGGTCGATGTCTCTGTGAACCGGCAGGAACTGGCGATGCCTCCGTCTCTTAAGCTCGATCAGATCGTCGATTTCAACCTGTATATGATTCGAGCAATTCTCAACGGACGTGGGGACGAGATCATCGACCTCGCCAGAACAAACCTCTTTCGGTAACGTGTGAGACCCCTGAGGAGGGGGCCTGGGTTGCTGCGGAGCGGGGGCTGAACTGTGAGAGCAACTCCCTGGCAAGGCGCGCTGCGATGGCTCCCAGGAGGGCGAATACGGTGGCAAGCACCAATCGCGGATACAGGCCGCCGACCCGGAAGTACTCCACACCCACAATCAGACAAGCCAGCATTATCAGGGTAATCGACATGGCTCGATGGAAACGCTCCATGCCATACTCCAGCCCGCTGCTCACCTTGCGCTCAATCGTGCGTCCGCTGTCGGAGTCGGTGCAGGCTGGCTTGCTTCGACAAACGTTACAGGCGGATGCCGGGGCGCGATAGATCACTCTGCCTTTGGCATGATCCGCAAACACCGGGAAGAGATGCTGGTCCTGAGGACACTGCCAGATGTCGCGGTTCGCGTGGTAGGTGAACCCGATCGTGCTGATGTTCAGCGACCGCCGGTGAGCGTAGCGGGCCACAATCTCCAGCAAGAGAGCGATCAGAGCAAGCGAAATCGCATAGCCCAACATGAGAAAGAACTCGAGAGGCACTCCGGCCATGGCTCACCGCACTTCCGGCTCAGCAACAACGTCGGTAAAGAGGATATCCCTGGGCTCCTCCGTTGCGGTGCCCTTGCGCATGTAATGGATACCGAGAAACGTGAGGTAGAGGATCGGCAGCACGCCTCCCAGGATAAAAACAACGTCGCCTGGCATCCTCATCCATTCGAGTACCGCGTTGGCGCGATTCCCAATGTAGTTGAGCGTCCTGGCATCGTAATAGCTCACACTAATGGAGTGGTACAGCTGCAGAATCCCCAATGGGAACAGCGTGGCAAAGACCATCCACGCCAGGCCGAGATTGAGTGACCAGAAGCTGAGCCGTGCTGCCTTGTCGGACCAGTGCTTCTCCGGAATGATGTAACGCAGACAAAAGAGGGCCAGACCGACAGCCAGCATTCCGTAGACACCCATCATCGCAGCGTGGGCATGATTAGCCGTCAGGGCGGTGCCAATCTCGTAGTAGGAGACCACCGGCAGATTAATGAGGAATCCGAAGACCCCAGCGCCGAGAAAGTTCCAGAAGCCTACGGAAGCGAGAAACATCACCGCCCAGTAGTGGGGGAAGGCAGTTGCCGATTTTTGCTCCTGGACCGTTCCCAGTTGCAGGAAGCTCCAGGCTTCCACGGTGAGAAACGTCAGGGGGATGACTTCAGCCGCGGAAAAAAACGCTCCCAGCGCCATGTGGAGGGCAGGCTCACCGGAGAAATAGACGTGGTGCATGGTGCCCACGACACCGCCGGCCGAGTACAGGATGACGTCCAGATAGATCATGCGCAGGGCGGTCCGTTCGTGAACCACACCGAGCAGCACGAAAATGTAGGCGACGAGAATGGTCGTGAAAAGCTCAAGAAAATCTTCCACCCAGAGATGCACCACCCAGAAGCGCCAGAAGTCTGTGGTGGTGAAATTCTGACCCGGATTGGCCAGCAAACCGACGCCGTAGAAAGCCGGAATGGACAGGGCCGAAAAGAAGAAGAGCCAGGGCATGTTCCCGGTGTGCTCGGCGCGGAGCCGGCCGCGGAGTCCGCGAAACAGAATCGCGACCCAAAATACTAGTCCGACGGTAAGAAGGATCTGCCAGACGCGGCCAAGGTCCAGATATTCGAAGCCCTGATCACCGAACCAGGAGTTGTGAATCAGACCCTGAATGCCCCCGAATTCGCCCAGCAGACTGCCCACAACGACAAGGGCAAGCGCACCCAGCAGGGCATAGGCGAGCGGCTTCTGCCCGCGGGGTTCGCGGCCGGCGATCATCGGTGCGAGGAAAATGCCCGCTGCCAGATATGAGGTCGCAACCCAGAAGATCGAGAGCTGCACATGCCAGGTTCGGACGACGTTGAATGGAAGCACAACGCCAAGATTGATCCCAAAGAAACTCTGTATATCTGCTCGGTAGTGTTCAGCCGCACCCCCACACAGGGTTTGAAGCAGAAACAGAGTCGCCATGACGAAGAAAAACCACGCGCAGGCGTTCTGCGCCGGGGTCAACTGCACCTCGTCGGGCGCGCGGAAGGACATGCTTTGTTGTTCTCGGCCGTGCCAGCCGAGGAGATTCCACCGGCCGAATACGGCCAGCAGCAAACCAGTCCCGCCGAGAAGTGCGGCCAGCGAGAGCATGCTCCAGACAATCGCGTCGGCAGTGACATGATTCCCAACCAGAGGCTCCGGTGGCCAGTTGTTCGTGTACGAATATGGGTGGCCAGGGCGGGCAGTCGATGCCGCCCACGCCGTCCAGCTGAAGAAAGCGGTCAGTTTGCGAATTTGTTCCGGATCGCGAATCGCGCCAGGACGTAAACCGAATCGGGATGTCGGGTTGCCGAAGAACGACGCGTAATAGGCACGGCACTGCTCAAATGCATTGCCCTCAGAGGCGGTGTACGTCAGTACTCCGTTTGCGGCGTCGTAGCGGTTTGTCTTAAAGTCTGCAATTGTCTTCGCCTGCGCCGTGTCAGATGCCGGACCTCCGTAAAACTCCAGGCTTGAAAGGGCTGCCCGATGCAGGTACTCCGTAGTGAAATCGGGACCGAGGTACGCCCCATGACCGAAGATCGAACCGTACTCCATCAGGCCGTTGCTCAGAAAAATTTGTTGTCCGGCCTGGATATCTGCACGGGTGAAGAGCACGGAACCATCGGAAGCTTTGACCATTTCAGGAATGGGCGGCTCATCGCTGTACGTGTAGTACGCGAGAATACCCATGATGAGAAAGCCGATGATCAGCACGATGCCAGCAGCCTGAATCCAGCCGTTTGCGATCAGAAGCGCCCGTCTGCCGCTCGTTTGCATTCGTACCCCCGGATGAGGATTTGAACGACCAGGCCCATTCAATTTGCGTGCAGGTCGGGATTATAAGGAATCGTACCGTCGATTGAAACGTGCAGTCCTCTGTTTAGCAGGTCCTGATACTTCACGATTTCGGACTGGTTTCCGTCTTCAGGCCCAGGGCTGAGAGCTGAGAATCCTTCAGGACGATGTCGCCCGCCCGAACGATGTAACTCTGGTTCAGCTCAGGTTTGATAAGGAGATGGCCTGGTTCGAAGTCCGGTAGGGCGCAGTGGATGACCTTCAGCAGGTTGTTGACCGACTGGAAGCGACGCGGCCGGAAAGCCCGACCACCTCCGTAAGCTACGAGATGTCAGGGAGATTTGTGGTCCCCATGGCGGTCTCGGTCAACATGGAGGAGCCGCTGCGCCGCACCTGGGAAGCGATGCCCGAACCTAAGCTGGTTGTAGCCGTCGGCGACTGTGCCGCCTGCGACGGCATCTTCGGCAAAAGCTATGCCAGTCGCGGCAGCGTGGCCGATGTGATCCCCGTCAACCACACGATTCGTGGTTGTCCACCGGCTTCGGCGGCTATCCTGAGTGGGATCCTCGAGGCTTTGGCATCGGTATCGGAGGTGTAAATGGAAGTCTTCTATATGCCATTCATCGGCTTCGCGATGGGTTTCGGCTTCGGGGTTGGCTGCGCCTTCGCCGTTCTTTACACGATCTACACAGGCGGATATCGCAGGGCGATGGAGGACTCGCTGCGCGAAGAGAAGTCCAAACGATATCTGGAGTTCCTTCCCAGGGTCCAGGCCAAACTCGCAAAGGAAAAGGGACGATCCCGGAGCAGCAGCATAGTTACCTGATGAGGTGAACTTCGCCGGCAGTCAGCACAGCGATGCCCGCGTCGATCTGTTTCGGGCTCCCCGAATTTCACGTGCTGTCATCCCGCTTCCGATCGGCTTCCGGTCGCGATTCAGGTTTGCCATCGTTGCAGGCGTGCCTCTCTTCCCACTCCGCCAGGGTCCCATCATGATGCGAGACAAGGCCGGCTGCGCCGCATTTCGTGCAGGTGGACTCGATCATCAGGCGGTTGCCGACCCGCTTCAGGACGTGAGTGAAATCTGCCGGGGAAGACATACAATTGCCGAACCCATAGAAAAAAAGCATCCCGGCATCAGACTGGGATTGGAGGGATGTCCAGACTGCAATATGCGAAGCTTCGAATATGATGATTGTATGCCAGACTCACTTCGCCAGTTCAAAGCCGAGATTTTTCAGGCTCTCGGTCACCCGACGCGCCTTGCCATCCTCGAACAATTGAAGGATGGAGAGATCACCGCAGGCGGCTTCGTGGAGCGTCTGAAGCTCGAACAGGCCAATCTATCCCAGCATCTGGCCGTCTTGCGGGCTCGGCAGATCGTCGTGACCCGCAAAGCGGGCAACCAGGTTTTCTATTCGGTGCGCGATCGGCTGATCCTCGACGTGCTCGCCCTGATGAGACAGTATTTCCATAAACAAGTCAGTGAATCGATGGAAATGCTGGAAGAGTTGGAGAAGGCGGAGAAACGCAGACGTTGAGAAAGGCGACGTGCCGAATTCTGTAGGTGTCCTCGTCTTGTCTATCGCGGCGGCGATCCGACCGTCAGCAGTACTATTCGCCCATAAGGACGAGGCATCGTGAGCGCAATTCTCGTCGAGGTCGCTCCAGCGGAAGTTGAAGGGCCTACTTCCGCGGCGATAACAGCATCCGTCCGTCGGATTCAACGGAGTGCCGCCCTAATCCGCCTCATTCCGCCTTTTTCTGCCGCGGTAGCTGGCCTTTTCGACCCAGTTGCAGTTTCTCTGAAGCTGCGGACCGAATGGAGTTGAAGATTGTCTGCGTCGGAGAAAAGAACTTCGATTTTTGAGAGCTGGTTCCACACGACCAGCCCGCTGGCCACTTGGTTAAGTCTTCCCCACATTTTGCCCGCGAATAAAGCCGATTGGGCCGTTTCTTCCATTTGTAAGTATTGTGCCGTCTATAACTTGCGGGCTTGAGCTATTCCATGGCATAGAAGAGGTCGTCGGTTCGATCCCGACCAGGACCGCCAATAAAATACTGCCCTCGCAGCCGCCTCCTCGCAAAGCTTTCCCGTCCTGCCCTCCGGCAGACTGGAGCTAGCGTCCCAGTCCAACGACGTTCTTCAGCATGGCCCGAATCCCCTGATAGAGCATCCCGAGCGGCACGAGCATCCGATAAAAAACGGGAATGCTCCCGGATCGCAGAGTCATAATCCGAACCCGAAATTCCCCGGCCAGCATCTCCCGCTGTCTCGCCGATAACCCGCCTGATGTTCCCGGTGAACGATTCATGATGCATGCAGTCTGCCGCAACGCAACGAATTTTCCGGCACTAAAAAGAGCCATCACGTTGGTGAGATAGTCTTCGCAATAACGTAAATCATCGGCGAATACACAGAGTCTCTTCGAAACAGCAGTAGCCTGCGCATAAAAGGGATTGCACAGAATCGCGCTCAGACGTGCGCCGGTCATCTGCAGGCCGTGCGGCAGCAACGGGAGAAGCTGAGCAAATTTGCGATTGATCCGCGATCCGTTGACCGCATCTCCGACGATAAATAACTGCTCCCGCTCCGCAGCACTGCTCCTGACCACTTCTGCAAGCAGGGAGTCAGGCCAATTTGAGTCAAAGACATCGTCGGAGTCGAGAAAAGCAATGACGTCCGATGAGGCTTCCTGAACCCCCAGCTTTCGTGCCAGTCCGGGTCCGCCGTTGGACCGAGTGCGTAAGACCCTGACCTCGACGCCGGAACTGTTCCGGTCACCGGAAAAACCATAGGGCGGATCGCCCTGGTCATCGACAACCAAAATCTCAAATTTGTCCGGATCGGACGGAGTCACCGACTCAACCGCGCGATCGGTCAGAACCTTGCGGTTAAAAGTGGGAACCACGACAGATATCAGGCTGGCCAATGAACACCCTGACCCCATTTTGCGACAAGAGAGCATAAACGAGAAATTACTGAACAGGTCCGTATCTGACTAAAACCGCAGATCGCAAAGAACCGGATGACGGCGCCTTTGTGCGGGCGGTACCCTGAGGTTGGACGAAGGCAGGGAACCGGATGAAGCATCCTGCGTTTCACATCATGGCCAAGCCCACCGGGCCGATTTGCAATCTCGACTGCAAATACTGCTTCTACCTGGAAAAGGAAAACCTCTACCCAGGCGAGCACAGCTGGGCCATGTCCGGCGAGGTGTTGGAGTCCCATATCCGCCAGACCATCCAGTCCCAGGCCGCTCCGTCCATCACCTTCGCCTGGCAGGGCGGGGAGCCCACACTGTTAGGCGTCGACTTCTTTCGCAGGGTGGTCGAGCTGGAGAAGCGCTACTCCGACGGCCGCCCCATCGCCAACGCCTTCCAGACCAATGGCGTCCTTCTCAACGACCGCTGGGCCGAATTCTTTGCCGAGAACCACTTTCTCCTCGGCGTCTCAATTGACGGTCCGCGCGAGCTTCACGACGCTTATCGCGTGAACAAAGGCGGCCGCCCGACCTTCGATGCCGTAATGTCCGGCATCGGCTATCTGAAAAAGCACAGCGTCGAATTCAACACGCTGACCGTTGTCCATCGAAGGAATTCGTATCACCCCCTCGAGGTTTACCGCTTCTTGCGCGAAGCCGGCAGCGGCTACATGCAGTTCATTCCCATCGTCGAGCGCACCGCCGGCCCATCGGGCGCCAGCGGGCTCCACCTCATCAGCCCCAATTCGAGCAACGCGGCCGACGTCACGGAGTGGTCCGTCGAGCCTCTGCAGTTCGGGGAGTTCTTATGCGCGATCTTCGACGAGTGGGTTCGTCGCGACGTCGCCCGCACCTTCGTTCAGATCTTCGACGTCGCCCTGGAAAGCTGGTTCGGCATGCCGCAGAGCCTGTGTGTCTTTCGCGAAACCTGCGGCGCCGCGCTTGCCCTCGAGCACAACGGCGATCTCTATTCGTGCGATCACTACGTCTATCCCGAGCACCGCCTCGGCAACATTATGGACGCGTCTCTGGAGTCGCTGGTCGGCTCACCCCAGCAGCGCCGCTTCGGCACGGACAAGCGTGACACCCTCCCGCGCTACTGCCGCGAATGCGACGTGCGCTTTGCCTGCAATGGCGAATGCCCGAAGCACCGCTTTCTTGAAACGCCGGACGGAGAGCCCGGCCTCAACTATCTGTGTGCCGGCTACAAGCAGTTCTTTCACCACGTCGATCCGTTCATGAAGTTCATGGCCGGCGAACTGAAGAACGGCCGTCCCCCCGCCAACGTGATGTCCTGGCATCCGGAGGACCTAGCCGGCCGGACCGCGGCCATCCCCGGCAAGCGCTAACCCGGGTTGTCCAGGACGAAATCTGTTTACGGCAGGGTCAGCGCCTGGGTTCCCGCATGCAGGGGCTGGACCGCGCCCTTCCAGACAAGGTTCCCCGTCAGCCCTGCGGGTAGCGTGATCGTGGCCTTCCAGTGGCCTCCATCGTTAGCGTAGACCGTGTGGATCATGCCGTCCGTATGCGGCATGGAGGCGTCGAGCTGATGCAGATTGCCCAGGTGCGGCTCAATCCGCACCGTGCGGAATCCCGGCGATCCCGGGCCGATGCCGGCCACAACCGTCAGCAGATCGTAATTTGGGCTCGCGCTCCACGCGTGGCAGTCGGAGCGGGTAGGCTCGGGTTGCTCCGCCCACGTGCTCAGGCCCAGACGCAGCATGGCGTACCAGGGTCCCAGCTGTCTCACATACTCGTCACCCATCCCGGCGTGGTCCAGCGCGCGCGCCAGATAGAAGCGGAAGTAATACGTCGGAGGGGAGAGCGGCGGCACCGTCCGTCCGTCGACGGTCGTGGCCTGATCGCTTTTCGCCGCGAGCAGCCGGCGCAGGATTGGCTTCTGCTCCGCCGCCGGCGGCACATCCAGCCACACCGCCAGAATATTGGCCTCGATGCTGTAGCTCTTCTTCGCCGGCGTGTCGGCGTAGAGGCCGTACCGCGAATCCCAATTCTCCTTGTTCAGCGCTTGTTTTGCCTTGCGGATGATCGCCCGGTACTGGCTCACGCGCTCCGGGCTCCCGTAGCGAGCCTCCATCTCCGCCGCGTCCTGCAAGGCCTCCATGAACTGCAGCGTGAGAAACGCGGAGCCGCCATCGGCCTCCTGTGGCGGCACCCCGGCAGGATAATCCGCTGTCCAGTCGCCGAATTCCCACCACCGCATTCTGCCCAGCAACCCATCCGGACGCACTCTCTTCGCAAACCAGTCCAGCACCGTCCGCGTGTGCGGCAGGGTTTCCTGCACCAGCGCCGGATCGTCCACATACATCCAGTAGTCGTGCAGCATGCTCACCCACAGCAGCGAAAACGGCGGGATGAACTGCGGCAGCCCTGACGGATACCGGCTCTGGGTGATTCCTTCCGGTGTTCGTGAATCGTCGATGTTGGTGATGGCCTGCCGCGCCAGCCGGCTGTCCCCGGTCATCACATACGAGATCAGTGCCTGGATGCGCGTGTCGCCCACATACTGCAGCTGTTCCCAATAGGGCGCATCCATGTAGGTTTCGTGCGCGCACAGCCGCGCGGTGCGCCACCCGGTCTGCCACAGGCGATCGAGTTGTGGAATATCCCCACGGATCGCCGCCTTCGCGTCGAACGGATAGGCCGAAAACCAGGCGCGCAGCGAGTCCAGCCGGAGCGGCGCATCTTCCGTCGTCACATCGATCTGCAGATATCGCCACGTCCGCCACCACAGGGGCACGAAGGCCCGCTTTTCGCCGCCGCCGGCAATCAGGCGGTCCGTGATGCCGTGGATGTGCCGCCCCGCAATCTCGTTGCGATTCCCCTTGTCGCCGTGCGCATCGTAAAGCGCCTCGGAATACGTCATCGTGATGGTTGCGTCCCGGCCGCCGCTCACCGTCAGTTCCGGATACGCCGTCTCGAGCACCCGATGATCGAGCAGCAGAACCACATGCGCATGGGCCGGGATGGTCAGCGGAGCGGCGGGAAACCCGGGCAGAGCTGCCAGTCCTTCCACCCGCACCGGCGCGCCCGCGTCCACCAGGCGATGCTCCATCGGCGGCAGCGGATCCTGCACCAGCTCCCAGTTGTTGTCGGCGTCCTGCGCCTCGCGGGTGGCGGCGCGCCCGATCGGCGCCGGCGTCTCCCAGCCCGCATCGTCGCCCGGCTGATCCCACTTCCAGTCCACTACGCGTCCGTCGATCCTCTCTGCGGGGCCGGCGGCATAGTAGCCCTCGAGGCCGCCGTGGGCCACGGCTCCCCGTCCCGGCTCTGCGCGGACGCGCCAGTCCGCCCCGGTATTCACCCCGGCCTCCTCCGCCGAGTCGCCCTGCATCAGGAAGCCGGTGCGGTTGCTCATCTGCGCTACCGGAGCCTCCTCGCCGAAGTTCCACACCACCGCCGCCACCACGTTTTCGCCGGGGTGCAGCAGCGGCGCCAGGTCGATCGTCTCAAACCGCCAGTGGAACAGGTCGCCGCGCGCCGGCCCTTCGCCCGCATATCTCCCGTTCACGTGCAGCACGAAGCGGTTATCGGCGCTCACGTGGACCCAGTAGTGATCGGGCACATGGTCCAGCGTCAGCTCCCGGCGGAAGTAGAAGACCCCCGGCGCTTTCGCCCCCGCCGAGGGGCTTGCGATCCAGGACGCCGGCCATTGTGTGCCCACCAGCTCCGGGTTGAGAGGACCCATCGCCCACGCATTCACGCCGAATGCGCAGCCCATTAACATGCCCACCAGCACCAGACGCCGCATGGCCGACAGGGTAGCAGAACCGGTCGGGACCCGAACCCTCCGCGGGACCGGTCCGCAGCTCAGGTCCCATCTCGCCGTTCGCTTTTTCCTGCAACTGGGTAAACTTGCCGCGTGAAATCCCGTCTATCTCGACGCATGGAAGAGATCGCGGGCAACGACCTCGCCATTGAAAAACGGGAGCAGGCCATGCTGGAGCTGGCCGACTTTGACGAAGTGGTGCGCGTCTATCGGCCGCGCATCCTGCGCTTCCTGCTCGGGTCACTGGCGGACCGCGATGCTGCGGAGACGCTCACCCAGGACTGTTTTCTCAAGGCCTGGTCGGCGCGCCATCAGTTTCGCGGCGACTCCAGCCTGAGCACATGGCTGACGCGCATTGCCGTGAACCTGATGCGTGACCATCTTCGCAGCCGCAGCCTGCGCTTCTGGCAGAAGACCCGGGGCTCTGCGCTCGATGTCATCGACATCGGCGACTGGCTGCCGGACGGGCGCAGCACCCCGGAGGGTCTCGCCCTGGCACGCCGCCAGGTTGCCGAGGTCTGGAAGGCCGTGCACAAGCTTTCGGCGCATCAGCGCACCGTTTTTGCGCTGCGCTTTGTCGAGGAGATGGAGCTGGACGAGATTGCCGACGCTCTGAACATGAACCTGAGCACGGTGAAATCGCACTTATATCGCGCGCTCGCCCTGGTTCGCGAGCGCATTGGAGGAAAACGATGAACTTCCGCAGGGATGAAGCCCAAAAAACCGAAGCCGTCGAATCGCGCGAGGAGGTCCGCGAGCTGGCCGAAGCGCTCAGCCTGTATCGCTCTGCCGTGACGCACCTCGCCTCGCGCTCCGCCGCGCAGCCGCGCCTGGCCGTCCCGCGCTCCGCCCCTCCGTTCCGGCTGCGCCTGCTCCTGGGGCCCGCCCTCGGCGCCGCCCTCGCTGCCGGCATTCTGTTCCCGCTCTACGGGCACCTCCACCACAGCCATGCGGTCGTCCTCCAGCCGGAGAACACCCCCGTGCCCGACCCCTCAACGGCGCGCGCCTCCGTCGATGACACCGTTCTGATGAACCAGATCGACACCCAGCTTTCTGAATCCGTGCCTGACGCGCTCGAGCCCCTCGCCGCTCTCAGCGCCCAGGCGGCCAGTCAATCCTCTGTATCGGAGAAAAAACAATGAATCGCAGCAAATCCTATGTCGTTGCGGCCCTGGCCGTCCTTCTCTCGTGTGGCACGGCTCTTGCCCAGGGGCCCGACGGTCCTGGCCCCGGTGGTCCCGGCCCCGGTGGTCCAGGCTTTGGCGGTCCCGCTCCCATGGAGCACATGTTTCACAACCGCCATTTCGGCCGCTGGTGGAACGATCCCCAGCTTTCCCAGCAAATCGGCCTCACCGACCAGCAGAAGAAGCAGATGGACCAGATCTTCCTGCAGCACCGCCTGAAGCTCATCGATCTGAACGCCAATCTTGAAAAGCAGGAAGTGCTGCTGCATCCCTTGATTGAAGCCGACCAGCCCGACGAGACCAAAATCCTCTCCCAGATCGACGCCGTCGCTCAGGCCCGCGCCGATTTGGAAAAGGCCGATGCTCGCATGCTCTTCGATCTGCGCAAAACGCTGACGCCCGAGCAGTGGCAGAAGCTCAAGACCATGCGCAGGGAGCACCGCGACCGCGATCGGATGCGGGGCGACCGGCATGACCACTGGGGCCCCGGGCACGATCGTGGCATCGGCCCGAACGGCGCTCCGCCTCCGCCCCAGCCGAGCGGCGCACCGCAGGACCCAGCCCCCGCTCCGCCCCAGTAAGAGCGGCCCCCTCACAGGCAGCGCGAGTTCCTCTCGTTCCCCGGCATCGGCAGATCACAAAAGAGCGGCTTTGGCCGCTCTTTTGTCGTCTATGACGCCGATCACCGAAGCGCCCTTTTCCGGTAACCAAAGTCCCGTGGATTCTCGCTTTCTTCACGCCTCTTCAATTGACACACCCAAATCGCGGCACTATAGTTTTTACAGAGGGTCTGCGCCGTTCGGGATTCGTTGCGCCGGCCCCCGATCGCCACTCCTGTTCATCCCAGCCCTGTCGGATGCTCCAGTCTGGAGGTCGATGTTGCGATCATCCGCCGCACCGTCTCCGATGGGATACTCCGCCTGGATTTCAGGACAGAATAGCCGCGACGATCCCCGAACTTCGCCGAGAACCGCGCCCGGGTCCCAAGCCCGCGCCGCTGACGACGAAGAAAGCTGCAGCCTGAGATCGGGCCATTGTGCATCGGTCAGATTTCCCGCTGCGGGGCGGAATCCGGGAGCCGCCGGTAAATCCCGGAGCTGTCTGCTATGGCACACGTCGCCCATCCTGAACAAACCGAGAGCGCTCCTCTGAACACCGAACTGGAAACCCCAACGCTTGAAGCCCCGGCGGAATCCGCCCCGTCGACCGAATCCACCCTCAACCCCGAAGCCTCTGCGCCTGAAGCGGTCGCGGCTCCCGTCTCGCCCGAAGAGCATCTCGACGAGCACCACGACGAGCCCGATCTCAGTATGGAAGACTTCGCCGCCGCTCTGGAGTCCTTTGACCGCGAGCAGGCCGCTGAAGCCGCCGCACAGGCCTTCGACGATTCCGCCATCGTTGCCGGCACCGTCATCAAGATCACCGACAAGCATGTCGTGGTCGACGTCGGCATGAAGTCCGAAGGGCTCATCCCCATCGAGCAGGTGACCGACTTTGCCGGCCAGCCGAAGGTCCATCCCGGCGAGGCCATCGAGGTCGTCATCGAGCGCGAAGAGCCCGAAGGCGGCTACCTGCTGAGCTACGAAAAAGCCCAGCGGCTGCGCGTGTGGGATTCGGTGGAGAAGGCGCACAACGAGAAGACCCCCCTGGACGGCACCGTCGTCGGTCGCGTCAAGGGCGGCCTCACCGTGGATATCGGCATTAAAGCGTTCCTGCCCGGATCGCAGCTGGAACTGCGTCCGGTCCGCAATCTGGACGCCTACATCGGTCAGCCCATCCAGGTCCGCGTCATCAAGCTGAACAAGAAGCGCGGCAACGTCGTCGTCTCCCGCAAGGAGATTCTCGAGGAAGAGCAGACCTCCCGCCGCTCCCTGACACTGGAGCACCTTGAAGAGGGCGCTGTCCTCACCGGCACCGTCAAGAACCTTACCGACTACGGCGCGTTTGTCGACCTCGGCGGCATTGACGGCCTCCTCCACATTACTGACATGTCCTGGGGCCGTCTCACCCATCCCCGCGACCTCGTCAACGTCGCCGACGAGATCCAGGTCAAGGTCCTCAAGTTCGACAAGGAGAAGCAGCGCGTCTCCCTCGGCTTCAAGCAGCTCACGCCTGATCCGTGGCTCGATGCCGCCGAGCGTTATCCCATCGGCGCCCACGTCCGCGGCCGCGTTCTCAGCGTGACCGACTACGGCGCCTTCGTCGAGCTGGAGCAGGGCATTGAAGGCCTGGTCCACGTCTCGGAGATGACCTGGTCCAAGCGCATGAAGCACCCCTCCAAGCTGGTCAAGCCCGGCGACGAGGTGGAGACTGTCATCCTCGCCGTCAATCCAGCCGACCGCCGCATCTCCCTCGGCATGAAACAGCTGATGGAGAATCCATGGGAGCATCTGGCCGACAAGTATCCCACCGGCTCCACCGTGGAAGGCCGCGTTCGCAACCTTACCGACTTCGGCGCCTTCATTGAGATTGAAGACGGCATCGACGGCCTGGTCCACGTCAGCAATCTCAGTTGGACCAAGCGCGTCAAGCATCCCTCCGAAGTCCTCAAGAAGGGTGAAAAGGTGCGGGCTGCTGTCCTCGGCGTTGAGCCGGAGAACCGCCGCCTCTCCCTCGGCATCAAGCAGCTGCAGCCCGATGTCTGGGAGACCTTCTTCGCCCAGCATCGCGTCGGCGACGTGGTGAAGGGCAAGATCCTGCGTACCGCCCAGTTTGGCGCCTTCGTCGAAATTGCCGAAGGAGTCGAGGGCCTCTGCCATGTGTCGGAAGCCACCGATGCCCATGGCGCTCCCCTCAAGCTGGAGCAGGGACAGGAGAGCGACTTCAAGATCATCCGTATGAACCCGGAAGAGAAGAAAGTCGCCCTCAGCATTCGCGCCGTCAGCGGCGATGAAGCCAGCCGCGCCGACGTGGAAGCCTACAAGCAGCCGGTCGTCTCCAGCTCCACGACCACCCTGGGCGACCTGGTCAACTGGAAGCGCGAACAGTAATCTCCCCCCGGAACAACAAAACGCCACCCGCAAGGGTGGCGTTCTTGTTTGCTTTTCTAATCCTCACCCGTAAACCGTAAACCCTCTCTCCTACTTGATCTTCAGATCGACATCGATCTGCTTCCGCGTATCGAACGAACTGATCGTCTTCTGGCCGCTCTTCTTGCCGTGGTACGCTGCCCATAGCGAATAGTCGGTATCCGCCGCCAGGTCCGCAAAGCGGTAGCTCCCGGTGCTCGTCGAGATGAACGTCTTGATGTCGCTGTTGCGCTTGTTTTCAAGGTAAACGATCGCCCCGTTGATGGGGGCGTCTTTCCCGTCCAGCACCTTCCCCTGCACGTTCTTCAGTCCGAAATTCTGCGCGTCCGCCGCCGGCAGAAGCGCGGTCAGCACAGCCAGCGCCGCCGCACACCACACCATCCGCGCGCCCGCCCCTCTCCGGGATCCCCCTCCACTTCGCCTCATCGCTATTCCTCTTCCTCTTCGCCGACTTCTTCTTCGTCCTCGTAACCCTCTTCGACCTTGCTCAGTTCCAGAGGATCAGTCGCCACAATTTCGTATTCCGTCCCGCACTCGTCGCAAACGATTACGTCACCTTCTTCCACTTCTTCTTCGTCAAAGTCCAAAGCACTTTCGCATTCAGGGCAAATGGCCATGAGTCCCTCCACCAGGAGTAGGTAATACGATTAAGAATCCATCCGAATGACGCGGCCCGGAGGAAAAGGTTGCATGATTTCCCGATCGCGTGTTGCGAATGGGTCTCTCCTGACTCGCGCCCGTCTCTTGCCTTCGCTAGTTTTGAAGAGAATCGCCCTGCGCGTCAAGCGTGCCATCCGTACGTCCCCAGGGCATACTCAATAGTCATGAAGCTCTGCCGCGTTTTTGCCTGCGCTCTGCTGCCCTCCGCCCTCCTCGCCGCCAGTGCACAAAGGCACGCTTCTTCAGCCGATGCCGCGCACCGCGATCTGGATGCCATCGGCGCTCCCATTCGTCCCATGCCCGCCGATCCCTCCATCCAGCGTGCCCTCGCACAGATCGCGCCCGCCCACATTCAGCATACGATTGCCACCCTGGTCTCGTTCCACAATCGCAGCACCCTGTCCAGCATGGACAAAGACCTGCCCCCCGGCAGCGGCGTCACCGCCGCCGCCGAATGGATCGACGCGCAGTTTCAGCAGATCTCCGCCGCCTGCAACGGCTGCCTCGAAGTCCGCCGGGACACCTTCACGCAGACCGGTACGGGACCCTACGCTGCCCGCATCCCCCAGCCCGCCACCATCACCAGCGTCTACGCCATTCTCCGCGGAAGCGATCCTGCCCAGTCCGGTCGCATGCTCCTCGTTACCGGCCACTACGACTCGCGCGACAGCAGCAATTTCGACACCCACGGCGAAGCCCCCGGTGCTAATGATGATGCCAGCGGCACTGCGGTTTCACTCGAGTGCGCCCGCGTGCTGTCGAAGGTCAAACTCCCCGCTACTCTGGTCTTCGTCGCCGTCGCCGGCGAAGAGCAGGGCCTCTTCGGCAGCCGGCATCTCGCCGAACTCGCCAAACAGGACAACTGGCAGCTCGAAGGCGTCCTTAACAACGACATTGTCGGCGGTAACCGCACACCCGGCGACAAGTTCCAGGATCCCCACTCTGTCCGCGTCTTTTCTGAGAACGTGCCCGCCACCGCCTCGCCCGAAGAAATCCGCAGGTATCTGGCCCTCGGCTACGACAGCGATTCTCCCTCCCGCGAACTGGCCCGCGCCATCGTCGACGTTGCCCGCACCTATACCCATGCGCCCATCCCTTACAGCGACCGGCCTATTGCCTCCGGTCTCGAGCCCGTCCTCGAATTCCGCCTGGATCGCTTCCTGCGCGGCGGCGACCATTTTTCCTTCAACAAAGAGGGCTTTCCTGCCGTGCGCTTCACCGAGTGGCGCGAGGACTTCAACCATCAGCACCAGAACGTCCGTGTCGAAAACGGCCTCCAGTTTGGTGACCTCATCCAGTACGACAACTTCGATTACATCGCCCGCGTCGCCCGACTCAACGGGGCCGCAATGGCCTCCATCGCCAGCGCGCCACCGCCGCCCATCGACGTGAAGTTCGCGCCCGTTACGCCAACCCACGGTCTCGACAACAATACCGAGATCGCCTGGGACGCCGCCGCTGGTGCGCCCGCCGATACGCATTACGAAATCCTCTGGCGTCCCACCGCCGCCGCTGACTGGACCCGGTCCATCCTCGCGGATCGCCTCGCCTCTGCCTCTCTCGGCAAGTACTCAGACGCCGGCGGCCATTACTCCATCACCATTCCCGTCTCCAAAGACAACGTCATCTTTGGCGTCCGCGCCGTCGATGCCAAAGGCCACCGCAGCCCCGCCGTCGTCCCCTGGCCGGCTCCGCGGAGCCCGCGTTGAACTGTCATCCCGAGCGGTGCGCCGCCGCCAGAAGCGCTCCGGCTCCTGCCTCCGTGCTTCTCCAGCAATGAGACAATAATCCCGATGCCCCGCCTTTCCTCCGGAATCCTCGGCTTCCCCAGCTTCAGCGGCTTCACGCGCCAACTCATCCTTTGGAATCTCGCCGCGTATTTCATTTTGCTGATCCTCGGCGTCGCGGACCGCCTCCTTGCCGCGGAAGTCGCCGGAGTCCTCGCCCTCGATCCCGGCCTCGTTCTTCACCACGGCTGGATCTGGCAGCTCGGCACCTACTGGATCATCCACGCCGGCATCCTCAACACCGCCTTCGAGCTGCTCTCCCTCTGGTTCCTGGGCGCATTTCTCGAGCAGAGCCACGGCGCCCGCTGGATGGGCGAGTTGTTCTTTGTCTCTGTCCTCGGCGCCGCCCTTGCCACCCTCGCCCTCTACATCGCCCTGCCCCAGTCCGGCGGATCCATCATCGGTATCTGGGGAGGCATCTTCGGCCTGCTCATCGCCTTTGGTGTCCTCTACGCCGACATGGAATTCATGATGTTCCCCCTGCCGATGATGATCAAGGCCAAGTACCTGGTGGCCGTCTACATGCTCATCGCGCTGGCCATGCTCTTCTCCGCGGAAAGGATCTTCGCCTTCTCCCAGCTCGGCGGCGCGCTCTTCGGGTACCTCTACATCAAGTTCTCCCCGCGCCGCGGATTTGCCACTGCCGGCTCGGAATCCGTCTACGGCCTGCGCAATCGCTACTACCGCTGGAAGCGCCGCCGCGCCGCCAGGAAATTCGAAGTCTACATGCGCAAGCACCGCGACAACTGACGTACGAGCTGCCGGCCACGGGCTAGACCCTGATCAACGGCAGCCCCGACTCCGGGTCCACCTGCTTCTGCAGCGCCTCCGGGCTCTCCGTCAGCACCGCCTCGCAGGTCGGCCGCACCGTGGCTTCCTTCAGGTGGCCGCCGCGCGTCGTCCCATCCTGTAGCGCGATGCATGCGTGCGCGTGCACCGTTGGTTTGCCGTCGTTCAGCGCCACGTCCCCGATCAGTGAAACCAGCTCCACCTGCTCCTGCAAATCCACCGAGGTCATGTACCCCTTGGTCTCCCAGTCGAACCAGGCCAGCCGTACGGCGGAGAAGGCTCCGATCGCGTGGAAGCTTGAGCCTGCCAGCTTCTCGTCCTCAGCAAATTTCCTGAGACCGCTCGCCAGTTCCTCACCAGTCTCGAAGATCACCGCATACGTCCGTGGATTCTTCTCCAGCAGCTTGTGTCGCATCGTTCCTCCTGTGGAGTCGGATGCGGCCGACGGACCGAAATTCGAGTGGTTGCGGTGCTGGGCACGAAGTTTTGCTTCGATTTGAATGTCAACATTTTTGCAAGTGGTGTGCAATCAGCAACCTGCACGGCCCCAAGGGGGCCTCTGCGCTGCAGTTGATTCATTGCGGATCACTTGCGAGGGGGCTCCTCCGATTTCCCTTTGTTCTAAAAGCCAAAAAGCTCTGAGCGCTTGCGCGCCAGAGCTTCCTCTTCTTCAGCTTGGCAAATGCGGTTAGGGAAGGCAAGGGAAATCTGAGGGCGAGACGGTACGAAGGTCAGGGGGGCGCCGCTCTTCTACTTCGTCTCGGCAACCGCGGGCGGGGCTTCCTGGGGAGGAATCAGCGGCAGCTCTTCGACAATGTCGATCCCGGTTCCGCGCAGCAGCTGCAGCACTGTGGCTTTATTCAGACGAGTCGCGTCGAACTCCACCCGGATGCGCTTCCACTCCTCTTCTATCCGGATCTTTCGGATGCCGT
>DASXFH010000124.1:0-2460 GCA_036489655.1 Acidobacteriaceae bacterium | reverse complement strand
ATTCCCTTAATCATTGTTGGCAGATCCGATCATTCTTTTCCAATCTAACATTCGCCCGCTCCCATTCCTCTTCCAGCAAACGCCCCGGCAGGGCTGCTACACTCGCCCGTTCTGCGCTCGCACAATCCCCTCACGAGGAGTTTTGCCATGGTCTACGAGACCCTGCTGCTGGAACGGAGCGACGCGTACGCTGTCGTGACGCTCAACCGCCCCAAGGTGATGAATGCACTCAACCGCGCGCTCTTCTCCGAGCTGGATGACGTCTTCACCTCTCTCGCAAAAGACCCGGGCGTGCGCGCCATCCTCCTGACCGGCGCGGGCGAGAAGGCCTTCGCCGCAGGCGCGGATATCAGCGAGCTGGCGGGGCTCTCAGCCGTCGACGGCCAGCAACTGGCACAGCGCGGGCAGGCCGTCTTCCGCAGGATTGAGACCTGCGGCAAGCCGGTGATCGCGGCGATCCAGGGCTTCGCACTGGGCGGAGGCTGCGAACTGGCGATGGCTTGCACCATCCGTATAGCGAGCGAACGGGCGCGGCTCGGCCAGCCCGAGGTGAAGCTCGGCCTGCTGCCGGGCTACGGCGGCACGCAGCGCCTGCCGCGCCTGGTGGGCAAGGGCGCCGCACTGAAGCTCCTGCTGACCGGCGACATGGTGGACGCCGAAGAGGCCTTCCGCATCGGCCTGGTGGACGAGGTCGTGCCGGCGGAGGCACTGATGCCGCGGGCCGAGACGCTGGCTCGGGCGATTGCGCAACAAGCGCCGCTGGCCGTGGCCGGTTGTCTGCGCGCCGTGGAGGCCGGATACGATCTGCCGATCGAGGCTGGGCTGGAACTGGAAGCATCCCTCTTCGGACTGGCCTGCGCAACTGAGGACAAAGCGGAGGGCACGCGCGCCTTTCTTGAAAAGCGCGCTCCGGCATGGCGAGGACGCTAACTCATTAACGGCGCAGCGCCGCGCCTGGTGCGCGCAATTGATATGCTGAGTCGGTGCAACCCGCCTGTCCGGTCGATCCCTTGCAACGCTCTTTGTGCCCCAACGTAAAACGCGTTGCCTTCACTTTCGTCCTTCCGCTGCTGTTCTTCGCGGGTTGCCGGCGCAGCGCGCAATCCGGCGGCGCACAGCCACCCACCCCGCGCCAATTGCAGCAGCAGCAGGCGCGCACTCTGGCGAAGAATGAAGCGACGGCGCGGGAGTCGCTCGAAAACATTCCGCCGCCCCTGAAGCATCGCTATGTAAACGTGCGCAGCACCGACGCGTGGCAGAATCCATTCCTGACCGTACACCGCGACACTTTGACGCTCCGTATCATCTACCCGCTGCAAACCAGCAGCGCACTCGATGCCGGCACCCTGCTGCACCCGGCTGCCGCCCGCCGACAGGAGCTGGAAATTCGCATGTCGGATCTGCCGGAGGCGCTCTCCGCCATTCCCGATTTTTCGTGGCCGTATGGCCGCGTGGTGGCGATTGAAGAATCGCCCACCGCGTCGCGGCAGGACCGGGCCCAGGTACGGCGCAATGTGGAAACGACGATCCGTATTGTGAACGACCTCGATGTCGTGGTGGACGAGTGGAACGCACCCGGCGGCAGCGGACTGCTTCACTAGATTCCAGGGAGACGCAATGGCATTTGCAAAGCAATCTGCAGGCGGCGGAGAGGCGGGCCTCGCCATTCTGCGCATTGGCACCGGCGCCACACTCTTCCTTCGTCATGGCTGGGAGAAGCAGCCGATGCACTGGGCGCAATTCCTGGCGCATTTTCCCAACCCTATTCACATAGGCGCACACCCGTCGTTCTTCATCGCCTTCGTTTCGGATTTCGTCTGCTCGCTGCTGCTGGTCCTCGGCATCTGGACGCGCTGGGCGGCGCTCTTCTGTTTCTGCAACATCCTGGTGGCTTGGGCGCTGGTGCATCGCTTCGCCTTCTTCGGCAGAGGGCCCGGCTCCGATCACGGCGAAGTGATCGTGCTCTACCTTGTCGCACTGCTCACCCTGGCCGTCACCGGCTCAACCGCCTTCAGCGTCGGCCGCATGCGCGGCAGATAGCGCGCTGGCTGGCATCGTACAATCTCCCCCAGACTCTACTGATGCCATCGGCGATCCGAACCACCGCGCTTGTCGTCTTCTGTCTCTGCTTCCTCATCGTGACGGCGGCAGGCTTTCTCGCGGCGCGCTGGCGACGCGCAGACCTGCACAGCCTGGAGGAGTGGGGACTCGCAGGGCGGCGTTTCGGCACTCTAACGGTCTGGTTTCTCATTGGCGGAGATTGTTACACCGCCTATACGGTCATCGCGGTACCCGCAGCGCTCTACGGAGGTGGAGCGGTCGGTTTTTTCGCCATACCATACGCAGTCCTTTCCTATCCGCTGATGATGCTGGTGTTGCCGAAGCTGTGGACCATCTGTCACCGTGAACGCTACATAACGCTGTCAGATTATGTGCGCGGGCGCTATCGCAGCCGTTGGC
>DASXFH010000072.1:0-2519 GCA_036489655.1 Acidobacteriaceae bacterium | reverse complement strand
CGTCCCTCAGCGGCTCGAGGCGGAAGTTTCTGGTCTGAGCGACGGCGCGGCTGAAGGGGAATCCTTTCAAAAGCTGCCCGAGGCTTCTCCAGGTGGGCGCGCATCGACTCGCAAAGCGGAGCGGCTGGGAAAGAACGGACGGCGGATCCTGCCTGACGATGAGGTTTCAGCGGCCACGCGCAAGATGCGGATGCTGCGATCGCTGGCCTGCGGGAATAAATACGAAAAGCTGGCGCGGGCGATGGGTGCGGTGTTGATTGCCGGCGTGGATGAGGTGGGGCGCGGGTGCCTGTTTGGGCCGGTGGTGGCGGCGGCCGTGATTCTGCCGCTGGATACGCGGATTCGCGGGCTGCGGGATTCGAAGCAGCTGTTGCAGGAAGACCGTGAGCGGCTGGCGGCCGTTGTGCGCGATCGCGCGATCGCGGTGGCGGTGGAGGAAGTGGACGCGGAGACGATCGACCGGGTCAACATCTATCAGGCGAGCCGGATGGCGATGGCGGCGGCGGTGATGCGGCTGGATCCGCAGCCGGATCATCTGCTGATTGACGCATTGCGGCTGGATCTGCCGCACGCGCAGACGAAGATCATTTACGGGGATTCGCTGAGCATTTCGATTGCGGCGGCGTCGGTGGTGGCCAAGGTGTATCGGGATCGGCGGATGTGCGAGCTGGATGCGGAGTATCCGGGGTACGGGCTGGCTTCGCATAAGGGGTACGCGACGCCGGAGCATCGCGCGGCGCTCGAGACGCTGGGGCCGTCGGCGCTGCATCGGCGGAGCTTTACGCCGGTGCTGCAGGGAGAGCTGCCGTGGGAGGATTTTGTGGCGGAGGAAGGGCCGGAGGAGCAGGGTGCAGCGGACAGCGTATAGCGGACAGCGAGTGCAGGCCACAGGCCACGGGCCACAGATCAAATGCCGGAGGAGCAGGGAGACAGAGTTTGGAGTTTGGAGTTGACGCCCTGGCCGGTGGCTGGGGCGTTTGTCGTTTGGGTGCGATTTGCAGGTAGTCTCAAGGAGATGACTCATCGACTGCTTGTAGTGACGGCGCATCCGGATGATGAGAGTGGCGGCTTTGGCGGGGCTCTGCTTTTGGCGCATCGGGCGGGTGCGGAGACGAACCTTCTTTGCTTTACCGACGGGCAGGCGGCGCATTTTCGCGGGACCGCTTCGGACGATGAGGAGCTGGGGCGGACTCGCCGCGCGGAACTGGACGCGGCGTGCGCGGTGCTGGGGGTGACGCGCTGCGAGGTGCTGCATTATCCCGATGGAGCGCTGGCGGAGCAGAATTTCCTGGAACTGGTGGGCGTGGTGGTGGAGCGGATCCGGCGGTGGCGTCCGCAGGTGGTGCTGACGTTTGGGCCGGATGGATCGGTGAATCTGCATCGGGATCACACGGCGGTGTCGCTTGCGACGACCGCGGCGTTCCACTGGGCTGGGCGGGCGGAGATGTTTCCGGAGACCGGCGAAACGTGGTGGGCGCAGAAGCTGTATTACTCGAGCACGCCGTTTGTGAGCGTGCGGGATCGGCCGGAGCTGACGGCGACGGCGGCGACGGTGCCGTGGACGCTGGAACTGCAGCTGGGCGCGCTGGCGGACGAAAAGATGGCGGCGTTCGGAAAGCACACGTCGCAGCAGGCGGTGCTGGAGCGCGTGGGCCGAGACAATGTGCGCAGGGGCATGGGGACGGAGCGGTATCTGCTGGCGGCGAAGAGAGGGATCGGTGCGGCGGCGGAGGACGGCGGGATGTGGGCCGGGGTGAAGGACGAGTAGCGTGTTCTCTGCAAGAACAGCGTGGGATGTGGCGGAGACGCGGCTGGCGCGGGCTTTGCGATCGCGGCGCGAACTGGGGCTCGAGGTGCTGGATCTGACGGCGTCGAATCCGACGCGGTGCGGGTTGCATTACGACGAGGCGGGGATTCTGGCGGCGCTGGGGGATCGGGCAGCGCTGGAGTACGATCCTGATCCGCGGGGGATGCTGCGGGCGCGGGAGGCGGTGACCCGGTATTACGCGGAGCGCGGGGCGCACGTCGGGCCGGAGCGAATTTTTCTGACGACGAGCACGAGCGAGGCCTACAGTTGGGTCTTTCGGCTGCTGTGCGATGCGGGCGATGAGGTGCTGATCGCGCAGCCGAGCTATCCGCTGTTCGATTTTTTGGCGCAGATCGAGGATGTGCGTTTGGTGCCGTATCCGCTGGTGTACGACCACGGATGGCAGATCGATCTGGAGGGCCTGCGGGCGCGGTTGACGGAGCGGACGCGGGCGATTGCGCTGGTGCATCCGAATAATCCCACGGGACACTTCACGAAGCTGGAAGAGCGGCGGGCGCTGGAGGCGCTGTGCGCGGAGTGGGGGCTGGCGCTGATTGTGGATGAGGTCTTTCTGGATTTTGAGTTCTCCCCACACAAGCCAACGGACGGCTTGTATGGGCCACCCAGTTTATTTGCGGAGAGTTTCGCTGGGGGCGAACATCCTTGCCTCACATTCGTGCTGAGCGGGATCAGCAAGATTGCGGCGCTGCCG
>DASXFH010000066.1:0-12919 GCA_036489655.1 Acidobacteriaceae bacterium | reverse complement strand
CGCGCCGCTCTCGATCTGGGACAGGTAGCTCTGGCTGAACGCCGCGCCGGTTTCGGCCCTCAGCGCCCGCACCATCTCCTGCTGGGTGATGGCGCGTCCCAGCCCTCGCAGTTCGCCTTCGGTTTCCCGCAGATATTTGAGTTTTTCGCCGAGTTTCATTGTGTGTATTGCAAATCGCAATCAATATATCACAAATTGTGATATCGTCAAGGGTGCAGTTCTGGGCCTTGTTTTTCTCGGGTGGCGGACGAACAGCCATTTCGACCGCACCCCTCAAGCGCGGAACGAATTCGCTTGCCGCGGCTCTGTTTTGCAGTACACTTCCCACCGAAAGGGGCCTTCGATGCCTGCCATCTCAGCCGCCGATGCCATCTCGCCCGCTATCCAGCGGACCAGGAATTTTCTCTTCCGCCCCTTCCGGCTCGGCACTTATCTCAAGCTCTGCGTGGTGGCGCTCCTCACTGAAGCGACTTCCGCAGGAAGCTTCAACTCCTCGTTCCCGGGCCGTCATTCTTCGCGCCATGCGCCGAACTTCTCCTCGATGCCTCACTTCCACGTCACGCCCATAGAAATTGGCGCCGGCATCGCGATGTTCGCTCTGCTCGCCCTCATCGGACTTTTCATCTACTACCTGATCACGCGGTTGCGCTTCGCATACTTTCACTGCCTCGTGCACAACATCCGCGAGATTCGTCCTGGATGGCGGTTCTATCGCGTGCCGGCAACGCGGTTCTTCTGGTTCAACGTGGCCGTCTACCTGGGCTTCCTGGTGGCGCTGGGCATCGTCTTAATGCCCTTTGCCGCCGGATTTCTGGGACTCTTCCGAACGCTGAAGGCCGGCGGTCACCCGAGCTTCGGCGCCATCTTCGCGCTCTTCCTGCCGCTAATCCCGATCTTTCTTCTCTTCGTTCTGGCCGGCATCGCTGCGCAGATCCTGCTGCGCGACCTGATGCTGCCGCACTTCGCCCTGGAGAACGCGAGCGTGGGCTCCGCCTGGCATGCTGCCTGGTCCCGCATTCGCGCAGAGAAGGGCGGATTTTTTGTTTACGCGCTGCTCCGGGTCGTGCTGCCGATTGTGGGCGCCATCGGTGTGCTTCTCGCGCTGATCATCCCGGCGGTCCTCTTTATCCTCGCCTGTGTCGCCGTCGCGGTCGGTCTGCACGCCGCCTTCGGACACGCCGCCCTCGGCATCTTCCTCGCAGCGGTATCGGGTGGAGTCGCGCTTGTTCTGGCGATGCTGGTCTTGATCGGGGCGTTCGGACCCGTGTTCACCGCAATTCGGTATTACGCGCTGATCTTTTACGGCAACCGTTATCGGCTCCTGGGCGAGCGGTTGTATCCTCCGCCACCGCCTCCGGCGCAGACAGCAGAGCCCGCAACGCCCTGATCGCTACTCGAGAGCCGCCTTCACCTCTTCGCGGCGCCTCTTCGACGCCACCCGCAGACCGCTTGCCGTCAACCGCCTTGCCGCCGGCCTTTCGCTACGGGCCACCGGCTACGCGCTACAGGCTGATTTTCAGAGCCGCAGCAAAGTCCACGGCCGGCTTGTAGCTCGCGGGCAGGGTCACGCGCAGCCCATCGGCGGCCTGATGCCAGCGCACCTTCTCGCCGGTTCCAAGCAGCTCGACATGCTCCACCTTGCCCGGCTTTTGTTCGCTGGCCGTACCCAGAGCGGCGATGGTGAACTCGCCTGCCGGCCATCCCAGAGCAATCGCGTAGAGAGTCTTCCCGTCTTTGCTGCGCGTAAAGCGAATATCCTTCTCGCCCAGTTTTGCGATGCTGTTGCCCTGGAATGAGCCGGACTTGATCGCGTTCGGACCCTCGCCGTAAATCTTCCATGGCCGCGTTGCGTAGAGGGCCTCGCCGTTCACCGTCATCCAGTCGGTGATGCGATCCAGCACCGCAACCTCTTTGCGGTCGATGGTTCCGTCGGGCTTGCCAGGAATATTCAGGATGAACGTTCCATTCTTGCTGACTGCGTCAACCATCCAGTGAATGACGTCACGCGGCGGCAGGTACCCTCCGTACTCGCCTGGCTGGTCGTAAAGCGCGCGGTTGTAGTGCCAGTCGCCGATGCACGTCTCGGACTGCCAGGGGTATTCCGCGATCTGGCTGGTGATGCCGCGTTCCACATCGGCCACCACGGTCTTCAGCCACTGTTCCGGCACTTCCTTGATGTTGATGACGCCCTGCTGCTTGCCGCCGTGGGTCTGGAGATTGTGGTTGTAGTAGAAGGCGCCAATGTCCATGCCTCCCCAGCCCAGTGGGAAGCGCGGGTTATCGAAATAAAGCAGATCGGGATTGTGCTGCTCCACCAGATCGCGGGTGCGGTCGTAAAAATTCTTCACGAACGAGATATCCGGCAGGGCATTGAACGGATGCTTCGCGCCATAGAGCCGCTGCGGATCATAGCCTTGCCACCACATGTTTTTGCCCTCGGCCTCGGTCATGCGGCCGTCGTACGGCGCCCCGGCGTTCGGACCCTTTGTATCCGCTCCGTGCGATGGCTGGAACCACCACCAGTTCCGTGCCTGGTGCACGGTCACGCCCAGCGGCAGTCCTGCAGCGCGCGCCGCCTTCGCCCATGTGCCGATCACGTCGCGATGCGGTCCCAGGTTCACCGCATTCCACGGCTGGTGTTTGGAATTCCAGGCGTCGAAGCCGTCGTGGTGATTGGCCAGCGCGACAAAGAGCCGCGCGCCCGCCTTTTTATAACGCGCAATCAACTCTTCCGGCTCCCAGTTCAGCAGCGTCCACTGCGCGGTCAGGTCTTTGTAGCCGAAACGCGACTGCGGCCCATAATGCTGCACATGGAATTCGTACTGCTTCTGATCCTCGATGTACATGTTGCGCGCGTACCAGTCACCGTCTTCGGCGACGCACTGCGGGCTCCAGTGCGCCCAGATGCCGAACTTCGCATCGCGGTACCATTCCGGCGCGTCGTACTGCAGCAGCGAATCCCACGTTGCCTTGTACGGACCGTCGCCCACGAGATTTGGAATCGGCGACACCATGGGCACGCCGTCCCACGAGCCGCCCTCGACCGGCAGCTCCGGTGAGTCGCCCCATGCTGTCGGTTTCCAGTCGCTCTCGTCCAGCTTCTCGCTGACGATCTTGCCGTCGACCAGCGCGTAGAACGTCCGCTGATCCTGGGGCGTCGCGCAGAACTGCGCGTAATCCTGCGTGTATTGGTTGAAGCCGGCCGCGCCCGCTTCCGCCGCCTGAGGAGTCGCGCTCGCCGGCTCCTCTGTCGTCACAGCGCTCGACGCGCCCAGCGCAACTTCCGGCACGGCTGTGGCTGCGGCCGTCGCCGCGATCATTTTGCAGAAATCCCGCCTGCGCATAGAGCGCCTCCTCTGACTCGGTAAAAAGGCAAGAGGCAGTATACGGCGAGCGTCGTCCAAAGCGTGGGGCGACCAGCCGCTACAGGCTACCGGCTCCCGCTACTCGTCGTAGTGCAGCAGGCTGAAGACGTCGTAGTCCTGCAGGCGGTCGCGGCCCTTCAGAAAATCCAGCTCGAGGGCGAAGCCGAGTCCGGCGATCTTTCCGCCCAGCTGCTGCACCAGCCGCGTGGTCGCTTCCATGGTGCCGCCGGTCGCCAGCAGGTCATCGACTACCACTACCCGCTGCCCCGGCTCGATCGCGTCCTGGTGGATCTCCAGCGTGTCCGATCCGTACTCCAGGTCATAGGTCACCCGCGCCGTCGGTCCGGGCAGCTTCCTCGGCTTGCGCACCGGCACAAACCCGGCGTTCAGCCGATACGCGAGCGCCGGCCCAAAGATGAAGCCCCGCGCCTCGATCCCCAGCACCAGATCGATATCCTTCTCCATGTAGTACTGCGCCAGCGCGTCGATCAGCATCGCAAACCCTTTCGGGTCCTTCAGCAGGGTGGTGATGTCGTAGAACAAAATCCCGGGCTTGGGAAAATCCGGAATGGTGCGGATCAGCGCCTTGAGCGGCTCGCAGTCAGTCGTGCATGGGGTCATCGTTACCAGGCTCCTTCAATCTGAAACGGGCCGAGATTCTCGCCTTCCTTCGCGTCCAGCTCGTGGGAAACCACCGCGTCCACCCGGCTGCCCCGCGAACCTTTGTGGAGCGCCTCCGCCAGTTCCCTCAGCGAATCGGCGTCCCCCCTGGCCAGCACTTCCACGTGGCCGTCTTCGGTATTGCGCACCCAGCCATGCAGATCCAGGGCCGCCGCTTCGCGATGCACGAACCAGCGAAAGCCCACGCCCTGCACGCGCCCTTTCACGAGAAAATGCCGAACCATAGGAAAGCAACGCCAGTGTTTCAGATCGGGCGGCGCACGCGCAAGATAACCGCCCACCCAACCGCAACTCCGGCGTGACCAATCGGGTTCGTGTGACTATTGGGTGGGTTGCGGCGCCTTCTGAGGCCGCAAATGCGCACCTATAATCAGGGGTGTCTTCGGCGGCAACAGGGTCCGCGCGTCACCTCAATCCGATGCAACGCGCCCTTCGATCCGCGAGCTTTTCCCTCATGAATTCCCGCCCCCCTCGGAGAATTCGGATCACGCCGTGCGCCGCAGTCCTTGTCGCGCTGCTCATCCCCCTGCCCGTCGCGTTGGCCAGCCAGGCGCATCCTGCCTCCTTTGCCCATGCCGAGCGGATGCGCGAGGCCCTCGAAGGCCGGCCGGAACGCGAGCGCACCAAGGCCCAATACGAGCGCGTCCTCGATGCCTATCGCGCCATCTACCATGGCAATCCCGCCTCCTCAAGAGCCGACGATTCCATCGCCGCCGTTGCCGATCTGCTCGCCGAAGAAGGCCGCGTCTTTCAGGACGACAAGGCCCTCCACGACGCCATCGGCCAGTACGACTTTCTCCGCCGCGAATACCCCAGCAGCCGCCTGCGCTACAGCGCCCTGCTCACTGAAGGCGAAATTTTTCAACGCGATCTGAACGAAACCGCACAGGCCAAAGCCATCTTCAAGGCCTTCCTCGGCCTCTATCCGCGCAATGCCCTCGCTGCCCAGGCCCGTACCGACCTTCGCGCCATCGAGCACGAAGAGCGATCCAGCCACAAGCATCATTCGATGGAAAGGGAAGTGAGCCGCACCCCGCGCCGCGACGAAACCCCGGCAAGCCGACGCGAGACCACGCCATCAGCAGAAACAGCCGCCGGCTTCGACGAACACGATCTGGCTCCGCAACTCGCTGCTCCCTCGCCATCGGATCATCGCGCCGCCTCGCCGGTCTCAGCCGATCTCCCCATGAATGCGCCGCCTCCGCCGCGCCGGGAAAAAATCCCCCTCATCACCGGAATCCGCCACTGGTCCACGCCGGATTACACCCGTGTCGCCATCGACCTGCAGCAGGAGGTCCGCTACCAGGCCGCGCGCGTTTCCAACCCCGATCGCATCTTTTTCGACCTTCACGGCACGCGCCTTTCACCGGAGCTCACCGGCCGCCCCGTCGAGGTCACCGACGATGGTTTCCTCACGCGCATCCGCGCGGCTCAGACCTCGCACAACACTACGCGCATCGTCCTCGACGTCACTGGCGTCAGCGACTACTCCGCCTTCTTCCTCTCCAATCCGTCGCGCCTCATTATTGATGTCCACGGCGACAAGCAGCGGATGGCCGCCGTGCGCGAAATGGCCAGCCGCGCGTCACCCTCGATCGCCGCGCCTTCCGAGACACGGACCCGGTCCGGCGCGCCGTCGACGCGCTCCACGGCCGTCAACTCAGGCCCCGGCGTCGACTCGGGTGACAGCGCCTCTGCTTTGACCGAGGTTGCGACCCTCAGCCATCGTCCCGACCAGGTCCGCGCCACCCGTCATCCCACCACCGCGCCGGTTGTCGCTTCGGTCTCTGAAACCGCGTCACAGCCCAGCCGCTCCGGCCGCAAGCCGTCCCCCGACGTTCCCCTGAGCGATGACGTTCCTCCCGCCGAGGCCGGCGCCCGCGGCATCCCCGCTCCCGAACCGGCCGGCGCGCGCGTGCCCAGTTCCATGGTTCGCGCCCTCGGTCTCAAGATCAACCGCATCGTCATCGACGCCGGCCATGGTGGACACGACTCCGGCACCCTCGGTCCCGGCGGCCTCGAAGAAAAGGATGTCGTCCTCGATGTGGCCCTCCGCCTCGGTCGCCTCCTCAAGGATCGCCTCGGCGCCGACGTCATCTACACCCGCAGCGACGACACCTTCATCCCGCTCGAGACGCGCACCGCCATCGCCAACCAGGCGCAGGCCGATCTCTTCATCTCCGTCCACGCCAACTCCAGCCCTGACACGGACGCGCGCGGCGTCGAGGTCTACTACCTCAACTTCACTACCTCCGCCGATGCGCTTGAAGTGGCTGCCCGCGAGAACGCTTCCTCCGATGAGTCCATCCATCAGCTCTCCGATCTGGTGAAGAAGATTGCCCTCCAGGACAAGATCAACGAGTCCCGCACCTTTGCCGACGACGTGGACGAGAGCCTCTACGCCGGCATCGAGCGCGGCAACCCCGGCCTGAAGGATCGCGGGGTCAAGAAGGCTCCCTTCGTCGTCCTGATCGGCGCCAATATGCCGTCGATCCTGGCCGAGATTTCCTTCCTCACCAATCCTGACGACGCTCGCGAGCTGCGCCAGTCCCGCTACCGCGAGCGCATCGCCGAATCCCTCTACCGCGGCGTCGCCCGCTATGTATCCAGCCTGAACGGTGTTCGCATGGCCCAGGCCGGCTCCCGGTCGGACAGCTCCGAGTAAGAGCATTCCCTGTCGCGAAACCTTCTTTCCCGCATCGGTGTCAGTCTCAGTAGTATCGATAGCAGACACATGCCCCGGATCCCCGCCCTCGGTTTTTTGCTTTGCACCACGCTGGCCTTTGCCGCGCCGGCGCCTTCCGGACCCGTGTTGCCGCATGCGTTGAATGGCTGGACGGCAACCGGTGCTCCGCAGGCCCCCGCACCCGCCCCGGCCGATGCAGCCGTTTTGCAGGAATACGGGCTCTCCGGCCGCAGCTCTGCTCAGTATCAGAAGGGAAGCAGCACCCTCGTCATTCGCGCCTGGCGTTTTCAGGATGCGACCGGCGCATACGGCGCCTTCACTTTTCTGCGCCAGCCGGAGATGCGCGCCGACAAGATCGGAGCCGACGGCTCCGCTTCGGGAGATCGGCATCTCTTCTGGACCGGCACAACCCTGGTCGACGCCACCTTTGCTCATCCGGTCCCGCAGGAAGACGCCGTTCTCTCGGCCCTCGCCGACGAGTTGCCGAAGGCCGCCGGAACCCAGGCCGTCCCGCCGTCGCTCCCCAACTATCTGCCGAAAGCGCAGCTGAGTGCCGGGACCGTGCATTACATCATCGGTTCGGCCGCGTGGAGTCGCCTGGGCTCAGCGATCCCCGCCAGCGACATTGATTTCGGCCAGGATGCCGAGGTCGTCACCGCTCGCTACGGCGCCGCCACGCTCACTCTCATCATGTATCCCACGCCGCAGATTGCCGGCGCCCACCTGAAGACCATGGACGCGCTGCCAAAATCGCTGGGCCTCACCGCGGGCCGCACCGGACCGATGGTTGCCATCGTGAGCGGCGTTCCGCGCGCGCAGGCCGTGCCGCTGCTGAAGCAGGTGAAGTTCAACGACTACGTCACCATCAATCATCCCGAAGGCTACGTGCCCGAGAGTGTGAAGCTCTATCGCCTGCTCACAGGCATCACCGTTCTCGTCGTCGTGCTCATCTGCGCGGCCCTTCTTCTCGGGCTTTTCCTCGGTGGTGGACGCGCTCTCTACCGCCGCGTGCGTGGAAAGCCGGCCTCTGCTGTATCGGAAGAGGAGTTCATCTCCCTGCACCTGGGCGGCTGAACCATGGACGATTTCGCGTCCAATCTTCGGCTCTCGCACGGTCTCCGGTTGAATGTGATGAATGAACCCTCATTATTTGCATTGATATATAGGATTCATAAAATGGAAAGACTCGCCAAATAGGCGAATAAAAGGCGAAATAGACCCTGAGGTCACGAAATTCAGCCGCCTTTCACAACATATTGAATATCAAGGCAATACGGTTCTGTCGGATTTTGCCTTGACACCCCCTGCACTGCCTCATACTATTTCGCCAGAAAGTTCTGATGGCTTGCCTCCGTTGGAACTATTCTCCCTGAAGGAAAGGCTGCCCTGTTGCCGGGCGGCCTTTTCTCGTTTTACACAGCCTTCAGATCGGGTTCGGTCCCGTGTTTTCCACTGCGCTTCCCGCTTCGGTCCACTCTGCCCCGCACACTTCACACAACCACATATTCGCGGGCTCTACTCCTTCCAATAGCGGATCCGCAGCGCCGCATTTCGGACACGTCGGCGGCACAAAGTCCTCCGCGCGCACCTTCGACTGGTCGATGATCTCCTGCGGAATTGGCTGCGCCGTAATCGCGCGGGCTTCTTCCAGCTCATCCGCCGCTACAATCACGCGCGGCCCGGTCAGATCGAGCGAGCCCTGTTCCGGCGCTTCAATCCAGCTCTCAATGCCCGCGCGCTTCAACACCTCGGAGATCTGCCAGGCCTCCTCATGCGTGTCGCGCGTGCACAGCAGCGTCTTCCACGTGTACTCGACCGGTTCATCTTCCTTCGCATTTTCGCCTGGAGCTCTCTTCTTCCGGAGCTCGCTGTTCCGTTCGGCGATGGCCTGGCTCCAGCCCCCAAAGGCTGGCCGCCGGCTCTCATTCTCTTTGCGCGCTGGCGGCTCGTCCGCCTTCGCTGCGGCTTTCGGCCCGGCGATACCGCGCCGTTGCAGCTCATCTCGCAGCACCTGCCGCGCCACATCGGTCAGGTTGCCGAAGTCATCCGCCAGCTCCAGCAGCTCCTCGTCGCTCTTCTCCTGATAAAGAGCCGTGAGCCGCTGCCATTCGTTTCCAGGATCACTCTGCACGCCTGCAGTATAGGCGGATCGTCACCTTTACGCTCCCCGGCGGGAACGATAAAATCAACTTCAGCCCTTAACGAATTCCTTTCCGGGGCGCTTTAAAGCCGACGTAGCTCAGTTGGTAGAGCAGCCGATTCGTAATCGGCAGGTCACCGGTTCAAGTCCGGTCGTCGGCTCCATCCGCATCAGTTTCATTGAAGGGGCGACCTGGGCATCAGGCGCGTGAGTGCTTCGCGCGCGGAGCTTCCACCACCTTCGAGCGGACGACGACCTGCAGCCGTGGTCCCAGATCGGGCTGAAACTCCCGCCGCCCAGGCCGCCGTGTGGCCATGGTCCACACCAGCAGAGACACGAGGTAAAACATGTCCTGCAGACCGGAGATGGTCGTTACTTTCCCCGTGAACTCATAGAGCCATCCGCACAGGCTGGCGCCCAGGGCCATCAGCGCAAAGCCTGCGGCAATGCCGCGCACCGCGCCGAAAGACTCGATGTCGAACAACTCGTACAGGCATAGTACGACGCCGAAGGTCACCAGCCAGGCCAGATTGACTCCTTCGTTCAGGCCGAGCACGGAATGGCTCAAAACTCCCCACACAGGTGCGTGCGAATGGAGAGCGGCGGGGATGAATACAGTCAGTGTCGCGGCTGCGATGGCCAGGGTCGCATGCGCAATCCAGGTGCGTATGGCGCGGGACAGGCCCGCCATAGCGCACCCCACCTGGATGATCATCCAGATCTCGGCAATCGCCTCGAAAAATCCGAATGACCAGTAGACGTAGAAGTACGGCGCATCCGGCTCCCGAACCAGCGTGTAGATGCCCAGCAGCACCAGCGAACCAACCGATTTGAGGGAAAGAAAGACGGTGAGCGAGAGCCAGCGTTTCCACAACCCGCTGCGCACGACGAGCAAGAGCACAGCGGGCTGCAGAACGATGATCGCGATCCAGACCGACCAGGGGAAGAGGGTCAGCCGCGGCATGATGCCGCCGATCTTACCTGAGGGCTCCGTGAGTGCAGTGGGGCGTGGGACACACCGGCGTAGGATCCGCGCCGACGATGATGGTGCTGTGATGCGTGTTGACCGCAAAGGCTCCAAAGGCCGTCAGAGCCACGACACCGATGATCATTTTCCGAAGCATGCGCATTTTGTTTTCTCCAGGCGCAGTTGCGCCTGGAGAGAAGATACCGCGCATTTTCAAATCGTGAGGTTTTCACCCTCTAATCCCCGTGGACGGCAGAATAGCAATTTTCCTGTCCTCCGGCGACAGGAAGTGCCTTCCTGCCGGTTGCACTGGAGATTCGGCAGCACGGCCGGCTGAGTTTTCCACACGGTCAGGCCCCAACTCCGTCGCCTCATCCTGGCTTCTTCCTCTTTGCTGCGGAAGCTGCACGCTTTATGCTGGAACTCGGTGCAAACCCTCCATGGGCCACGCCCATGGGTTGCCTGCCAATTCGTAAAATGCACGTGAATCAGCGAATTTGATCGAAATTTCCGGCACATCCTTTGGCCTGCAAGTGTGTTCCTAGGAAAGAACGAGCCGGGCTAACCAAAATTTCAGGATTCAGGAGAGCTAAGTTTTGCTCCAACGGGCCGGAATCTTTCTTGTGCTGCTGATCGTCCCCGCCGGGTTATTCGCCCAGTCTCCGCGTTCCGCCGTGGGCGGGAACTCCAGCCTTTGGGCTGGCGGCGAGTTTTCGTCCTTCAACCCGGATTACGATTGTTCGAGCAGCGTTCCGTTCAAGTGTCAGTTGTTTGGGCCCGCCGTCTTCTTTGACTTCAACGTAACCCCCAAATGGGGAGCCGAAGGCGAAGCTCGCTGGCTGCACTGGAACGGCTCGGCCGGCGAGATTGAATCCAACTATCTGGCCGGCGGCCGCTATCGCGCCTTTCGCTATCACCGTCTGAACGGATGGGTGAAATTGCTCATGGGCGGCGGCCTCATCACCACCCCCGGATTCCCGGTGGCAGGCAGCCTCCAGGGAAGTTACTTCGCCTTCGCGCCCGGCGGCACGCTGGAGTTTCCCCTGACCGACCGCGTCTCCCTCCGCGGCGACTACGAGTATCAGTTCTGGCCCTCATTCGCCGGTCCTCCCACCTACAGCGCTACAGGTTCTCTGCTCCAGCACAACAGCGGTCTTACCCCCAACGGCTTCAGCCTCGGCGTCACCTACCGTTTCCTGGGATACTGATCGCTTCCATCTTCCACCGGCTGCCGCGCTTTCCCGGTTGTAGACTCGATACGCCAAATCTCTCGGCGTAACCCTCGCGCCGAGTCCTGTCGCTGAAGGGGACCCGTGAAAGCTATTCGCCTCGCTCTGTCTCTGCTTTGCTGTTTGCCGCTGTCTGCCGTCGCCCGCGCCGAAGTCCGCCTCCCCCACGTCATCAGCGACCACGCCGTCCTCCAGCGCGATCGGCCCATCCACATCTGGGGCTGGGCCACGCCTGGCGCGCACGTCCAGGCGCGCTTCCACGCTCAGACCGTGCCTGCCGTCGCCGACCGCCTCGGAGAGTGGAGCCTCTGGCTCGCTCCTGAATCTGCCGGCGGCCCCTACACACTCACCGTTTCCGGCGATGGCCCCGCCGTCACCGTCTCCGATCTGCTTGTCGGCGATGTCTGGTTTGCCTCCGGCCAGTCCAACATGCAGATCCCGCTCAAGGGCTTCCCTGGTTTCGCCGTCATCAAGGACGCCGACAAGGAAATCGCCGCCGCCCAGCATCCCAAAATCCGCCTCCTGCTGGTGGATCTGAAAAGCTCCGACTACCCGCTCAACGACCAGCCGGGCACCTGGACCCTCTGCACACCAGCCACCGCCGCCAACTTCTCCGCGGTCGCCTACTTCTTCGGCCGTGAGATTTCTGCGAAGGAGAACGTCCCCATCGGCCTCATCGATTCCGCCTGGGGCGGAACCCCCGCTGATTCCTGGGTCTCCATGGATACCTTCGGCTCACACCCCGAGCTGCTGCCCGCCTTCGCCAGCCGCGCGCAATTCGCGAATCTCCAGGCCGACGTCAAAGCCCGCATCGCCGCCGAAAATGCCGAAACCGCTGCCGCGCGTGCCGCCGGAAAGCCGCTGCCTCACTTCGACTGGCACCCCGACGAAGTCTCCTGGATCCCCGCCGCCCTCTACAACGGCATGGTCGCCCCCTTCACCCCGCTCACCCTCCGCGGCTTTCTCTGGTATCAGGGCGAAACCAACTCCGGACTCGGCCGTGCGCCTTATTACGAGTCTCTCTTTTCTTCCCTCATCGGCGACTGGCGCATGCACTTCGCTCAGGGAAATCTCCCCTTCCTCTTCGTGCAGATCTCCAGCTTTAGCTCGCCTGCCGAGGACTGGGGCAGGGTCCGCGACGCCCAGCGCCGCACCCTCGCCGTCGCCAACACCGCCATGGCCGTCACCCTCGACGTCGGCAACGCCGACAATGTCCACCCTGCGGACAAGCAGACCGTCGGCCACCGCCTCGCGCTTGCCGCCCGCACCATGGTCTACGGCGAATCCAGCCTGCCTTACGCCTCGCCCCTCTTCCGCGAAGCGACCGCGGAGCTCCGGCCCGATGGCAGCACCGCCCTCCGCGTCTGGTTCAGCCACGCCCAGGGACTCACCTCCCATGGCCAGCCTGTCGATGCCTTCGAACTCGCCGGCGCCGACCACCACTTCATCCCGGCACAAGCGCGTATCGATGGCGACACAGTGGTCGTCTCCTCGCCGGAGCTCAAGGACCCTGTCTATGTTCGCTATGGATGGATGGGCGTGGTGAATCACAACCTCGACAACGCCGCCGGCCTCCCCGCCTCGACGTTCACCTCGGAGAACTGGCCGCTGGACTGACGATGAATAATCTAGGCCGCGTCCACGACCAGACGCTTGCCGAGCGCCCGCAGCGCGGCGTCGATGCGATCGATTTTCGTCGCGTGCTTCAGATCCGTCAGTCGGTTCACTTCCTGTTTCGTCGTGCCGATTCTTCGGGCGAGGTCGACCGGCCGCACCTTCTGCCGCAACATTTCATTCAGGAGGATGACCTTCGCCGTCAGGCTGGGCGCCAGTTCCACCACCGCCTGCCCT
>DASXFH010000023.1:0-10408 GCA_036489655.1 Acidobacteriaceae bacterium | reverse complement strand
CCCACGCGAATCCGCGGGCTCACCGCCTTCAGCGCCCGCGCCGTGTGATCGTACAGCTTGAAGTACGTCGCCTGCGCCGGCTTCCCGCTCCAGAAGTCCAGGTTCGGCTCGTTCCACACCTCGAAATACCAGCTCGCCACTTCGTCGATGCCGTATCGATCGATCAGGTGTTTCGCAAACGCCGTCATCAGCGCGTCCCACTTTTCGTAGCTCGCTGGCGGCGACGAAATCGGCTTGTACCAGAACGCCTGATACACCACTTTGGCCGCCAGCGCCTTCGGCATAAAACTGATCTCCACAAACGGCTTGATCCCCTTCGCCAGCAGCCCGTCGTAGATATGGTCCACATACGACCAGTTGTAGACCGGGTTCCCCTGCGCGTCCTCGCTGTACACCCCGTTCTCATCGTCCAGAATCGCGTGGAAGCGCACATACCGGAAGTCCGTCACCTTGCGCACCTGCTCCAGATCGTCGCGATAACTCTGCCGCATTGCCAGATGCGCCCGCCCCGACCCAAACATCTCTTCCCAGAAATGCGGAAACGCCGTTCCCGTCGCATGTGCGTCCACCACAATCGGCTGCGCCGCGCCGCTCTCCTGCGCCAAACCCGTAACGCAGCTGCTGGCCGACAAAGCAACGACCGCCAGAAAAATGCCAAAGCGTCTCATAATTCTCCCCGCACAAAATTATCGAACATCGCCGTCTCCGGCCATAACCTGTTTTCAATCCGCAAAAAAAAGAGGATGTTCACAGCGGAACATCCTCCTGGCAGTATTCTGATCCGCTCTAAAAGCTGAACCGCGCCTGCAGTTGCACCGTGCGGCTGGCCAGCGCCTGCCGCGCCACGCCGAAATCACCGTTCGGTCCTACCGTTCCATCCGGCGCAACCGAGCCCACCACATTATCAATCGACGTGGTGTTCAGATTGGTTTTGTTGAACAGGTTATAGGCATCCGCCCGCACCTCGAACGCCGCATGCTCGCCCAGGATCCGGTTGCTCGGCAGGCCGAAGTCCTTCGCCAGACTCCCGTCCAGATCGTTATAGTTCGGCCCTGTCAGGCTGTCGCGATGGATCCCAGGAGCCGGACCCGGCACCGTCGCCGGAAACGCCGGCCCGATCGTGTACGTCGGCGCCCCAAAATACGTCGTCGCATTTCCCCCGAAATTTGGATTCAGCCCCGTCATGTAATTACGGTTGGACTGGTTCTTTCCATAGCCCCCCAGATTTGCCGTCGGTCGTAACTGGGAGTATGGACTGCTGCCGTAATACAACGTCGAAGTGTTATACACCGGATCCCACGGAAACCCTGTGTGCCAGTTCCAGATCCCGCTCAGCGCCCATCCGCCCAGGATCTTCTCCCCCATCGAGTGCCCGTGGAAGAATACCGGCTGCCACAGCCCGAAGAGCTTCACCGCGTTTTGCACGTTGTAGGCCGAGCGCCCATAAGCCGCGTGCACGTCATAAGGATACGGATCCTCGTAATAGGGACCCGACTGCTCATCCATTGCCTTACCCCACGTGTACTGCGCCTCCGCCTGGAAGCTGTTCGCAAAGTTGTGCGTCAGCGTGGCAATCATCGCGTTGTAGTTACTGTTTGCCGCGTTGTCGAAGTAGTTGATATTGTTGACGGCTGGATTCAGCGCCAATCCCCGCTGCGCCGCTACTGCCAGCCAGTCGTATTGCGTCAGCAGGTGCCGGGTCTGCGTTCCTTCGTAGCTCAGCGTCGCCACCGTGCTGGCCGGCAACTGGTAATCCCCCTCCAGCGAATAGTGATAGTCCGTGATCGTCTTCGGGTGCGAATCGAACGCGCTGATTGACGTTGATCCCGTCAGCGGCAGGTTAGCGCTGCTGAATGCAGTGATCGTCGCCGGGTTGGGCGCATATCCAAAGATGGATTTGATATTCGTCGCCGTCTCGTACAGAATGCCCGTCCCCGCGCACGTCGGATTCGCTGTGTATGGATACGGACAATTGAAGTTCGGGCTCACTGCCGCCGGTGGGTTGCCGAACCCGCTCGCCAGAATCGCGATCTCGTTCTGGTTGTAGTTGATCCCAAAGCCGCCCCGGATCACTGCCTTTCCGTTCTGGCTCAGCGGCTGCCAGTCGAACCCGATCTGCGGTCCCCAGTTGCTCTTGCTGGGCGAGTACAGCCCGCTGCCTACTTTGATATTCAGCCCCGTCAGCGGATTGGGCCCGCTCCCGAACTGCATCACATCCAGATTGTTCTCTTTCGAGGTGAATGCCCCGAAGTACGACCACCGCAGCCCTGCATTGATCGTCAGGTTCGGCCGCAGCTTGATGTCGTCCTGCACAAAGAAGCCCAACAGGTTCTCGCGATTGTCTTCCCGGTTTGAGAACGGTATACCGGTCGTGTGATCGAAGGTTCCGCTCTCTGTGTAAGGCGCGTCGTTCGCGAAATCCCACAGGTTATGGAAAGCGAATGTGGGCCGTGCCGCATACACCGCGTTGTTCAGGTAGTACAGCCGCGTCAGCTCTCCGCCCGCCTTGATGTTCTGCCTGCCCCATACCTTGGTCAGCACATCGTTGTAGCTGTACGTCCACTGGTTCAGATCCGTCGGCCCGGGCGCGCCGAAATACTGGAACCCCGGGGTCCCGTTCAGCCCGATGGTGCCGATATTGTCCACATTGTCCTGCGGCAGCCCAAACGGCTCCTGCGGATTGCTCGCCACCTCGTTCCACCGATAGCCCGCCGCATTTGCCCGCGCCTGGTTCAGCAGCGTCGCCGAAAAAGTGTGGTTCCAGATAAGCGAGAACGCATCGTTGATCTGCGAGTGGTGCCACAGATTCGCCGAACGCGCCGGACCCTGGTAGCTGGTCACGTCCTTCGGCACCCAGTAGATCGTGAACGTCAGACGGTCCCGCGACGTCAGGTTCGCATCCACCCGCCCGTTGTACTGCGACTGCGACGTGGTCGTGGGATTCACCGTGCTGTAGTAAGCCAGATCCGGAACCCCGTCCAGCCCCCCTCCCGTGCCTGGAGTGGTCGGCGTCCCCCCATAAGTCAGATCCTGCGTGCCCGCTGCGCTCTTCAGCGGTGAACCAATGTCCAGCCCCCCGCCTGTCGTCACGCAGTTCACACCCTCCGTCAGCCCAATAGAAGTGCACGTTTCCGGAATGACGCTGGATGCCGCGACCCCTTCACCCGGATACCCCAGGTATTTTGACGCCACCGGCCCCACGCCGGCCAGTTTGTCGAACTGCGAAGTCTCGTACCAGCCGTCCGACGTCGACAGCGAAGACAGTGGAGCCGTCTCGTACGCGAAGAACCCAAACACCTTGTTCTTCCAGAGCGGGCCGCCCAGGCTTCCGCCATACTGATTGAACCGCTCTTCGTTCCGCAGCACGCCGCGCGACGCCGCACGGGCCGCATTCCCAATCCCCGTCGGTGCCTGATTCGAACCCAGCCCGTTCCACCGCTGATAAGCATTCAGCCCCGGCCGCGACGCCTTGAAGAACGCGCTCCCGTGAACACGGTTCGTCCCGCTCTTCGTCGTCACCTCGATCTGTGCCCCGCTGAACCGCCCGTTCTCCGCGTCGTAACCGTTCGAAACGACATGCAGATCCTGCACCGAGTCTTCGCTGGGCGTAATCACCGACTCGCCGCCCCATACCGCGCTCGTTGTGCTGATGCCGTCGATGCTGATCCCGTTGGTCTCGTACTGCCCGCCCATCGTCTGGATTTGCGGCCCGTTCTCCGTCTGGAAAATGCCGCCCTGCCCGGTCCCCGCACCCCCGGGCCCCTGGTTTCCCGGCAACTCGTACGATCCGCCACCCGCCCCCTGGGACGCATCCCCGAATGTCCCCGGCGTCAGCTGCGCCAGCTGGAAGATATCCCGGTTGAACGACGGCATGTGCTGGATCTGGTTGCTGGAGATCGTCGCGCTCAGCGTCGCCGTATCCGTCGGCAGCCCGCGGGTCACCGACGTCACCGTCACCGTCTGCGCCGCCGCGCCTACTTCCATCGTCACGTTGATCGTGTTCGCCTGCTCTGGCGTGATCTGCACCTGCGCCAGCGATTTGCTCCTGAAGCCCGAGGCCGCCACCATCAGGCTGTAATTCGCGGGCCCCAGCGAGTTGAACGTGTAGATCCCGCTTGGATCCGTCGTTGCCGTCTGCGTCTGGTTCGTATCCTTATTGGTCAGCGTCACAGACGCCCCCGGAATCACCGCCCCCGATGGATCGCTCACCGTCCCGCGCAGCGACGCCTTGAACTGCGCCTGCGCCCCCGGCGCCAGGAAGGCGAACATCACAGCAAACAAAAGCGCCGGCCCCAGGCCGACGCGCAACCAACCATAAAAAGATGAAGACGAAGATGAAGACGACACACCAAGCCCACGCTCGGAGCGGGGCCCTCCAAACAAGCCAAACAACATACGGGTCTCCTGAGAAAAACGTGCAACCTTACTAGAGATGTACTGTCTCGTTAACATGGATGCCCAAAGAGTTACTCAGGTCACAGCCTTTTTCGGAGCTGAGGAAATAATTGGGTGGCCCATGCAAGCCTGCAGCTGCCTTGCGTGGGGGAACAGATTGGGTGGCCCATTCAAGCCCGCAGTTGGCTTGAGTGGGGGGACAGAGCGGGTGGCCTATGCAAGTCCGCAGCTGGCTTGCGTGGAGGAGGAACGCCTTACCTAAGTACCCCCCAACCCACCGATTTCTCTTGCTTTCCCCCTCGATCCTGCACACACTAAAGCACTGGGGATTCTCCGCTTCGGCGGCGAATCCCCTTCGACGTTTCAGGAGGCGGGAAGGATAAAGGAGCCCCCTCCTAAGTGGCCTCATTGCACACACTTAACTTAAGGGGGCGCCCCAGGAAAAGCATAAGTGTTGAGAAACAAAACACTTAACAAGAGTTAATCGATTTTTTTGGAGAACCGCCGAAAGCGAGGTCCAGGATCGCTAAACCCTAAACCCAAACCCTGCTCTTCACTGACCGATCACGTCCACCGCCACTGGAGCGTTCCGCGGCGGAAAACACGTATTCGTATCGCACGCCTGATAGCGCAGCGCGCCCTGCACCAGATGGTTCCCCTTCTGAGCCGTCAGGTGCATCTTCAGCACGAAGTCGCCCGTGTAGACGCTCAGCTTGTCCGCCGGATCCAGCGGAAACGCGTAGTCCGAGCCCGAAGGAAAATCGACCGCGCTGATCTTCACCCCGTTCGGCTCGGCCGCGATCAGATCGGTCTTGATCAGGCTCTTCTGCCGCGGCTCGTGCGAGTTGATGTGCAGCCCGGAATTGATTCGGAAGTGCAGCTCGATCGTCTGCACCTTTCCCGCCGCCAGCGTCACCTGCTGCGGATAAAGGAAGTGAACCAGCTGATTGTCCGCCGGCTTCATGCTCGCCGAAGTTTGCCACGGCAGCTTCTGCGCGCCCGCCAACAGCGTTCCGGTCAGCAAGGCCGCGATCGCAATGGCTCGTTTCATGACGACGCTCCGCTGTGAATCGCCTTCTCGATATCGGCCACGATCACATCGCGCGGCGCCAAACCGATCGTCGAAGCCACAATCTTCCCGTTCTTATCGATAAAGAACGTGGTCGGAAGCGCATCGAGTCCGCCGTAAAAGTTGGCGATCGAATCGGCATCGATCAGAACCGGGTAATTCATATGCATCTTCTGAACAAAATCCGCGATGTCCCGCTTCTCCGTAAACAGCTTCGCCGGATCGTCTTTGTCCAGGTCATCCGCCGAAACGCCCAGAATCTCCAGCCCCTGACCGGCGTACTGGTCGTGCAGCTTCTCGAACCACGGAATCTCCACCTTGCACGGTCCGCACCACGTCGCCCAGAAGTCCACAATCAGCGGATGTCCGCGATAGCTGGCCAGCGATACCTTCCTGCCGTTGACATCCTCCAGGGTGAAGTTCGGCGCAACCTTGCCGTTCATCCCCGTCGTGTCCTGGTCGGCTTCTTCCGCCGTCTCGGTGATCGCCTCGTCCGGTCCCGCCGAACCATCGGCCGGCACCAGCGTCATCTTCATCATCTGCGCATGCGCCTCGGCCGCGCGCCGTCGCTGGACGTAGTTCATCGCGCCCGCTGCGATCATCAGCCCGAGCGCCACAACCATCGCCGACAATACCAGGAGGTTTCGCCGCAAACCAGGTCCCTCTTTCCCTATTCTATGGGAACTCGGCGGCGGACCGGTGATAGCATCAGGAGTTTCAGACCATGACCGACCCCCACACTCCGGCCCAGCTCGTTCGGATCGAGGCCGAAGCGCTGCTCGCGCTCGCCCGGCGACTCGACGGTCCCATGGCCTCGGACTTCGAGCGAGCCGTCGATCGCATCCTCGAGTGTGGACAGGCGCGCGGCCGCGTCGTCGTCACCGGCATGGGCAAGAGCGGCATTGTCGCCCAGAAGATCGCCGCCACGCTCAGCTCCACCGGCAGCCCCGCGCTCTTCCTCCACCCCGCCGAAGCCGTCCACGGCGACCTGGGCATGATCACCGAAGGCGATGTGGTCATCGCCCTCTCCGCCAGCGGCGAAACCGAGGAGATCCTGCGCCTCCTGGCCACCCTGCAGCGCATGGGCACTGCCCTCATCTCCTTTGTTTGCGACGTGCGCTCCACGCTTGCCACCGCCAGCGATGTCGCCCTCGACTGCTCCGTTCCGGCCGAAGCCTGCGGCCTGGGCCTCGCTCCCACCGCATCCACGACCGCCATGCTGGCCCTCGGCGACGCTCTGGCCATCGCGGTCTCCCTCCGCAAAGGCTTCCGTGCCGAAGACTTTGCCGCGCTCCACCCCGGCGGCAAGCTGGGCAAGCGCCTCGCCACCGTCCGCCAATTGATGCACACCGGGGAAGCCATCCCGCGCGTCGGCATCGCCACGCCGATGACCGACGTCATCTACACCATGTCCCGGAAAAAGCTGGGCATGACCACGGTCGAGTGCGACGGTAAACTGGCCGGGATCATCAGCGACGGCGACCTGCGCCGCCTGCTCGAATCCGACGGCCCGGACGGCCTGCGCAAGACTGCTGGCGACGTCATGAATCCATCGCCCAAAACCATCTCTGCAGGAGAGTTAGCCGTTCGCGGCCTGCACACAATGGAGGAAAAGAAGATTACCTCGCTGATCGTCGTCGACGAGGGCCGGCGGATCGAAGGCGTGCTCCATCTCCACGACCTCTGGGGCACGGAGCTGATCTGATCCTGATCGGGAGTCTCGACACGACCATGCGGCGTCTAAAGAACAGTAGAGACAGGATGGGTTCTATGCGGCCCCAGAATTCCAGATCGCTCTTCGGCTTGCTGATCTCGGGTCTTGCAGCAGGATTTCTGATCGCGGGCTCTCCGGCGATCGCCCAGAATCACGGTTTCACCGAACACGGCGGGTTCGCCGGGCACGCGGGCGGTTTCTCCAGCCGCGGCTTTTCCGGATCGATCACGGGCTTTCCCGGAAGAATCGCCACAGCGGCGCCGCACGCCATCTACACTCCCGGTCGCGCCGTCTTTCCCGCTTCTTCCCAGGCCTTTGTTCCGGGATTTGTCCCGCAGGCATCGCCGGCGTTCCAGCCAGCATGGCGGGGTCGCGAAGGATGGCAAGGCCGCGGGCACGATGGGGATCGCGATCGCGACCATGATCGTGGCCGGCGGGGCCGAGCATACGGCGGAGGCTATGGTTACCTCGGCGCTTATCCCGTCTACGGCAGTTCCTGGGAACTGCTGCCCTACGACACCGGCTCGGATTTCAGCGATGACCAGTCCGACCAGAATGCGGCCGAGCAAGGCACCGCCCAGCCGCAGCCGAATGCCCCGCCACCGGACACTGGCTACGGTCCGGAGTATCCGGGGTACGAAGGGCAGCCCTACCCGAATCAGCAGGCGTACGCAGCTCCTCCCGCTCCAGCAGCGCCCATCGCACCCGAACCGGAGCTCACGCTGATTTTCAAGGATGGCCACACAAAGTCCATCCACAACTACGTGCTGACTCCGAGCGATCTGGTCGTACTGGATGAAGCCGCGACCGGCCGCCAGCAACGGATTCCCCTGGATGACCTGAACCTGCCCGCCACGGAAAGAGCCGCGCAGCAGGCAGGGCTGGACTTCTCGCCGCCCATCTAACCCTCGGCGCAGGTTCTTACGCGGCGTTCAGGCGCAATTGCGGCAGCATGGGCCCTCAGCGGTTCGTACGCCGCATAGATCTTATCGAAAACACTGTCCCAGGAAGCGTTGACCGCGAAAGCGCGCGCCGCGACGCGCATTTCCTGGTGCTGATCCCGGGCCCCCAGAATCCTGGCGATGGCCGCGGCAAAGTCTTCATCTCTGGCAATGCAGCCCGTTTGTCCTTCCTCCACCAGCGAACGAGGCCCGCCGTCCGGGGTGACGACGGCGGGCACACCCGAGGCCATCGCCTCCAGCACGACGTTGCCGAAGGTATCGGTGTGCGAGGGAAAGACAAACACATCCATCCCGGCATACGCGCGAGCCAGAGCCTCGCCGCGCAACACGCCCGTGAACTCGGCGCGCGGCAGGTGCTCCCGCAGCCAGGCTTTCTCGGCTCCCTGGCCGACGATGCGGAAGCGGAAGTTTGTCATGCCCCGCTTCTCCAAGTCCCGTTGCACGCGAGCCAGGAGCGCCACGTTCTTCTCCACGCTCAGACGGCCCACGAACCCCAGAATGAAATCCGGATCGGAAGCGCTGCGTTCGCGATGTTTCGGAGAAAACAGCTGGGTATCGACGCCGCGCTGCATCAGGTGACAGGGGCGGCCAGTCTCCCGCTCCAGCAAGGCGCAGAGGTCGGGATTCGGCGCAAAGAGAACACGGGCGCGCTTATACAAAATGGTGGCAACGTTCAGAGTCCCCCATTCAATACAGCGGGCGCCCCTGGCGGCTTGTTGGGCCGCCATCTGCTCGAAGAGCCAGTGCGACCGGGTGGCTGCGTATTCGTGCAGATTGGTATGCCACGAGGCGGCGAGGGAAACCTTGAAGCAGGCAGCGAGCAGGGCTCCCACGACTCCCACGTCGCTGGGGCCGGTGATGTGCACGACATCCGGACGAAAGGCGCGCAGGGTTCGGGCCACCCTCGGAATGTGTCGGACCCATGCCGGATCGAGGCCCAGGTCTTTATCGAGGGGAATCGACAACAGGCCGCGCGGCAACTCAAGTGTGGTCAGAGCGCCTTCGGTTTCGAGAGGCTTCAGTCGATCTCCGGCACGCACACAAAGGAAGGGCAGCTGCCGCCTCCGGGCAAAGTCCACGAAGTGGCGTGAAGTGTGCGCCACACCGTTCACCTCGTGAAAGGAGTCAGGAAAAAACGCGACCCGGATCGAGGCAGATCCGTCGGCGGGCACGAGAGCAGGCGGAGCAGTCAACGCCAGGGGCCCGATCTATTTGGCCGCTTCTTCCCCGAGGGCCAGCTGCAGCTCACGGGATTCGCTCCAGGCCAGGCGCAGACCGTCGGAGACCGGGCGGCTGCCCATGAGGCGGACGCCGCGGATGATCATTGTCATCCAGCCGGGCGCCGCACCGGCAGGCCAAAGCTCGCTCAAAGGCCGGACCACGCCGGCGGAATCGGGATGCCAGACCCGCTCGTCCCAGGTTCGGGAACCGAGCGGGAACTCCGGATAATCGCGGATCGCATCGAGCGTCGACTCCAGGATGCGGTGCTTCCAGGGCTGCGCATACTGGGGCAGGAAGAGGACGTGGCTGCGATCCTCATAACGAATCTCATGGACGAACTCAGTGAAGGTAGCCGCGCCCGACAGGTTGACATTGGCGTTCGCCTCAAGCCCGTGGCGGTCGCCGCCGGAGATGAGCAGCTTGTTCCACTGCTGGGCCAGGCGCTTCACCGATCGATTCTCGCCCCAGTGGCGCAGGCCATTCAGCTCCAGGGCATGGATGAATGCATGGTTTTGGGTGAGGAACTCCTGCACGCGGTGGGCGGCCTTTTCTGCGCCGATCAGGTAAAGGTCCCACATGGGGTGGTTGAAGACGATGAGGACATTGGGCAGGTCGTGCAAAGCTGCCAGAATCTCCGTGAGCCGCTTTTCACTCGGATGAGCCGTGTACTCCTCGAAGACCTTCATCCAGGAGGCGCCGGTATCGCTGGGCAGGTTATGAATGCCGAGATGGAAGGACTGATCGCCGCCGAACGGGGCGCTCCATTCCACAGAAACGGGGATGTGCCGGGCCGAAGCGACGGTGCGCAGCAGCATGGGGGCGGCGATGGTGTCGTGGTCGGTGATGGACACCAGAGGCATCAGGCCCATCTTCGCGATCTGGCCGCTCTCGAGGTCGAAGGCCAGACGCGGCGTCAGCGGCGGGGTCCAGTAGGCGGCCTAATAATCGATCGGAGTTTTGTGGCGCTCGCGCGAGCGCCGCTCGTACTTCCTCAGGATCTGCCGGAGCAGAGGGTATTGGCTTCCAAGGTTGGCGAGGAAATCGAGG